>CAYZAD010000029.1:0-20222 GCA_964476315.1 uncultured Rhodobacterales bacterium
CTCGAACCAAGCAGCGCCGCTCAGGCGAGTTTCAACAGAGAGCGGGACATCCCCTTGCACCGCTGGTTACTCGGTCAACGACCAGGTGGTCATCGACACGTCGGGTCTGAACCATGTGATCGTGGATCGCGAAACACCCACCGTGCGCTGTGGGCCGGGCGTCACGTTCCGCAAGCTGAACAGGATGCTGGAATATCACAAGCTCCATTTGCCGGGTGGTGGATGCGAGACGGTGAATGTCGCTGGATACATGATGGGAGGGGGGTACGGGTTCACCTCCCGTCTTTTCGGGATGAACTGCGACCGCGTCATCGGTGTGCGCATGGCGCTGCCCAACGGAAAGATCGTCACCGCCAATGCGCAGGAAAACGACGATCTTTTCTGGGCGGTGCGCGGGGGCACAGGAAACCAGTTCGGGGTTCTCTTGGAGATCGTGTATGACCCGGTTCCCCTGGATCGCAAATTCTTCGGCTTTGGCTTGCGGTGGAACATGCGCCACGCGCACAAGGCCGATATTGAAAGGGTTTGCCGCGTGCTCGAGCTTTTGCAGGCCGGGTATTCCAATACTCCCGCTCCGGATGAAGGGCCGCCCAAAATGGGGCATCAGGCGCTTTTGATGTACCTTCCGGACGCGGACCATCCCAACGGTCAAATCCCCTGTCTGTGCCTGCGCGGTCTGTATGACGGCACGCGCGCAGAAGCGCAGGCGGCCCTGAAGCCCCTGCTGGCGACTCTGGATGACCCGCGCAAGGATGTCGAAATCTGGACGCACAAACACAAATACACGCGTCTGAACGAGATGCTGTTGCAGACGGTCAATCCGCCCGGCCTCGACATGCCCAATGTCTCGATGAACACCAAGCCACTGGTCGAGGGATGGCTGATCAACGAACACCACTCAGCGCACCGGTGGCAGGGGGTGGTGGAGCACTTCCTGAACGCCCCGGACAAAACCTGCTTTATCGCCATGGAGTTCTACGGAGGCGCCATTGCCGAACCTGACCCGACGGAGATGGCCTTTGTTCATCGCGACCCGTCGATTGACATGTTCAGCTGGGCGTTCTGGACATTCGACACCCACAAGCAGGCCACGGTCGACTGGTTGGACGGCCTCGGTACCTTGGCGACGGCAATGGGCAGCGGACGACGCTACCAGAACTACCCACGCCGCGGCACAAAAGACTTCCTGAAAGCCTATTTCTGGAAAAACCTGCCGCGCCTTCAAGAGGTCAAGGCAAAGTACGATCCGGACAACATGTTCTGGTTCGAACAAAGCATTGGTCCGAAACCGGCCCCCCTGACGCAACCTGCGCCAAGCCAGGGTGATGCGCAAAAAGCGGAGCCCGTCTGATGAGCCAAGACACAACACACCCTTGCACCCACTCTGACAAAGAACGCTGCGCGCCGTGGTGCGGACGCGACCCGAAACAGGGTCGCGTGCTGGGCATTTTCTTTGATCCGCCAATGGCCATCGCCCGCGTCGGGCGTTCAAAAGAGCCGATGCCGGCCTATCGTTGGAAGCTTGATGAAAACCCGGCGCGGGGTGTTCAGACGATGATAGAACCCGCAGCCAGCCTGATCGAGACATCGGTCAAGGGCAACGGCCATCATCCCTACACGCTAAAGGTCGAGACCCCATCCGAGGTCAGGTTCAAGGACCGGCATGGCAAAATCAAACCGGTGGCGCCGTTCTTCGAGCTTTGGGCGCGGATACAGGATGCCGATGGAACCGTTGTGAAAGTTCCGGTCACCAAAGCGTTTCTCGAGGCGCGTGGCACCAAGTTGGAACACCTGCAATTTACCGTTGTAGCAGCCAATCGAAAGGCCGAAGCCCGAACCAAACTGGCCTCGTGTGCCGCCATCGCGCGCAAGGTCTTTTCGGCCGACAATTACAAGACGCACCACCTTGATGCGATCAGTCCCCATACCGAGGACCAGGTCCCGCTGGTGCGCCCCGATGCGCCGCTGCCATTGGGCAAGATCAAGACGTTCAAGGAAAATCTGACCGATCTCAACTGCCACACCCGGCTCGATCAGGTCCGCATCCGGTTCACTCCGGGCAAGGGGGACGCATACGGCCCGCCCGAAGCAGCGCGCGCGCCGGCGTCACCTTTGCCGCCGGGTGCCTTTGCGCCGCCGGTGACGGAATACGGGCGCATCCACAAGATGACCCGCAAGGAAAACCGGATTCTCAGTTCGGACACACCTTGGTCGGGATACAATTTCCGCACCGACAATTCCCCGAAATGGCCCACTCCGATGGACAGCTACGACGGCGCGCGGGTGGGATCCGGCAACGGTTGGGGGTTGATCGACGACACCTGCGACCTGGTCCTGACAGCCGAGATGGCCGTCGATGGCGTGAAGCACGTGGCGCAGGCCCGGTCGATGGCCGGGCCGCCGGATTTCGCGCCTGACAAGCGGCCCATGTATTCGATCAGGGACGAATTGGAAGACCGCGACCTGCCGCCTGCTGAAATGGACATCGAAAAGACCCCGGTCGATGTGCTTGATCTGTTTCGACGGATTTTTGAAACCGCCAGCCTGGTCAATCTCGATCAACGGCGGTCCTGGGCGCTTGATGGCAATGCGCAGCTTCTGAGCGAACCTGACGAGAACGATCCCGATTGGGATCAGGGCATGACACCCCGGCTGGGTCCGAAATCCATGCGTGAAGACGATGCGCCCTATGCCAGCCTGACACCGGAATACACTCCGGGGCAGGGCGATACGATCGAACCGCGATCCGGGGCGCATGACCGCTTGCCCTATACGCAGGTGGTGCAGCAGGTGCATGCGCGCATGTGTGACAGCCCGATCCTGCGCGCCTTTTTGTCCCGCGACCCGAACCGCGTACGCCGCATCGTGCGCCCGCCCTTTGCCTATGTCGCGGAATTGCCGAAAATCCCCGGCGTCCAGCCGGACCCCAAGGTCGATTTCGCAGACCGCGACGGGTTGGACGACATCACCTACCGCGATCCGCGCACGATCAAGGGCCAGACCTATGATATGCGCATGCCGCCTTACATGCGCCATTCGATGGGTGTGCCATTGTCGGTCACACGTCGGCAATACGATCAGCTGATGAAGTACCTCGACCTGCTGGAAGGTGAGTGGAAACACACCGTGCAACCTGATCTGAATGAACCGCCGACGGGGGCCAAGACATGAGCACCATCTCACGACAATCGCTCACACAGTTGAACCTCACGCCCCGCCCAGAGCCACGCGGCAACCCTGTCTATGCCGAACCGGTGTTGGGCAATCCGGTGTCCACTTTGATGGATTCGGGCGTGGGGAACTGCTTTCCCGGGCTTGAATTCGACGTGCGACAGTTGGACGTGCGGTTTTTCCCGGGTCTGGTGTTCGAATTCCTTGGCATCACCCCGGCAGGCACAGACGGCACGCAAGGGGCGCGACTGGTCTATGCGGACCCGACCGGCGACCCGATCATTGCCGACCATTTCACGCCAGATGGGCCAGCCTGGGTGACCGCCCTGAAAAAGCAATTTGCCGGTCCCGAAGGAGCCGCGCTGGGCGATGGCACGTGGTACCTGCATTTTGTCGAACAGGACGGAAAGCGGATCATGCTTTACGACTATGCCGTCTATCAGAACGGTGTGGGGCTGGTGCCTTACGAAGGCGAAACCTGCTGGTGGATCATCCGCCTGATCGAGCCTGAAAAGCCGCTCACCATTGCCCTGACGCAGCGCGCCGCAGACGGTTCGCCCACCGGGCTTCCCGTGGTCCTGACCGGGCAGCGGCGGATGTATGTGAACGAGGAAGGCATGATCGACCCGGTGTATCACCCCGGTGAATTGACGTCCTCGATGTGCAGCCCGTGGACCCACGACTTCCGCGATTGCGCCTGTCATTACTGGGCATCAAACCATCCTGACGTTGTCCTTGGAGAGGTCGATGACCCGAAGGATATGCTGGACAATCGTACGGACGAACACGATCCGGCGCAGGCTGTCACCTTTATCGACTGGATGCGCCGACGCCATGAACCTTTGAAGGATGTCTCGGCGCAGACCACTTTGTCCAAGGCGCGCCCCGATCGCTACGATCCATACGAGATCAACCTGCATTGGGAACAGCTTGATTTCGTCCTTCAGGGCCAGGAAGTCGCCGGGACGCCCGAGGTGCCAGAACTGCTCCGGCTGACGAAATACGAGACCCTTGAGGAGATGATCACGGATCTGAGCCAGCAGCTGGCCGGGATGGAACTGACCCTCGCGCTGGAATATCTTTATGCCTATTTCAGCCTGCGCGAACCGGACGAAGTTACCCCAGACCAACAGGCAAACTGGCCCGGTCTGAAAGAAGACCTGCGCGCTGCGCGTCAATTGATCCTGTCGGTCGCGTTGAGCGAAATGACTCACCTCAGGTGGGTCAACCAGACGCTGTGGCTCATCCACAAGGCCTATCCCGAACACGGACCATACGAACCCTGCCTGACACCGGCAGAAAAGATCACCGAACCGGACCCCAAAGACCCCGACAAAAACGTCACGCGACACCGTAAACTGGATCGTGCCACGCAGGATGTGCTGCAAAGCTTCGTGGATGTGGAGCGCCCCGGAGGACCTCTGGACACCGAATATGCCAACCTCGTTGGTCTCTTGCGGGAGTCCCGACACCCCTTTCCCGAAGGCCTGTATCAATTGGCCGTGCGGATCGACAGCGATGGGATGCAGCATTACCAGAAGTTCCGCGATGTGAAACGGTTCCTTGCCCCCTATGAACACCAAGAGGCGCTCTATCTGCGCCCGATCAAGCCGGGTCAACCAGAAGCGGCGGACGTCAAACCCGCTTTGGAGCAGATCAGGATCGCGCTGGATGCTCTTCGCGAAGCCTACCTGATCGAAGCTGGTTTGGGCGACATGCCAACGGCCAATGCCAGGATCAAGGAGGCGCGCGACGCAATGCACGACCTGAACAAGATCGCGCTTGGTCTGGCGCGTAAAAACATCGGCGTTCCCTTCTTCGCGATCTTCGAATGACATCGGTTTTTCCCAAGCCCGAAAAACAACCCAGCGCACTGGCACATGTGGCCGGCGACCTTCTCTTGATGGCGGAAACCGCCGCGATCTTTGGGCTGTCGGAAAGCGACGCCAGCCGGATGCGGCACGCCCTGCAATCCGGCGATAGCGCCGCATCACTGGAGCTTGCGCGCCTCGGCCTCGACACGCCGGTCGACGCCCCTCCACCGCGTGTCGATGTGCATCCCGTGCGCGCCCTCGCGTTGACCGTGTCGCAGACGTGCAACCTTGCCTGCGGCTACTGCTACGCGGCGGGTGGCAGTTTCGGCGGGGCAGACACGCGCATGGATTGGGATATCGCCAGAAAAGCGATTGACCATCTGATTTCCTCGGCAGTGCCGGGCACTGGGGTCAAGATCGCCTTCATGGGCGGTGAACCGATGGTCGCGCGCGATCTGATCCGGAAATCCGTGGCTTATGCGAATACACGTGCGGCCGCGCGCGCCGTACAGGTGGGGTATTCGCTGACCACCAATGGCACGCTGATTTCCAGCGAAGACGCAGAGTTCTTCGCGCGCCACCGCTTTGCCGTGACGGTCAGTCTTGATGGTGGACGTGATGTGAACGACCGGCTGCGTCCCGATCGCGCGGGCAAGGGCAGCTTCGATCGCGTCGCGGACAGGATCGCGCCCCTTCTTGAACGTCGGAACCGCATTCAGATCGGCGCACGGGTGACGGTCACGCCGCTCAACCTCGATATTCCCAAGGTCGTTGCAGATATCGGGGCGCTTGGTTTTTCATCTGTCGGCGTTGCGCCGATGATATCGTCTCCGACGGGCAAAGGCGCCCTGGCGGGCGCGGATTTTGCAGACTTGCTTGATGCGATGAAGGCATGCGGCGATGCGTGGTTTGATGCGGTCAGTGCGGGCCGTGATCATCCATTCGCAAACCTTGCCACCGTGCTGGAAGAGTTGCACCGCGGGCGACCGCGCAGCCATGGATGCGGGGCAGCGCGCGATTACCTCGCTGTGGATGCGGCGGGGGAGTATTCCGCGTGTCATCGATTTGTCAAAGACCCGCTGGGCGCGATGGGCAATCTTGAAACCGGACCGGATGACGCCGCGCGCGCGGCCTTTCTGGACGCGCGCACCGTAGAGCGGCAAAGCCCCTGTCAATCATGCTGGGCGCGGCGCTTGTGCGGTGGCGGCTGTCACCAGGAAGTGCTGCATGCGGGGCGTCCGGCCTGCGACTTCGTGCGCGGTTGGCTCGACTATGGGTTGCGCAGCTACGCGCGCATGATGCGGGCAAGTCCCGAATGGTTCGATGACCGGTCATAAGGCCGCTGTGGCGGTCCTGGGCGCGGGGCCCGCAGGTGCCATCGCGGCCCGACAGCTGGGATTGGCGGGGGTCGATGTCGTTCTCGTGGACGCAGCCCCCGCCCATACAGGCCACGCCATCGAAAGTTTCCCGGCGTCCGGCGCACCGCTGGCTGACGATATCGGTCTCTTGTCTGCGATCTGCGGCATCAGCGATGGCCCGGCGGTGCGGATGGAACTGCTGTGGCGCAACACACCTGAGACCCGGAGCTTCGAAGGGGACGGTCCGTTGTTACTGCGGCGCAAATCCCTGCACGCGGTATTGCGCGCCAAGGCTGCGCCCCATGTGCGATACCTGCAGACCCGCGTGCGCAAGGTCACGGTGACCGAGGTTGGTGCCAAGGTCATGACGGATGCGGGCACGGTGCACTGCGAGATGGTGCTTGATGCGCGTGGCCGCAACGCGACCAAGCGCGCGGCGTCCGATCTGGTGGCGCTTCCTTTCGCCGCCAGGGTCGATCTTGCCCCCGGGTCCATGTGGCTTGAGGCTCAGGAGCAAGGATGGCTCTGGGCCTGTCGCCCGGACGCGGGGTTGGTCCATGGGGTGATGTTTGAACGAACGGCCGCTTTGTCCGGTCTGACGGCGCGATCACGGCATGCGCATGCCGGTGCCCGCCTTGCCGCTTCGCGGACCTTTGCCAAGGCGACGGCGGTGACGGTTGGAACACCGGGGGCCGCTGGATTGTCTTGTGTCGACGATCCGGTCTTGGCACGCCGACATGTGCTTGTCGGGGATGCGGCCCTCGCGCGTGATCCCATTGCGTCGCACGGGTTGGTTCATGCCATGCGCAGCGGGGTGCAGTCGGCGATTGCGGCGCGGACGATCCTTGATCCCGCTGGCGAAACAGACGCAGCGCTTGATTTCCTGCGCCACAAACACACCGAAGCCGTGCGCGCTGCGCGACAGGCCACGTCACGGGCCTATCGCGATCAAGAGTTGTTTTGCGGTGCGTTCTGGGAACAACATGCCGAAGCTATCGCACCCGACCCGGCACCTGCGCTTGGTTGCGACCCCGTCACATTGACCCGCCCTTTGACACGCGCCCCGGTTCTGGATCACGACCGCATACGCTGGGCGCCCGCAATCGATATGCCTGCGAGGCAGGACGTGTTTACGCGCTTCGGCTCTGTCACGGCGTTGGACGTGGCAGCGGCGTGCCGCCCGCCAGCCCCCCTGAACGAGGTCGCGGCGCGATTGGGGCGGTCGCATGCCCAGCCCATGGTGTTCGAAGCCCTTGAACATCTGACATTGGGCGGTGCGTTTTCCTCAGTGTCCGGCGACAGCCCGAAGCAGCGTTTCAGCCCGCAGGATATCCCAACCCCTGTCGCGTGAGGACAACCCGGAAAGCGCGTCGCGAAGGGCCGCAATCGACGCAGGATCGGGGGCCGCTTCGACCGTATCGCACGCGATGCGGAGCGCGATGGTCGCAGCATGGGTGCGATGCGCGCGCTCAAGGGCATCGCGGCGCAGACGTGCCGCGTCTTTTTCATCCCCGCGTGCAGCCGCAAGGCGGGCACGCATGCGCATCAATTCGCAAGATGTCCAGGTTTCACCGGTTTTGCGCCCGGTCTCCATGCCATCCTCCAGAACGGCATCGGCGGCGGTAAGGTCATCAGCCCGCAGGTAGACCTCTGCCAGAACAGATGCCAAAAGCGGCCCATAGTTGAACGGGTTGACTGCGCGGAATTCCTCGACGCGCAGGGCGAGGTCAGCCATGTCCTGCTGTGTCGGAGCGGCCGCGTTCAGGCACAACCGCGTTGCAAACGGAAACAGGCGGCACGCTGCCCGCATCACGCTGATGCCGAAAGTCTCGGCAACCTTGGCTCCCTCGGCACCGACCTCGTCCAACTCCGACCCGTGACGTGCCAAGGCTCCCAACATCACCCGAAACGACATTGCCTGAGCCAGCGAATGAGCGTGGTCGATGTCCTTTGAGTGCGTGATCGAAAACGCACTGAAGTGCCGCGCGCGTTCCAGATCACCACTGATCCAAAGCGACATGGACAGCAGGGCGGCACAGATCTCTGCGTGGTCATAGCCATGCGCATGGGCCAACGGCAAATGCGCGTCCCGATCATACTGCGCCAGGGCCTCGGAAAGACTGTGCACTGCGGTTACCTGATCGCCCCTATGCAAAGCCACAGCGCCTTTCGCGCGGGTGCCGATCATGACGAAGGTCTTGTTCTGGTTCAGTTCCGCAGCCGCCAGAAGCGCTGTCGCGTAGTTATCCGCCTTGGGATAATCCGAACGGACCAAGGCATGGGAGTAAAGCCCGTTCAGCGCCAGAAGTTCGGCCTTCTGATCGCCGGTGTCCCGCGCGAGTTCTGCAGCCAACTGGCCCAACTCGGCGCTTCTGTCGGTCGCGATGCCAAATCGGGCACGTTCGACCGAGGCGAGGCCCGTCACCGCGCGCAAACGATCCCGGTTGACCGACGGGCTTGCCGGCACGCGCCTGAGTGCCGCGTCTGCCATGTCAAGATAGTGTCCCGCCTCCACAAGGGCAGAACGCTTCAGAAAGGCCTCGCCTGCATCCAGCGCATATTTGGACGTGTTCACCCAATCCTGCGCGGCTTGTGCATGGCTGGCAAGAACTTCGGGGCGTATGCCCTGGGTTTCACGCAGCGCCACGAACGCGGCGGCGTGCATGTCTTTGCGAATGCTGCCGTCAATCTGTTCGTAGATCACGTCGCGATAGGCCTTGTGGCGGATTGCGATGGTTTCCTGCGCGTGAGGACCTTGGCGATCAACAAGCCCGGCTTGTTCAAGCGCATCTAGCGCCGGTTCGAGGGCCTGCGCATCGGAGCGAAGCACGTTTGACAGGACGTCCCGGCTGGCAGGTGTCCCCAGCACCGCAAGCGCTTCGATCACGCGACGCCCGGATCGGATAGTGTCCAGACGTTTCGAAACCGACTCGTAAATCGTGTGTGGCACGAACACGGAGTCAGCGACTTCCGGCACCAGGTGGCGCACCTGCGCATGGCCCAGCGTGCCCAGCATCAGCGGATTGCCATCCGCGTGATAGAGAATGTTGTCCTTGACGGATTGTGGCACCGGCGTCTGTTCCAGGACGCTGTGCAGGACATCGCTTGCGTCAGATCCGTTCAAAGGTGGCAGGATCAGCGTGTCGTGTTCTGGCAGGTCAGACCACAGGTCCGCGCTTTCATCCCGTGTCACGGCAAGCATCAGCAGCGGCGCGCGTTCGGCATGAGCCCGCGCTGCGGCACGTTTCATGAATTCCCGCGTGGTATCGTCTGCCCATTGCGCGTTCTCCAGAACCGCAATCGTCGGGTCGCCCGATCCATTGACGATCCAGCCCGCAAGCAGATCAAGAATGGCCTCCCGATCGCTGGCCGTGATCGCGGCATCCGCGTTTGGGCTACCGGTCATTTCAAGGAACTGCGCGACCCGCGCAGTCATGTCCGGCGCGGAATTGTTCAGAAGACTGGCCAGCGTTTGCGGCGCGTCGCTGGCCTGTGTCAGTGCGGAAAGTGCGTTTGCCACCGGCCGCAATGGAGATTGCGCCGCCATGGAACTGCATTCCATCCGGATGATCCGCACGGGTGAGGAAACGTGGTTTGCCAGAAAGTTTTGAACCAGGGCCGTTTTGCCGATACCGGCATCGCCAATGATCGTACATGTGCGCGCCCGCCCGCCCTGTGCTTCGTGCCAGAGGCGGGACAGTCTGTCGGTCTCGGCCGCGCGTCCGATGACCGGAACAAGGGCCGTCGGGGTCGCTGCCCCGTGGCGTGTGCCAAGCACATGGTACACCTCGACCGGGTCCGACATCCCTTTGAGCCTGTGCAGTTCGGCGTTTTCGTATGACACCGTATGTTCGGTCAGTTCCCGTGTTCGGACATCGACGGCACAACCATGCGGGCGCGCGACCGTCTGCAAACGGGCAGCACGGTTCACCACGGGGCCGACAAGATGCATGTGGTCGCCGGACACGTCGTTGTGTTTCAGGCCCACGGCAGCCTGACCAGACGCGATCCCGATCCGTGTGGTAATGAAAACCGGGTCTTGCCCGTCGATGCGAACCGGGGTTTCGGACAACGCCCGCTGCAAGTCGCGTGCTGCGGAAATGCAGCGTTCGGCAATGCCTTCCAGCACGCGCGGATACCCGAAAAGGATCACCAGACCATCACCCTGTGAGGCTGCGACATGACCGTTGTGGCGGGCGGCAACCCGGTTCGCTGTATCGTAATACTGCTGAAGTACGCTCTGCATTTCGTCGATTGTCAGGCGTTCGCCCAATTCGGTCGATCCCACCATGTCGCAGAACAGGACGCTCAATCGACGTAGCTGAACCGGGTTTTGCACGATCCTGCTGTCTGAAAGTGCCGTGTCAGAAACGGTTGCATTGATCGCATCAAGAGCCTGCAGCAGCCTCTTGCGCTGGCCAAGGTTCAGACCCAGGCTCTTGAGATCGTCATCGCTTAAAAGCGGCAAGACCGTCATGTCGACATCTTCGGCAGCAAGAGTGTCATGCAAGTGCTGCATGTCCAATTGCGCCAGAAATTCCGCCATGTCCTTGGGTCTGCCGGTCATGCAGGTGGTCGTCTCCGCCTTGAACCCCGGAACGCCAAGCGGCCACCGGGCCCGCTCAATTTTAGTTCATTTTATATGACGCTTGCAAATGATCGCTTGAAAAGGCTCTTAACATCAAACCTCTAGGCGTTCCTCGTGCCTCGGAAGGCATCATGCTTCGGCCCGGGAGGCATCGCCGCGAAGGCGTGAATTTGCGGCCACAAGCTTTATTCCGGTTTCCCTGCGGATCGCCTGTTCGATTTCCACCTTCAGTTCCGCATTCCGATTACAGAGCTTCGCGAGATCCTTGGACGCGATCTTGAAAACCCGCGCCGGGGTGTTCAGCGTGACCGTCGCCGTTGCGCGACCGCCGTCAAAACAGGTCAGTTCGCCAACAAAAGAGTCCGCTTTCAGAGTCGCAACAGAATGCCCTCCATGGCTGACGTCGGCTTCCCCGAGAAGCAGATAGACAAGCGCGTTCAGGTCTTCGCCCTCGGTTGCCAGCACCGTGCCGGAATTCAGGTCCGCCCACGAACCTGCCAGGAAGAACTGACGCACCATCGGTTTCGGGATATTCGGCAGTTTCGACCGGGCAAAGGCCGCTTCTTCCGCGCTCAGCTTGGTCGAATGGTGCAAGATGAAATAACGCGTCAGTCCGAAGACGCTGATGGCAATCCACGTTGTCTGAATGATTGCCGAAGACAGGTTGAAGTCATTGGACAATGACACCAGGACGAGCGTTGCCGCGATCAGGTTCATAATCGTGTAGGTGTAGCCATTGCCCTTGAGCAACCCGAACTGGAGTGCTGCATAAGCCGCGATATAAAAAACAACCCCGGTAAGGCCTATCACGTCGAATATCAGAACTGATGTCGTTTCCATCTTGCTGTGCCTTCTCGCAGGGTCGGGCCTGTCGAAAGAACAAAATCAACGGCGTATCGCGGTTATCTTGCAGGTATCGAAATTTCTGAACGGGCATATACGTTCACCCACGCTCAGACCTAACGCAAAGTGCTGATCCGACAAAGGGTTTTCGGTCTGTCTTTGATTTCCGCGGCAATGGTCGGATGCCACTCGGCGCACTGCGCGCTCTGGCTTCGGAAACGAACAGCGTCTGTGACTTACGCTCCAAGGTCGCGCAGCAGCTTGGTGGTTCGGCTCAGGCGGCGTGCCATTCCATGTGCGATGGCCTTGTGAAACGCCAAAGCGGCCTCCGGGTTCGTCTTCTCAAGCGCTTCGATGCGTCCCATATCGATCCTAAGAACAACCGATGGCGTGCTTGCGATGATATCTGCCGACCGCGCGTCCCCCGAATAATAGGCCATCTCTCCGATGATCGCCTTGGGGCGGACCTTGGCAACGGTCACAGGTATCCCGTGGTTGTTGGTGACCGATACCACAAGCTGTCCCGAGCACAGGTAAAAGATGTCGTCGGTGCGCGCGTCATGTTCGACCAGTTTATCCCCAGCACTCAACGCGATGCGCGTGACAAAATCCGACGAAGGCAGGTCTGACAGCAAGGCATCGATCTTGTCGACCGGGGGCGCTTGGGACGTGGGCGCGTTCTCATGGGCTCGTTCGATGATCGCATCTTCGACATGTTCCAGCGCATCGTTCAGCGTCTCGAAGAAAGCAACGCCTTGCGCGCCAAGACGTGAGTGCAACTCGTTCCGGGTTTTCGTCGCCAGACCGGATGTCACGAGTTTTATTCCGTGGTCTCCGCAATCCGAGACCAGCCGCGCCAACACCCGAAGCGTTGACACATCAACCCCGGTCGCATGACCGAAGTCCAGCACCAGGAATTGCGGCTTTGCGCCGGGCGATGTCATGAGCGCTTGCATCTTTTCGCGCAGGCTGTTGGCTGAGCCAAAAAACAGAAAGCCGGACAGTTCCACGACCTTTGCCACAGACCCATGATGTGCCAGGACGCGAAGTTCTGTATCGGGGCGTTCGACGCGGGAACGGCGCACACTCAGATCGCTGGCCGAACGGATCAGGCCAAGCTTTGCGTAGGACACGATGAACAGTCCACAGGCGACAAGCAGGCCAGCGGCAATTGCGGTCAGGAACCCAAAACTGACAGCAATGATCGGGATCATCGCCACAATCGCGAAGTCGAACCGGTCGAGCCTTTGCCGTTCTTGCCATAACCATGTGTAAAGAAGATCGCTGCCAAGAAATATCAGGACCGCCGCAAACAACCCGACCGGCAGACCGGACAGCACGTTCGCCCCGAGCAGCAAAACGGTCAGGCAGCCAAGCCCACTGCTGATCCCGGCCAGACGTCCCACCAGCCCAAGCCGATTGGCAAGGATGGTCTCGGCGACGATATGATAACCGGGAATGGTCCCCGCCAGGCCACCGACGATGTTGGCGATCCCGGCGCCCTTGACCTCTTTGCTGATGTCAAAGTCGCGCCGGAACGCCAGTTCCAGCCCGGACGCGTTGAGCGTTGCACCCAGCATACAGGACGCGATGACCGTCATGATCACCGGTGTCTGCGAAAAAATCGCACCCCAATCCGCCCGGGCAAAAAGCGCGGGACTGATCCCTTCAAGAAGATTGCCCTCGGTGAAAGGCCCCAGCAACAGGCCGCCGCTGCGCGCTTGCTGGACCGAAATGTCAAGAATCCAAAGCACGGCGTAAAAGCCCAAACCAGTGAGTGTCAGGGCAATTGGCAAGGTCACGCTGCTTTTGAACAGGCGCGTCAGAACCAGCATTCCCAACCCAGCCGCGAAAGGCGGTGCCCATTTCAGGATCACCTCTGACGTCAGATAGCTGTCCCATCCGCTGGTGTCGCCAGTGGCCACGCCGACACCCCCGATCACCAGCAGCAATCCCGTTGCGGCCAGAAAACCGGCAAGGACGGGGTAGGGGACATACCGCGCGAGGTAGGCAAGCTTGAGGCGACCCACCAGAATGCCTGCAACACCTGTGGCCATGGAAGAAACGGCAACAAGGCAGGCGACGGTGGCAAACAACGCCTCGCCGTCCAGTTCACCGGAGGCGACGATTGTTGCCGCCGCGCCAGACAAAAGGATCGCCGGAACATCCTGAGGAGCGAGGATCGTCCCCCGGTAAGACAGCGTGAATGCGCCGGTAAAAGCGATTGCAAAACCGCCCAGCAGCACCAATCCGATGCCGCGATCAAGATAGGGTGCAAGGCTGCCCTTGTAGATGATTGCGGCAAAGGAAATCGCGAAAACGGCGGATACCAAAGCGGTAAAGAAAGCTCCGAACATGCTTCTTGCGAGGGACATCACGCGAATTCCTTCTGCCGATAGCATGGTCGATAAAATCGGAGCCGGGTGGACTTGGCTTTGTATTGGTAGCCATTTGATCGGGGTGCCACAATGGCGCACCTGCAGCATCGGATCGCAGGGCGTATTGTTTCAACCGGATGTGGTTCTCCTGGCGTGCTGCTTCATTCCTGCGATTGCGGCAACTTGAGGGTCGCGGCAACGCCGGGTGCTGCGTCGTCCAGCGTCAGTGTCCCGCCAGCCGCTTCTGCAATCTCGGTCGCGATGGACAAGCCAAGGCCGGTCCCGGTTTCATCCGCGCGGGCGTGTCGGCGGGTCAGAGCGGCGCGTTGGTTTTCGGGAATGCCGGGACCGTCATCGGCAATCGTCACATGAACAAAACCTGCCTCCAGACGTGCCGATAACGTGACAGTCTGTTGGGCATGACGGGCGGCATTCTCGGCCAATGCGCCCATGGCTTCCGCCAGATCGGTTTCATGCAAGGCGACCCGGACATCCCGGTCGATCGTTTGATTCCATGTCAACCGCGCGCCGTCGGGCGTTCGGCGCAGAACCGCGATCAGGCTGTCGGCCACTTTTGCCGGGCTGGCAAGTGAGGCTGTGCTACGCGCTGCGGTACGGGCCCGTGCCAATTCGCGATCCACCGTGCGGCGCATGGCGCGGGCCGTGTCCTCGATGGCGTCGGCCTGTGTGTGTGCACCTGCGCTGCGCAAGCGCGCCGCTTCGCCCATCAAAGCCTGTAGCGGCGTCTTGAGCCCGTGCGCCAGGTCCGCCGCGCGGGCGCGCGCCCGGGTGGTCTCGACCTCCCGCGCTGCCAGAAGCGCGTCGATTTCCGTGGCGACGGGTCCGACCTCGGCTGGCCACCGATCCCCCATGCGCGTTGCCTTCCCGGTCCGCAAGGCAGAGACCCGGTCGCCAAGCGTCCGAAGCGGATGCAGCCCGACCGAGAGTTGCATCCAGCCCGCTGCCATCAGGGCCGTGGCCAGCAAGCCGAGATAGGGCAACAGATCGGCCATGAACGCGCGCCGCGCCGCGAGGAGTTCGGCCTTTTCCAGTCCCACAGCGGCGCGCGCCGAACCGCCGCCAAGTCGGACAGGCAAGGTGACTGACCGTTCCAACACCAGAAGGGATGCGCCTTCCGGGCCGGGAAGATGATGCACATGCACCCCACCATCGCCAAGCGTGTCGTCAGGCAGATCCAGAACCTGGTCCCATAGCGACCGCGACCGCGTCAGGCCGTCTTGTGTTTCGATCTGCCAATACAGCCCGCCATAGGGCTGGTCAAAGCGTGGGTCTGCTGGTGGGCGCGCCATGATAAGCCCGTCCTGGCCCGTCTCGAGACCGCCTAGAACCTGGTCCAGATGCGCCGTCATCTCGGCCACCGCACGCCGTTCGACATGCGCACCGAACAGGTGTGACAGGCCCAACGCCGTCAGGGCAAGGGCGATCAGGATCGCAACCGCACCTGCCAGCGCAAGACGCAGCCGAAGGCTCATGCGGTTTCCAGATAATAGCCGAAGCCGCGCCGCGTGCCGATCACGCCTTGTCCCAGCTTGCGCCGCAGTCGGGCAATGACGGCCTCGAGCGCGTTCGCCTCGCGCGCATCGTCATCGCCGTAGAGGTGCTCCAGCAATTCCGTAGGCGGGACCGGACGGTCGCGATGCAGCATCAGATAGGCCAGCAGCCGATATTCCAGTGCCGTCACCTGTATGGGAACACCCCGCAATGCGACGCCCATCCGGTTCGTATCGAGCGAGAGCGCGCCAGCCTCCTGCAGTGCTGTGGCATGCCCGCCCGCGCGGCGGACCAACGCCCTTGCACGGGCAATCACCTCCTCCATGCGGAATGGTTTGGGCAGGTAATCGTCGGCCCCGGCCTCGATCCCTTCGACGCGCTCTTGCCATGTGCCGCGCGCGGTCAGGACAAGCACCGGCATGGAACGGCCATTCGCGCGCCAGCGTTTCAATACGGCGAGTCCGTCCAGCGATGGCAGGCCAAGGTCGAGCACGACAAGATCGTAATCTTCCGTGTCGCCCAGAAACCAGGCTTCATCGCCATCACCGCAGAGTTCGACGCGAAAGCCTGCGGCGGTCAGCGCCGCGTCCAGGTCCCTGGCGATACGAGGATCGTCTTCGACGGCCAGTGCGCGCATCTCAATCGTCGTCCTCTTGCTCGATTTCAAGAAGGGTGCCGGTGGCCGCGTCGATCTCCATCTCGTAAAGACGGCCGTCTGGCGTTACCAGTTCAAGCTCATAAACCCAGCGACCGTCGTCTTTTTCAAGCTCCACTTCGATGACACGACCGGGGCGAACGGCCTCGGCTGCCGCGAGGATTTCCGAAAGGGACAGGATTTCCCCCGCCTCAAGCGCGCGTCTGGCACGGTCGTGGTCACCATCCGCCAGAACGGGCGCGGCAAGAACAGACAAGAGCAAAGCAAGGCGTTTCATGGGCGCAGTGTCTACCGGTTGCAACCTGACGGCAAGCTGACAGACCGGGTCAGGCGCGTGTCAGGTGCCATGGTTCAGAAGGGGGCATCGGTGGCCCGCACGGCCGCCATGTCACAAGGAGACACACTATGACACGCACTATCTTTTTCGCCACGAGCCTCGCGACGGCTGTCGGGCTGTTCGCGCTGGGTGCAAATGCGCAGCAGCAGAATGCAGAGACACAGACGCAACAGCGCATGAGCGTTGCCCAAGTTGCCACCATGCTCGAGCAGCAAGGCTACAGGATCCTCGAGATCGAACTGGAGCGCAATCGTTACGACGTCGAGATGATCGACGCGAACGGCATGCGGGTCGAGGCGTATCTGGACCCTGTCACCGGTGCGGTGCTGCCGTATCGCGACGATGACGACGACCGCGAATATGACGACGATCGCGATGACCGGGATGACGACTGATGGCGGACGTCACGAACACGGCCATGGTGCGGGTCTGGGATCCCCTGATCCGCGTCGGTCACTGGGGGCTGGTGGCGTTTTTCGCCACCGCCTACCTCTCTGAAGGAGAACCGCAATGGCTGCACAGTTCCGCAGGCTACGCGATTGCGGCGATTGTTGCGGTCCGTGTGCTGTGGGGGTTCGTGGGGCCGCGCCGGGCGCGGTTCGCCGATTTCGTTGCAGGACCGGGCCGGGTCTTTGCCTATCTTCGCGATCTCGTCTCGGGCCGGGCCGCGCGCCATATCGGCCATAGCCCCGCCGGTGGTGCGATGACCCTTGCGCTGCTCTTTGCCCTTGCGTTGACGGCGGTTACGGGCATGGCGACGCTGGCGGTCGAAGAGGGGCAGGGGCCGCTGGCAGGCATCGTGACGGCGCAGAGCCTGCCGGCCTGGACGGTCGAGGATGAAGACCACGACGACCACAACGAACACGGCGGCAGCGATGCCTTGGAAGACATCCATGAAGTGGCCGCCAATGCGACGCTGCTTCTGATCCTCTTGCATGTCGCGGGGGTCTTCCTGGCAAGTCGGGCTCATCGCGAAAACCTGGTGCGCGCCATGATCGACGGACGAAAACGTGCCGCGGATTGACGGGTCGCGGCGATGTCGGACGCAACCGGCCCCTTATGGTGGCCACCGCGTCGGCGGCTTGGGGCACGCCGGTCGCTGACACGGAAATGCCCTGTGCATCGCGGCGTTTTGCGATTGGCTGGCCTTGGTGTAGGCTGACCCGGGGAGGACACATGCGCGACAAGGAGCATATCACGGAAATCGACCGCGTTCTGAAAGGTGAGGAAACCGGCCGGGACAGTCTGGTGGTCGAAAGCTGGCGTCGCTGTATCGAAAGCTACGGCATGGATCCCACACGCCCCGACCCGGCCTACATCGTGTCGGAGACGCAACTGCGGGAGCATCGCGAACAATCCGAGCGCCTGATTGCCATTGCGCGGTCAGGTCTGCAAAGGCTGTTCCGTCAGGTCGCAGGGCAGAACTACGTGCTGCTTCTCGCGGATGCAAAAGGCGTCTGCGTCGATTTCTTCGGTGATCCCAGGTTCGAGGATGAACTGCGCCAGGCGGGGTTGTACTTGGGATCGGATTGGTCCGAAGACCTTGCGGGCACCTGTGGCGTCGGGTCCTGCATCGTGACAGGTGAGGCGATCACCATTCACCAGAGCGATCACTTCGGTCTTGCCCACACGCCACTTTCCTGCACATCCGCCCCGATACATGACACGTCCGGGCAACTGGCGGCGGTGCTGGATATCTCTCTTCTGCGCTCTCCCAGTCCGAAATCGAGCCAGAATCTTGCGCTGTCGCTGGTCTCGGCCTCTGTGCGGCGGGTCGAGATGGCCAACCTCATGGCCTCCAGCCGACGTGACTGGGTGCTGCGGTTTTCCACCTCGCCGGAGTTTCTGGACGTCGACCCCGAGGCGGCGGTGGCGCTTGACGGGTCGGGCCGGATCATTGGCATGACCAAGGGTGCGGAACACCTGATGCGCGATGCGTCCGAGCCGCTGATCGGACGTCACATCGAAGACCTGCTGGAAGTGTCTCTGGATGACCTGCCCGACCTGATGCGCGGACGGCCGACCGAAGACCGCGTGCTGCGGCTGAAAGACGGACGCGCCCTGTTCGGGCACGCCATCGCGCCGCAGGCCGCGCCTTTGCCGACACGCGACCGTTCGCGGGCTGATCTTGGTGCCTTTGCCGGTCTTGCCGGGCCCGATCCAACCATGGAACGGCTGGCGCTGCGCGCGTCGCGACTGGCCCGCTCTTCGGTGCCGCTGACGCTTTTGGGGGAAACCGGAACCGGCAAGGAATACCTGGCGCGGGCCATTCATGTTTCGGGCCCTGCCGGGCGCGGCTTTCACATGCTGCGCTGTGCCGGTCTCGGGGCCGAAACGGTCAGGTCGCTTGTCGATGCCACACCGGGCACTTTGTTCCTGCGCGGGGTCGAGGACCTGAACGCCGATGCGCAGAATGCGCTTTTGCGGCTGCTGGATGCCCGAGACGATCTGCGCGTCATTTCCACGGCGATCCGGGGCTTTGATGCCAAACATACGCCCTTGCGGCCCGACCTCTACTTCCGCCTTTCGGGTGTTGCGCTGACAGTACCCCCCTTGCGCCTGCGACAGGATTTCGACTGGCTGCTGGATCGGCTCTTCCGGCGGCGCGCCTCGGATGACAGCCGCCTTTCGCCGGCGGCCCGGATCGAACTGGCCGGGCGCGATTGGCCGGGCAATATCCGTGAATTGGCGCACACGCTCGACGCGGCTGTTGCGATGGCCGAAGGGGCCGTGATCGACCTTCCCGATCTGCCGCCGGCCACCGTGTCGGCACAACCCGAGGCCCAGCCCGACCAGGATCTCGAAGCGTTGCTGCTGGCCTGTCACTGGAACATGTCGCAAGTGGCTCGCAGGCTTGGTGTCAATCGGTCAACCGTGCTGCGGCGGATGCGCAAGGCTGGCCTGAAGCCTCCTGGCTAGGATCACCACCTCTGTTGCGCCGTGTTGCGCGGCGCAACAGGCCGCGGCTGTTTTTCGTCTTGCGGTGGGAAGGGGGCGGTTTTTCGGTGGCCTGACCACAAGCGCGGACCCAGAGTGTGGATCGAGATCCAAATGACGATCCAATGGGAGGAAAATATGCTCGACACGACTTTGACGGACCAGACACAGGCGTTTCTGGACAGTTTCGGCGCGGCGCTCAGCGCGGGTGACATCGACACTGCCACTGACATGTTTCTGGATGATTGCTACTGGCGCGACCTTGTGACCTTCACCTGGAACATCAAGACCGTGGAAGGCAAGGACCAGGTTGCCGACATGCTCCGGCACCAGTTGGCCACGACAAAGCCTTCGGGTTGGACCTTGGCAGAGGGAGAGTTGCCCACCGAAGAAGGGGGTGTGACGACGGCCTGGATCGAATTCGAAACCGAGGTGGCGCGCGGGTATGGCTTGATCCGCCTCAAGGAGGGCAAGATCTGGACCCTTCTGACCACGATGGTCGAACTGAAGGGACACGAAGAACCCAAGGGCTTTGCCCGTCCTCTGGGAGCCAAACATGGCGCGGGCAAGAACAGGACCACGTGGCTCGAAGAGCGGCAGCGCGAAGAGGCGGAGCTGGGCTACACCAC
>CAYZAD010000030.1:0-20156 GCA_964476315.1 uncultured Rhodobacterales bacterium
TTTCGGCGGTACCAGAGGCCAGCTTGACCTCGCCGGGTTTCTGCGTCTGGACAAGGTCCTTAGTGCCCTTGTCGTCCTCGTCGGCTTCTTCAGTGACCTGAATGCCCATTTCAGACAGCATCGACATCACGTCTTCGATCTGGTCCGAGCTGACCTGATCGGGCGGCAGCACCTCGTTCAGCTGATCGTATGTGATGTATCCACGTTCACGAGCGTCAGCGATCATCTTCTTGACCGCGGCCTGGCTCATATCGAGGCTGACATCTTCCTCGCGGTCTTCGGTCTTGGCGTCGTCATTATCTTTGGCGGCCATGGATGCTCCTGTCGAGGCGGGGGCGATTCGTGTAAACGAATCATTAGCGCGAATGGGTGATTCGCACACCCGTTTACCTTTTTTCGTTTACGCTTTCCTTAGCAAAACACAGTCAATTCCGCTGTTTGTCAAAGCGTATCGTTTCCATCAAAGCAGCAAAAGCGCTGCGTTCCTCTTTGCTGATTGCGGCTCCGTTCGGGCCCAGATCGTATTCTGTCTTGTCTTCAGCCTGCGCGCGCTGTGCGGCTTGGCGGGCTTCGGCGGCCTGGCTCAACCGCCATGTTAACGTTTCATCGGCCGGGCCATACATATCTTCTGCAGCCTCGGCAATCTCGGCATGCAAGCCGGAATGGGCCTCCAGTTTAGCAAACTCTTCAACGATCGTCAGGCGCGCAAGATCGACATCCCCGGGTTTGCGCAGGCAAGGCGTGATCGCGACATGGCGAGACCGGCACAGTTTTTCAAGGGCATCGCCCTCAAGTATCGCATCTGCGGCCGACCGAACTGTTTCAATCGGGTCACCAGAGTGGCGCAAAAGACACGCGCGCAGCGCGGCATGGTCCGGATCGGAACAGGACATTGCCTCCAACTGACCTTCGAATTCGGCAACAAGCTGGGGCGTTGACACCAAAGCCGCGAGGATCACGGCCTCGCGCAGGCGCGTTTCGATTTCGGCCCCACCAGAGGCCAGCAGGGATGCCCGTGTGTGTTCCGTCGGCTTGTCAGCGACAAAACGAGAGGACGGGCGCCGGGCACCGGACGCGGGCCTTTGAGCGCCCCGAAACAGCTCCCAGCGCAGACGCTTGATCTCTTCCCCGTAATGGTTGCGCAAATACGGGTCCTGAATGGTGCGGATGCGCTCTCTCAGGGCCTTGTCCAGAGACGCCTTGCGCTCCGGGCTGTCGAACACGCGCCCTTCGGTTTCCCGCCGCCAAAGCAACTGCACCATGGGCTGTGCCGCGTCGATCAGGGAACGCATCGCCTCGGGCCCCTCGGAGCGGATCAGATCGTCGGGGTCCTTGCCCTCGGGCAACAGAACAAATCGAAGGGACTTTCCGGCCTCCAGCAAGGGAAGCGCAGTATCAATGACACGGTAGGCCGCTTTCAAGCCGGCCTTGTCCCCGTCCAGCGCCATGATCGGTTCATCCGTCATGCGCCAAAGCATCTGCAACTGCGTGTCCGTGACGGCCGTTCCCAACGGCGCGACAGCCGCATCGAACCCGCCCGAGGCAAGGGCGATGACATCCATGTAGCCCTCGGCCACGATCAGCGGCTGGCCCTTGCCGGCGGCTTCGCGTGCGGCACCATGGTTGTAAAGCGTGCGGCTTTTGTCGAACAGCGGGGTTTCGGGGCTGTTGAGGTATTTCGCGTTGTCGTCCGGGTCCATCGCACGGCCGCCAAAAGCGATGGCACGGTCGCGGGGGTCGCGGATCGGGAACATGATGCGGTTGCGGAACGTATCGTACGGCTTTCCACCCTTTTGCGAGGGTCGTGCAAGCCCGGCCTCGATAACATGGTCTGCCGCGATCCCCTGGGCGGCCAGATGATCCCACAAACCTTGCCAGCCGGGCGGCGCAAACCCGATGCCAAACCTGTCTTGCATGGCCTCATCCAGACCACGTCTTGTGAGATAGTCGCGTGCGGCGGTGCCTGCAGCGCTTCGGAGTTGAAGGCGGAAGTAGCGCACAGCCACCTCCATGACCTCGACAAGCTGCGTGCGGTGGTCGGCCTTTTCCTGCGCCTGCGGATCGCGCGCAGGCATGGGCAAGCCTGCCTCTCCGGCCAGGATTTCAATCGCCTCCATGAAGGATACGTTTTCGGATTCGCGCACGAAGGAAATCGCATCACCTTTGGCTTGGCAGCCAAAGCAATAGTAATACCCCTTGCGATCATCCACGTGGAAGCTGGCGGTCTTTTCCTGGTGGAACGGGCATGGGGCCCACATGTCGCCCTTGGCCTGATTGGACTTGCGCGTATCCCACATCACTTTGCGACCGACCACTTGGGTCAGGCTGGTGCGGGTGCGCAGTTCATCCAGAAATCCGGGTGGCAGACTCATTCCGGAAATATCGGTTTTGCGGACCTGAGAGTCCAGTGCTGCCAATCGCCTTGGTGTGCTCTATCGCGTCAGACAGTCCTGATAAAGCGCGTTGCTGACTGCGGGTGTCATCTGGTCCGCGGGCATGGAATAGATCCATTGCACCAACGCGGGCACCGCAACCTCGTATTTCTTGGCATCGTCCGGCAGAGCACGGATCACACGACGTTCCGCACGACGGGCATTCGACCCGTTCTTGCGCTCCGTCATGATATTCGTGGCAATCTGGCCCTGCTTCCGGCATTCCGCCTCTTTCACGGCATCCTGAGCCATGGTCGGTACGGCCAGTCCGAGAGAAAGGGCGGTTGTGAGAAGAGCGGTACGGATCATCGGGGCCTCCTGGCATGGGCTGCGGCGCGTCACACGCTGGGTATCGCAGCCCATGCCGATTGTCATCCGTCAGAGACCCTTCGCGCGGTAACTTGCTGCCACTTTTTCGATCGAGACAAGATATGCGGCCGTGCGCAGGTCCGTCACATCCTCGCGACCGTGCCACACCTCTCGCATGGACTGGTAGGCAATGCGCATCGTGTCATCGAGCCCGGACCGCACGAGTTCGAGTTCATCAGCACCCTTGAGGTATTTGGATTTGAAGTCGGGGGTCATGGACCACTTGTCGCCAAGATGGTCGCTCAACCGTTCCAGTTCGCTCAGGATGAGCTGGTGTCGCGCCTCTTCCTGTCGGCGTTGCATCCGGCCAAAGCGAATGTGGCTGAGGTTCTTGACCCATTCGAAATACGACACCGTGACACCGCCGGCATTGGCATACATATCGGGAATGATGACTGTCCCTTTCTCGCGCAGGACATCATCCGCACCGGCCGTGATCGGGCCATTGGCCGCTTCGATGATCAGGGGCGCCTGGATACGGTTGGCATTGGACAGGTTGATGACGCCCTCCAAAGCAGCGGGAATCAGAATGTCGCACTCACATTCAAGGACGCTGGCCCCATCGGCCGTGTGGGCGGCATCCGGGAAACCGGTGACACCGCCATGTTTGACAATCCAGTCACGCACCGCGTCAACGTCAAGCCCGGCTTCATTGAACAGCGCGCCATCGCGCTCGATGATGCCGATCACCTTGCAGCCATCCTCGTCACGCAGGAATTTGGCGGCATGGTAGCCCACATTGCCCAGACCCTGTACAACAACCCGCTTGCCATCCAGCGACCCTGACATCCCGGCGGCCTTGATATCATCCGGACTGCGGAAGAATTCCCGCAGGGCGTACTGAACGCCGCGCCCCGTCGCCTCCACCCGGCCAGAGATGCCGCCATTGTTCAGCGGCTTGCCCGTCACGCAGGCCCGCGCATTGATATCGGTGGTGTTCATGCGTGCGTATTGGTCCGCGATCCATGCCATTTCGCGTTCGCCTGTCCCCATGTCGGGGGCGGGGACGTTTTGAGCAGGATGGATCAGGTCGCGCTTGGCCAGTTCATATGCGAAACGGCGGGTGATCAGTTCCATCTCATGATCGTCATATTCGCGGGGGTCAATGCAAAGCCCCCCTTTGGATCCCCCGAACGGCGCTTCGACCAAGGCGCATTTGTAGGTCATCAACGCTGCAAGCGCTTCGACCTCGTCCTGGTTGACCGACATCGCAAAGCGGATGCCGCCCTTGACCGGTTCCATATGTTCGGAATGCACGGAACGGTACCCGGTAAAGGTCTTGATCTGCCCGCGCAGCCGGACGCCAAAGCGCACGGTGTAGGTTGCATTGCATACGCGGATTTTTTCCTCGAGACCCGGTGGCAAATCCATGAGCGCCACAGCACGGTTGAACATCAGGTCCACGGATTCGCGGAACGTGGGTTCGTTGGCTGGCATCATGTTCATTGGTCTGTCCCTCCCTGAAAATTTCTTGTGGGCCTGTGCCCTTCATTGACCCGACCCTATGACAGCTTGGTTAACTTGGCACGTTTTTCTGAGAGGCCTTTCTTGTTCGTGTTTGAAGCAATTTTTCCCGACTGTTTCGGGGGCAGGCCCAATCCGGAATAATCGTTTAAATTTTTGCTTAAATTTCAACATACTTCCAATTTAATCCATTTTTGGTGCCGCAATTTTGCCGTGTTTCGCCTTCATTTCTCCTCAAAGTAAGTGGGGTAAAAGTCCGTCCGATACAGACGGGAAAGAGGTAACGAATGATTGGATTAAGCCACCTTCTGCCAAGGGTGCCTGTCGGGAAACGGACTAAATCAGCGTTACGGTCAAGTGTTGCCGTACCCTTGAGCCGCTTCGCCCGGGAAACCGATGGCAACATGTCGATCATGGCACTTGCCGGTTCTTTGATGATGCTTGTCTTTGGCGGCGTCGGCGTTGACATGATCTATTCCGAGGTTCAGCGCACAAAGCTTCAGAACACGCTCGATCGCGCTGTGCTTGCCGCGGCCAACCTGGATCAGGACCTCGATCCGCAGCTTGTCGTGACAGAGTATTTCGATGCGATGAACATGGCCGACGCGCTGTCCAGCGTGACTGTGGACGAAGGCCTGAGCCACCGTATGGTGAACGCGACAGCCGAACGCGCGCTGAGTGCGAACTTCATGCGGCTGATCGGCGTCGATACTCTGCAAACCGCCGGTGTGGCGACTGCGGAAGAGCGGATCGCAAATGTCGAAATCTCGATGGTGCTGGACGTCTCGGGATCGATGGGCAGCAACAACAAGATCGGCAACCTGCGCTCTGCCGCGACCGAATTTGTTGAAACCGTCATCAAGGAAGATCAATCCGGCCTGACCACGATCAACATCGTGCCCTACAATGCGACGGTCAATGTCGGCTCGACCGTTGCGCAGTACTACAACCTCGATGATGGGCACAATTATTCGAACTGCGCCGTCTTCCCGAGTTCCGCGTTCAACACCACCACATGGAACCCGAGCACGGAACTCGAACGTCTTGGGCATTTCGACCCCTGGTCGACCAGCACGTCGAGCACACCGAACTTCAACTCCTGGTGCGCGGGTGACGATTACGCCGCCATCATGGTGCACAGCTCGAACGAAACGGCGCTGACCGACCACATTGCGACCTTCAACGCAGGCGGCAACACCGCGATCGATCTGGGCATGAAGTGGGGCGTTCACCTGCTGGATCCATCGGCACGGCCGGTTGTGACTTCGATGATTTCGGACGGTCTGGTCGTTGGCGAAGCCAGCGGGCGCCCTGCCGCCTATACAGCGGAAGACGCGATCAAGATCGTGGTCCTGATGACCGATGGTCAGAACACCACGCAATTCGATCTCAAGGACAAGTTCAAATATGGCATGTCCGATATCTGGATCGATGATCGCAATGACACCAATCCGAACAATGATCGGTTTTCACTGCGGGTGCGGGATTGGAGCGGGACGAGTAATGACGTCTATTTCTGGGAGCGTTTCGAAAACAACAGCTGGAGTTCACGCAATCGCAACTATCCAGATGGGGGCGATGACGCGCGCCGCATGACAAACGCAGAGGTGTTTGCGCGTTGGGGGACCCGCGGTTTGGCCCGCAAGTTCTACACCCAACCGTATTACGACGGCTTCGTCAGTTATAACCAGTATTACGATGTCTATTACGCCTACGAAGCCACTGTCGGTGCCAATGCGGCGGACGCGCGTCTGTCCTCCATTTGCGAACAAGCCAGAGAACAGGACATCACCGTGTTCGCCATCGGTTTCGAAGCGCCGGAACGCGGACAGGACGCGATGAGCGACTGCGCCTCTTCTCCGGCTCACTATTTCGCGGTGGAAGGGCTCGAGATCAGCGATGCGTTCCGACAGATCGCGCGTACCATTAACCAGTTGAGGTTGACCCAATGACACGCTTGTTCAAACACAACCTTCGCGCCTTTCTTCGTGACGAAAAAGGGTCGGCGAACACGATCGAATTTGTCCTCTGGGTCCCGTTGTTCCTTGTCCTGATCGTCGCCACGATTGAGCTTGGGGCGCTGACCATGCGGCATACCCAGTTGGAACGCGCACTTGACACCACCGTCCGCGAGGTCCGCCTGGGAACAGGTCAAGACCTGTCGCACGAAGCGCTCAAGGCGAGCATCTGCGACAACGCAAACCTGCTCGTGGACTGCGAAAGCACGCTTCAGCTTGAAATGGTGCCGCTTGACCTGCGCAACTGGAGCAGTCCGCCAAGCGATGTCGATTGCACGGACACCTCACGGGCCGTGAACCCGATGCGCCAGTTCGATGCCGGTACAGACAACCAGCTCATGTACCTGCGTGCATGCTACAAGTACGAGCCAATCGCACCGATGGGTGTTCTGGCTGGATCCCTCTACACCGATGATCAGGGCTTTGCGCGCATCGTGTCCTTCTCGGCCTTCGTACAGGAGCCGTCCTCATGAAAACCAATATGAAAACTCTTCTGCGTCGTTTCGGGCGCGACACCAAGGGCAGCGTCAGCGTCGAAGCGGTCATCCTCTTCCCTGCCCTTGCCGTGATCTTTGCAGCGTCATGGGTTTACTTTGACGTGATGCGTCAGCAAAGCATCAGCATCAAAGCGAACTATACCATTGGCGACATCATCTCTCGCGAGACGGAGGTGCTTGACGACACCTACATCACCAATGTGCAGCGCATGATGTATTACCTGACCAAGGGCAGTGGCGAAGAGGTCGACCTGCGGGTGACGGTCGTGCAGTACAATGCAGACAGTCTGAACCATGATGTCATCTGGTCCGAAGCCCGAGGCGACTGGTCTGCTTTGAATGACAGCGATCTTTCGGACTACACCGAAAGCCTGCCACTGATGGCCGACGCGGATCAATTGATCCTGGTCGAGACCCGCGACGCCTACACGCCGTCGTTCAATGTCAGCGGCATCGGTCCGTTCGACATCGAGACCTACTCCTTCACCCGGCCGCGTTTTGCATCGCAGGTGATCTTTGAGGGGGTCAACGACGGATCGAACTTCAATGGCAGTTCGTCGCCCGAAGATGACCCGGACACACAGTCCTAGGATCGTCGGGCGATCATCACCGAGATGATGTCGGCCATCGGGCGGGTCTGACTTCCCGGAGTGACACCGCCCACCGCCAACCGGCGTCCAAAGCGCCACCACAAACCCGGCTGCCACGCCCGTGGCGCCGGGTTTTGCAGTTTCAGCATGAATCCGTTCGATGGTTTGATGGCGAGCATGCCACGGTCAACAGCGATGATGTCATCCGTCCGTGCCAGAACGACACCGTCACTGTCCCGCAGCACCGTTTCCGTCAGATACAGCTTTCTGGAGGTCGCTGCCTGCAACCGGTGCGACCCCCACAGGCAGAACAACCCGACCGCAACCAGGAACACTTGCCAGCCCAGCCCCGCCGGCGGTTGCGCAAAGGCGATGTAAATCAGCAATCCCCCAAGCGCCAACAGCATGCCAATCGCAATCCAGCGTCGCGGACCGCTCGGGTCAACTTCTGCAAGTATGTCTTCACTCATGTTTCGCCCCATCGCAGTGCCCTGTGCCGATAGCGCATGTCCAAGCCTAATGCGAGGCTGCGCGCGAAATCTCTTTTCCGCGCTCTTCCGGTTCATCATCGACCAGAACCTGCGGAAAGCCCGGTGCGAGGATGGACAATCCGGTCTGATCCTCGAAACGTTCGATCAGACGGTCAGACTGCGCGCGCTCGCCATATCGCGCCTGCCCGTCCTTGACGATTTCAATGAGTTTTGGCGAGACTTCCAGCGCAATTCCCTTGGCGTCGGCCAAGTCCTGGAACAGGCCGATATCCTTGAGAACCAGGTCAAGCGTGAAATCCACATTGCGCGAGCCTGACAGGATCAGCTGGCTTTCCGTTTCGTGGACAAACGACGTCCCGGAGGAGGCCTTGATGGCCTCGTATGTGACGGCAAGGTCGATACCATGCGCGGCCATGGTTGTCATCGCTTCGCACAAGGTGGCCAGATGCGCGGTGGCCAGGTAATTCGTCATGACCTTGAGCACGCTGGCGCTGCCGATGTCGCCCGTGTGCAGAACGCGCTGCCCCATATACGTCAGGAGCGGCAGAATGAGTTCAAAGGTCGCGCGATCGCAGCCGGCAAAAATCGAAATGTTGCCCGTGGCGGCGCGATGGCACCCGCCGGATACCGGGCAATCCGCAGCCCGCCCACCTTTGGCGATCACTGCATCGGCCTGCGCACGGATTGCCGTGGGATCTGTCGTCGACATCTCCACCCAGGTCTTGCCATCAGCGATTTCCGGCAGAAGCAGGTCCAGAACGGTTTGAGACGCGGCTGGGCTTGGCAGGCTGGTGATCACGACATCACAGTCACGCATGATGCCTGCAGGGTCCGAGCCCGCCTTCGCACCCTGCCCGACCAGCAAGTCAACGCGACCCGCATCGAGGTCAAACACCGTCAGGTCCACGCCGTTGCGTGCCAGTGTACCTGCAAGCTTTGCGCCGACGGCACCCAATCCGATAAATCCTACGCGCATCCTGTCCTCCGAAGCGTCCCATTGGCGGCCAGTGTCGCAGGCACGGTTTGGAAATCATCTTCAAAACCGACACTTGTCCGGCAGAATGTTTGCAACATGCCGGTTATTCTGCAGCAATACCGTCGGTGAATTGCAGGCGCGCCAGACGCGCGTATAGCCCATCCTCGGAAACAAGGGCATCATGCGCGCCGGTTGCCACGATCCGCCCACCCTCCATGACGATGATGCGATCGGCTTTTTTCACGGTCGCAAGGCGATGCGCGACGATGACAGTCGTTCTGCCTTCGGACAATTCATCCACGGCATGCTGAACGGCGCGTTCGCTTTCGGCATCAAGGGCGCTTGTCGCTTCGTCCAGCAGCAGCACCGGGGCATCGCGCAGGATCGCACGCGCGATGGCAATCCGCTGCTTCTGCCCGCCCGACAACATCACACCGCGTTCGCCCAGATAGCTGTCGTACCCATCCGGCAATGCCTCGATAAAGTCATGGGCCGCCGCGGCGCGGGCGGCTGTTTCAATTTCGGCATCCGTTGCATCGGGCCGGCCGAAGCGGATGTTTTCACGCGCAGATGCAGCAAAGATCACCGGGTCCTGAGGCACAAGCGCGATATGCTTGCGCAACTCTTCCCGCTTGAGCGCATTGATCCGTGTGCCATCCAGCGTGACACTGCCGGTATCGGGATCGTAGAAGCGCTGGATCAACTGGATAATGGTGGTTTTTCCGGCACCGCTCGGTCCGACAACGGCGACGGTCTCTCCCGGCTTGATCGTGAAGGTCACACCATCCAAGGCCGCTATGCCCGGGCGGCTTGGATAGGCAAAATGGACATCTTCGAACGTGATCTCGCCCCGCACGGGGAGGGTCAAAAGCTCTGCCATGTCGGGGTCGGTCACGGTGTCCTCGGCATGCAGAAGTTCGACCAACCGCTCCGTGGCACCGGCAGCACGCTGAAGCTCACCGATGATTTCCGACAAGGCCGCAACGGACCCTGCAACCATGACGGCATAGATCACGAATTGAACCAGTGTCCCGGCCGTCAGCGCCCCGCTGCGCACGTCCGTCGCACCGATCCAAAGCACGCCAACAATCCCCGTGAACACAAGGAAAATGACAATCGCCGTCATCAGGGCGCGCGTCCAGATGCGACGGCGCGCGGCGTCAAAGCTTTTTTCCGTGACATTGGAAAAGTCTTCGCGGGAAATGCTTTCATGCGTAAACGCCTGAACCGTCTGCACCGATGTCAACGCTTCGGAGGCGTTGCCCGATGACGCGGCGATCCAATCCTGGTTTTCGCGGCTGAGCTTTCGCATCTTGCGCCCCAGGACAAGGATCGGAACGACGACCATGGGCACGATCAGCAGCACCAGGGCCGTCAGCTTGGCAGAGGTGAACAGCATCAGGATCATGCCGCCCGTGAAGATCAGCACATTGCGCAGCGCGATGGACACTGACGATCCGATCACGCTCAGGATCAGGGTCGTGTCGGTCGTGATGCGGCTCAGCACTTCGCCCGTCATCACTTTTTCAAAGAATGCCGGGCTCAGACCGATCACGCGGGCGAACACGGCCTTTCGGATATCGGCGACAACCCGTTCACCCAGCCGTGTCACCAGCGCATAGCGAAGGGCCGTCCCCAGGGCCAACAGCACGGCAACACCCAACGCCGCCGCAAAATAAAGATCAAGGATCGCGCCGTCTTCTATGTTGAAGTTGTCGACCACGCGTCTGACGGCAAGCGGCAAGACCAGCGACACGCAGGCGGTGGCGACCAGCGCGACCAGCGCGGCAGCAACCAGACCACGATATGGCAATATAAATGGCCACAGGGCCGCAAGGGAACCAATTCTCTTGGATTTTCCCCGTTCTTCTTTTTTGCCCGGAATGGGCTGCGCATCCGCCATGAGACACCCGTCACATTGTTGGCATGTGTTAAACCGTGGAGAGGAACCGGCGGTCAAGCCGAACCGCAGCAAAAGGCCGTTTTGCCGCGTTTCCAGCAGGTTGAAGATGACCAACCCCGCCGACGGGATCACAGAGACAGAATTGGAGGTCAGGATTTTGGAGCGGGCGGCGGGAATCGAACCCGCGTCATTAGCTTGGAAGGCTAAGGTCTTACCACTACACAACGCCCGCTCAGCGAGATACGACCTATGACATGGCTCATCCGAGGTCAAGCATCTGCAGGTTCAGCACGGGAGATTTCGAACATGGCAAAACCACAAGCGGTCATTCTCGGTGTCGGGGATGGGCTTTCTGCTTCGGTGGCGCGCAATCTTGCGCCGGATCATGCGCTGACCTTGGCAGCCCGGAGCGCGGACAAGATAAAAACCCTTGCCGATGAGCTTGGAGCGACAGCGGTCCAGCTTGACGCAACGAACGAGGCCGAGGTTGCGGGCCTGTTTGACGCCCTGCCATCGCCGCCCCGTGTCGTGATCTACAACCCGTCGGCCCGCGTCCGTGGCCCGGTGGCCGAACTTTCTGCCGACGATGTGCGCAATGCGGTCGAGGTCACGGCGATTGGCGCGTTCCTTGCGGGCAAGCACGCGGCAAAACACATGCTGGACGCGCACCCCATCGACGGTGTCCGTGGGACCATCCTTTTCACCGGGGCCTCTGCCGGCGTGAAAGGCTTCCCACAGTCAGCACCCTTCGCCATGGGCAAGTTCGCCCAGCGTGGTTTGGCGCAGAGCATGGCGCGCGAGCTTCACCCCAAGGGCATCCACGTTGCCTGGATCAATATCGACGGGGGCATTCTCAACCCCGGCCGGGTGGAACCCGAAGACAAGCCGGGATCCATGCTGAGACCCGACGCAATTGCCCGCACCTATCGCCACCTGATCGAGCAAGACCGCAGTGCCTGGACCAACGAGGTGGCTGTTCGCCCCTGGGTCGAACGGTTCTGACGCACACATTCAACCAATATCGAGGCCGACCATGACGACTAGCCCGCTCCTGTTTCTTCCATTGTCCCTGCGCGGCATCACAACCCGGAACCGCGTCGTGATTTCGCCGATGTGCCAGTACTCTGCGCATGAAGGGCATCTTGACGACTGGCACATGGTCCATCTTGGCCGCTTTGCGATCGGGGGGGCCGGCATTGTCTTTACCGAGGCCACGGCCGTTCAGAAAAACGGCCGGATTACGCACGGATGCCCGGGACTGTGGACCGACAGCCAGATCCCCGGACATGCGCGCGTGGCGCAATTTGCGCTTCGGAATGGCGCCATTCCTGCCATCCAGCTTGGCCATGCGGGCCGCAAGGCCAGCATGCAACGACCCTGGTTCGGCAACGGCCCCCTCGACCAAGCCGATTTCGACCGTGGCGACATGCCCTGGACGCCCGTCGCACCGTCGGCGATTCCCGTTGCAGACGGGTGGCCGGTGCCGCACGAGCTTGGCCTCTCTGAACTCCAGACGCTTGTGGGCGACTATGTGGCAGCCGCCCGCCGCGCTCTCGAAGCCGGTTACAAAATCGTCGAAATCCACGGGGCGCATGGCTACCTCCTCCACAGTTTCCTGTCTCCGTTGTCGAACAAGCGAACCGACCGTTACGGAGGCGATATTGAAGGGCGGATGCGGTTGGCCACCGAAATCGTGGAGGCCGTCCGCACGGCCTTGCCGGACGACATTCCACTGTTCTTTCGGACATCGGCCGTCGATGGCCTGCCCGATGGCTGGACCATAGAAGACACGGTCATGCTCGCGAAGAGACTGAAAACGATGGGCGTGGATGTCATGGATTGCTCATCGAGCGGCATTGCAGGTGCCGCAACTGCGGGTGGCAGCGGAAAACGGCAGCCCGGATATCAGGTCCCCTACGCCGAGAAGGTCCGCCGCGATGCTGGCATCAAGACCATGGCCGTGGGCTTGATCACCCATCCTCGTCAGGCAGAGACGATCCTCCAGCAACAGCAGGCCGATCTCATCGCAATTGCCCGCGAGGCGCTGGCAGACCCCATGTGGGCGCTGAACGCGGCGCGCTTTCTTGGGCACGACACATCGTTCACCGAATGGCCCCGGCAGTCGGGCTGGTGGCTTGCGGCGCGGGAAAAATCTTCGGAGTTTTTCCAACCCGACGATCCTGTCTGATGACCATCAAAGGGTTCGGTGGCGCGGAAGGTGTTTGAACCCAGTGGTTCATGGCGCGCTGTATGCATACAGCCCTCTGGGACAGGGGCGTCATGGCACCACCATTACCACGCACGTACCCCGCCTCACCCCACCGCGGAGAGTGGCACAGCGGCGCGCAAGACTGTGCAGCGCATGAATAAAGAGGGGCTCAAGCCGCGTGTCCCTTGCCTGCGTGCGCCGCAGGTCCGAAAAAACGGCGCGATGGATACGCCAATGCACTTGCTTACCCCAAAGCGCGCTTTGCACGATGGTCTTGGCAAACCGGTTGCCCGTCACCCGCTCGTCCACCAAGTGGATCGCACCGGTCGCGTTGTCCGCGCCCGCCCGATCAGCGCGGGCGCGGTACGGGTGTCGGTGGCCGAAACCGGCCACCCCGGTTGCACCCACGCGGTCTAGCGGGCCCCGATGTGAACGGTTTCTCCGTCGAAGGTCTGCAGGGACATTACGAAAGGGTCCGTCGGGTAGCAGAGCGCCTGTTCCTCAAGCATCCCGATGGCAATCGCCTCGCCCATGCGGACACTGTCATAGTAGTCCGAGAAATAGTGCACTCCGGCCATGTTGCGCCCGATCGAGATGTTTGCGGCCAGCTTGTTCAATTCGCCCTCCAGCGTCAGTGGCGCGGCCAATGGGTTTGGAACCGGGCGAAGCGCATTTCCATTCTGGAAGGCCTCATACGCAATCGGGACATCCCCGGACACCGCGTGCCGGAAACTCGTTGCCGCGCTATCGCCAGCGCCGTTCGTGACGAACACTGTTCCCGTGTCGAAATATGCCTTCAACACGGTGACGCAGGCACCTGCCACGGTTGCATGGCCTGCCGCATAAGACGGATGCATTGGTGACCCTTCTGCAAAAGCCATGGGCAGCAATGCATCGTCATTGCCATTTGCGGCGTTGATCGCGTCAACCGTGTCTTGGATGGAAGCACGCATAGCCGCGAATTGACCGTTGAGCTGCGGAAACGCGGCATCCGGGTTGCGTGTGGCCGACATGCGCGCGGCAAGTGCCTCGGGCCGCAAACGCAAATGCAGATTGAACTTCTGATAGCGTGCCGCCTTGAGCGCCCGTGTCGCCACTTCCGTCACCATGGACAGGATGTGCGGGCCACCATAAAGCGCAAAACCTCCGGCATTCGGCTGGAAACCGACCATGGAGATCGGGTTGCCATCCGCATCCACATCCGCTCCGGCGTTGTAGATGCTCGACGGGAAACTGTTGCGTCCACCGGACAGGTGCGCAAAGCCGGGATCCGTGGGTGTATTCATCCCCAGAAGAATGAGACAGGCGTTCAGATAGGCCTGGTACAGCGCGTCGAAATGCACATAGGTGGCAAGGTCGCGCGGGGTTTGAATGAAGCGCGTCGCCCCGGGTATGAAGGATTGGCCGGGATTGCCCGGCGGGCGCACGTCTTCCCCGTTCTGCACGCGCAGCCACGCGTCCCACGTCGTCATGTAATCGTCATCTTCTTCGGCCACAGGGACACGCTGGTCGATCTGCTGCACGCCGTAAAAGATCCTGCCGTCGTCGATTTCGGCAAACCCGTCGACATGGCTCCCGATAAGCAGAAACTGCGAGACGTACGGACCGACCTCGACACCCGGAGAAGCGCCGCGGAATATGGTGTCACGGTCAAGAAGACCGACATCATTGGTCTTGCGAGGCCGGTTGGGAAAGCCGTTCTGGGCATAGGCATAGCCATTGAGCCGGTCTCGGGCCTCTGTCAGCAAGGCGCTGCCACCATTCGCGTCGAAAGCGTGGAAAGGTTCATCGCGGACAAGCGCCAACTCGTATACTTCCGCCATTTCAAAAGCGAGCTCATCCGAGCCGAGCTCCGGGGCCGGTGCCATGGTCACGGCCTGCGCGTCGGGCCCTTCTAGGTCATAGACCAGACCTGCGGTTGGCGCTTCCCACTGGCGTCGCGGGAACGCGGTTTGTCCGGCAAAAGGCGGGACGGGCACGCGGGTGTTGAAGGCATCGATAAAGCCGTCATTGATCGCGGTTCGGAACGCTTCGAAATGCTCTCGATTTTCGACCAGCCCGGTATCGGGATCATGCGACAGGCCTTTGGTAAAGCTCATGGCAAAATGCGCGCCTGAATATTTCTGCTCGTCTCCATTTGCCTTGTGCTGTGGGTGATCACGCTCACGGGCAGTTTCTGCAGCGGAAACGCGGGCGGCAAATGAGCCGCTTCTTCTATTGATCGACATTGCGACCTCCAATGTAAAAATGCTTATCTTAAAAAAATTTTGCCGCCGCTAATCGGGGCGGCAGTGACACCATCACAGGCAACAATTGACGTAAAGTCAAGCTTCGGGTTTTCCGCGCCCGATCACACCCTGACACGATCCATCGCGGCGCGGGCCGACCTTGGCGTTGCGACGGCACCGACGGCTCAGGCCTGCAACATCGACCCGGCTGCCGCGATCAGGCACCCCGAAAACCGTGCTTTTTTGTTCTGCACACCGCTCCGAAAAGCGCCTTTCAAATACACATTATATTCAGCTTTTCAAATGTGTTCGCCGAACTAGCTTACCTTAGGTAATCAAAGTGACCAAAGGGCCTAAACCAATGGAAAGGTTCATACAAATCATCGCACTGGCAGTTGCCGCTGCGTCGCCACTGACGCTGAACGCCGGGGAGGCGACGATGGACAACCCCCGCGTGCTTCCTTTTCTCAACCAGGAACAAGCCGAGAAACAGAAACCGCACACACTGGCCCCGTTATCCCCGGATGAAAACCTGGGCGACTATTGCGACCATGTTCCGTTAAGCTCTTGACGTTACATTGCAAAGCCGTGCTCCTGGCTTGAGCGCGACAGTCCGCGCCTCCGCACGGATCACAGCGTGTTGTGCGTACCGTCGCATAGGGGCTGGGTGCTGCTGTGCTTGCAGCCGCAAAAGAACACGCGCTTGGTCGCGTCTGCTGTGTACTTGACCGGTGTGATCCCGGTGTCCTTGTGACTGCCATCGCAAAACGGCTGGTTGCTGCTTTTGCCGCATGCGCACCAGAAGTAATTCTTGCCCTCTTCAACGTGAACCGCATAGGGGGATTTTTGCGCGATGATCGGTGCAGTCATTGTGATCCTGTCCTCTTGTGATGATGAAGAGGAGGTAGACCGGCGGGTCAGCAAGTGAAGATCACAACTCCGAATCAGCCACCGTTTTCAGAAGAACACCTGAGTTCGGCTCAAATGCCTCTCGTTACGTGGTTCGAATGCGTGGCGCTCTGATTGACTTGCAATGCCAGCCTGGAGGCGGACGGGCTCCGATCATCTGAAAGCGTGTTCAAAAGCCATCCGGTTTGTGCCCGAAAAAGACCTTTGTCACATCCTCTATGATGTCCCAGGTGACCCTGCTTCCGTTGCGCACAAAAAGGCTGTCCCCCGCACCAAGATCAGTGGTCACACCGGTGGTCAGGTCGGTCAAGCGGCAGCGACCGGCCAGGATGGTCATCAGCTCGTCACCCTGTTCAGTGCAGTCGAACACGCCTTTCGTACAGCGCCAGATGCCGGTGCGCGTTGCGTGCCCGGGACCACCGGCATCAATGCGCCCTGATGCCTTCGGGTCGCCTTGCTTGATGACATAGTCACTCAAGGGGTTATCGAACGGCCAGTCTTCCAACGGCCCCACATCATCGTCGGGCGTGTATTTCAGCATTGCGGGATCCCACCTTTTTCACGTTGTTAGCGCGATATGGGCCGCGCGACAAACCGGGCCTTCCGGCGGCACCTTGTTCCGGGTGTTCCCCGAGATCTGATACGAGCGCCCCATATAGCGTTTTCAAACTGCCTATCTGGCATGCACTGAGTGCAATTCAGGCCATCGAAATAAGCAATTGTGAGTCTGCCTTGTCCCTCTTACTTGCCGTTCATCGTTGGGTTCAGCCTTGGCTGTTTTTTGAGAGGTCATGCATCATGGCACTTGCTGTTGCACACAAAGAAGCCCCTCTGGGGGCCATCACCGTCCTTCGCGTTGTAAACGCCGTTCTCGCCACCAAAGACGCGATCATTGCGTGGTACGAGATCCGCAAGACGCGCAATCTGCTCGCGAATCTGAGCGACGCCCAGCTCGACGACATCGGCCTGACCCGGTCTGATCTGGTCTGAGCACGTTGAGCGTTTTAGACGGCGGTTGAAAAGCCCACTGTCCCAGGCAGTGGGCTTTGTCTTTTTAAGCGCAAAGCATTGCGGGACAACACGTTTAACGAGATTTGTGCCATCCGGCACAGCGGGTCTTCTGCACCCTGCCACCCCAACGGCACAGCCATCCAGAACCGAATGATCCCGGGCCAATGGCAGGCCATGCGCCGCATCTGACGGCCCGTCCAAGGGGCACCCCGCATCGTGCCTGCCCCGTCCGCGCAGCCTGCGCGGTCCATCCGTCCGCAGGCCGGTTTCTGCTTGGCCGGGCCACATGGGTCTGTGCATCGCGTGGCCGGCTTCTCGGATGTAAAAAATTTCGTAATGACAGACACATGTCCGCACGCGCGACACCGGTCTGGACCGATCACGCGGCGGCCAAGACGTTACCGAGAGGTTGACACATAAGTGTTGCACTCTCGCTCTAGTTCCTGAAAGCATATCGAATAACGCAAGGACGACTGCGCGTCCTGCTGCTGCCCAACAAGGAAACTCATTATGTCTCTGATGATTACCGGCGTCATCGACGGCCCGCTGTTCGGCGGTGTGCCAAAAGCCATCCAACTCATCGCGACCGAAGATATTGCAGACCTGTCGATCTACGGCCTTGGATCGGCCAACAACGGCGGCGGCACGGATGGAGAAGAATTCACCTTTCCAGCAGTCGCGGTGACAAAAGGCACAGTGCTGTATGTCGCGTCTGAGGCACCAGAGTTCACCAACTTTTTCGGCTTCGCGCCCGACTACGTGGACTCCGTTTCTTCAATCAATGGTGACGATGCCATTGAGCTTTTTGAAAACGGAACCGTCGTCGATGTGTTCGGCGAAATCGATACCGATGGAACCGGACAGCCCTGGGAATACCTTGACGGCTGGGCCTCGCGTGATCCGGCCCAAGGCCCGAATGCCACATTCACACTGTCAGAATGGACGTTCAGCGGCACGAACGCGCTTGATGGTGAAACATCAAACGGAACCGCAGCCTCACCCTTTCCAATACCAAGTCTGGCAATCCCCGCCGACCTGTTCATTTCCGAATACGTGGAAGGGTCCTCCAACAACAAGGCTCTGGAAATCTTCAATGGAACCGGCGCGGCGATCGACCTCACCGACTACACGGTCGAGTTCTATTTCAACGGCAGCACAACACCCTTAACAACCATCGACCTGTCCGGCAGCGTGGCCAATAATGACGTCTTCGTGGTGGCCGATGATGGAGCCGCACAGGCGATCCTCGATGTGGCGGATCAGACCTCAACCTCAACCTTTTACAACGGCGACGATGCCATCGTCCTGCGCAAGAACGGGGCCGTCGTCGATGCCTTTGGTCAAATCGGCGTGGACCCGGGCAGTGCCTGGCCGGGCGGAAGCCAGAACGTCACGCTGCGCCGCAAGGACACGATCATCGAAGGTGACACGGATCCCGACAACGCCTTTGACACGTCGGTCGAATGGGACAGTTTCCCATCCGACACTTTCGATGGGCTTGGCATGTTCGGGTCCGGAACAGGTGACGAGGCAGATATCGCCATCAACGAGTTGCGCATTTCAGAGCCGGGCGCGGATCTCAATAACTTCGTCGAACTGTTTACCGATCCGGATGAAAGCTTTGACGGCAAGACGCTTGTGGTTGTGTCTGGTGAATTTGCACCCGGCCAGATCGATTTCGCAGTCGACCTGACCGGCGGCACAGCGGATGAAGACGGGTTCCTGCTGATCGCGCAAACCGGCAATGCCAATCTCGAATCGGGCGACATCGCGGTTGATGGGCTGGATTTTTTCGGCTCCCCACAGACCTTTCTTGTCGTCGACAACTTCACCGGCACGCCGGGTGACGATCTGGACACGGACAATGACGGGACGCTTGATACAACACCGTGGGGTGATGTGTTCGACAGTGTGTCGCTCATCGATGCGGACGCCACCCCTGACTTCTCTTATTCGGATACGGTTGTGCCTCCCGACGGCGCCTTCCCGCAAGCCGGTGCAGCACGCCAGCCAGACGGTACCGGCAACTTCGTTGGATTGGAGTTCGACGACCTGACCGCCGACACCCCGGGCAGCACGAACACGCCGGTTGTTGCCCCTCCCTCCGTGACGATCATGGAAATCCAGGGCGCGGGCCATGTTTCCGGGTTCGTCAGCGCCACACCGCTTGATCCCACAACCGGCAACGGCAGTGGTTCGCGCGTGACGACCACCGGTATTGTGACAGCAGTCGACTCCAACGGTTTCTATCTTCAGGATCCGACAGGTGATGGCGACGACGCAACCTCCGACGCCATCTTCGTGTTTACGGGAAGCAGTCCGACAGTCTTTGCCGGCGATGAAGTTCAGGTCGAAGGCACGGTTTCCGAATTCTATCCAGGCGGGCAAGGCACCGGAAACCTGAGCACGACACAGCTTTCGGGCAACCCGGTCATCAACGTAGTGTCGTCAGGCAACGCGCTGCCGACCGCAGTGATCCTTGGGACAAACGGTCGCCCGCTTCCGTCCCAGAACATCGAAGACGATCAGTTCTCGTCTTTCGACGTCATCCTCGACGGCATCGACTTCTTCGAGAGCCTCGAAGGTATGCTGGTCACGGCTGACGATCCGGTTGCCGTTTCCGGGACCAACCGGTTCGGAGAGCTTTTCGTCGTTGTGGACGGTGGCGCTGGTGCGACCGGGTTATCGACCCGCGGAACGCTGAACATCTCGCCCGACGACTTCAACCCGGAACGCGTGCAGATCGACTGGGATTTTGGGATCGAAGCGCTTGACGTGGATACCGGCGCGACGTTCCAGGACATCACCGGCGTGGTCTCTTACAGCTTTGGCAACTATGAAATCCTGCCGACCCAACAGCTCGTGACCATCTCACCCTCCGCGCTGCAACCCGAAGTGACAGGTCTGATGAGCTCCGAAACGGAGCTCAGCGTGGCAAGCTACAACGTGCTGAACCTTGACCCGGTGGTCGAAAACGCGGCCAACACGGGCAATATCGACGATGATGTCGGAAATGGCCGCTTTGACGCGATTGCGCAGCAAATCGTCACCAACCTCAA
>CAYZAD010000031.1:0-15802 GCA_964476315.1 uncultured Rhodobacterales bacterium
TCGCCAAGGGTGCCGATTATGACACCTGCATCGAAAACATCGACATCGGCGGCCCTGCCATGATCCGCGCGGCGGCCAAGAACCACAGCTTCGTGACAACGATTGTGGACGTGGAGGATTACGCTGCGCTGCTGGCCGAGCTTGATGCGAATGATGGCCAGACCACGCTGGCCTTCCGGCAGCGCCAGGCCCAGATCGCCTATGCCCGCACCGGGGCCTATGATGCGGCGGTCAGCACCTGGATGGCCGGCGCGATTGGCGAAGAGACACCGCGCCGCCGGGTCTTTGCCGGAACGCTGGCGCAAACCCTGCGCTACGGCGAAAACCCGCACCAGAAGGCCGCGTTCTACACTGACGGGTCGAACCGGCCGGGCGTGGCCGTGGCCGAACAGCTTCAGGGCAAGGAACTCAGCTACAACAACATCAACGACACCGACGCGGCGTTTGAGCTGGTGTCGGAATTCCTGCCGCGCGATGGCTTTGCCTGCGCGATCATCAAGCACGCCAACCCCTGCGGCGTGGCGACCGGGGCCACCCTGAAAGAAGCCTATCAAAAGGCGTTCGACTGCGACCGCACATCTGCATTCGGCGGGATCGTGGCCCTGAACTCTACACTGGACGGTGAAACAGCCGAGGCGATTGCCGAGATCTTCACCGAGGTCGTGATTGCGCCGGGCGTGCATCAGGACGCCAAGGACATCTTTGCAAAAAAGAAGAACCTGCGGCTTCTCAAGACGCCCGGTCTGGCCAATACCGCAGAGCCGGGAACGGCGTGGCGGCAGGTCTCTGGCGGTCTGCTTGTCCAGGACCGTGACAATGGCCGGATCGACATGGATGACCTCAAGGTGGTGACCAAGGTTGCCCCGACGGATGCGCAGATGCGCGACCTGCTGCTGGCCTGGAAAATCGCCAAACACGTCAAGTCGAACGCCATCGTCTACGTCAAGGACGGTGCAACCGTCGGGGTCGGCGCGGGCCAGATGAGCCGCCTCGACAGTGCCCTGATCGCGGCGAAAAAGGCCGAACGCATGGCCGAAGCTCTGGGCCTGCCGGAACCGCTGACCAAGGGCAGCGCGGTGGCGTCCGACGCGTTCTTCCCGTTCGCGGACGGTCTGCTTGAAGCGGCCGCCGCCGGGGCCACATCGGTGATCCAGCCGGGCGGCTCGATGCGCGACGATGAGGTCATCAAGGCGGCAGACGAGGCCGGGCTGGCCATGGTGCTGACAGGGATGCGGCACTTCCGGCATTGATGGGGCCATCCGGTCAGACACCGGACAAGAGGGTAGGGGTCAGGCATGCGTTTCGTGGCGACCATCGCGGTGGTGATCTTCGTGTTCGACCAACTGACCAAGTGGTGGGTGGTTCACGTGATGGAACTGGCGCGGGTCGGTGCGATTGACGTCTTTCCGCCCTACCTGAACTTTCGCATGGCGTGGAACACAGGCATCAACTTTGGCCTGTTTTCCGGCAATGCGGATTGGACACGCTGGGTGCTGATCTCGGTCGCGCTGGGCATCGTTCTTTTCGTGCTGGTCTGGATGCGACGCGACCCGCCGGGGCGTCCGGGGCTGATCTTTGCCGGTTTGCTGATCGGCGGGGCGCTGGGCAACGTGGTGGACCGGGTGCTTTACGGGGCCGTTGCGGATTTTCTCAACATGTCCTGCTGCGGGATCGACAATCCCTATGCTTTCAACGTGGCCGATATCTCGGTCTTTGTCGGGGCCATTGGTCTTGCACTGTTTCCCGGCGGGAAAAAGGCCGCGTGACGCGCGCCGCCGAATGGGGTAAAGCAGGGATGAGGCGACTACGGAGACGGGCAGGAACAATGCCGCGCGCAATCATTATACTGGCACTGGTGGCGCTCACGGCGTGTGGAACGCGCCAGGACATCGGACCGCGTGACACGAACCTCAAGGTGCTGCGCAACCCGCAAGGGACGCCGGAAGAATTCTCGATCGTGCCCGCCAAGCCGCTGCAAGCGCCCGAAAGCCTTGCAGAGCTGCCGCCACCGACGCCGGGCGGGGCCAACCGCACGGACCAGACGCCGTTGAAAGACGCGGTCGCGGCGCTGGGTGGCGCGCCGTCACGGCTTGATCCGCAACCGGGCATCGGTGCCGGAGACCAGGCGCTGGTCGCGCGTGTGTCGCGTTTCGGGCGCACGCCGGGCATCCGTGCCACGCTGGCCGAAGAAGACCAGGCGTTCCGCGAACGGCGGTCGCTGTTCAACTGGCGTCTCGTGCCGCAGGACACCTACAACCGTATCTACCGCAACCAGATACTTGACCCCTATGCGTCGCTTGATGCGGCCCGTCGCGCCGGGCTGTTGACGCCGTCTGCTCCGCCAGAGTGAAGGGCCCGACCGGTTGATGCGCGTTAACGGTTACCCATGGATAACCGTTAATGGCCGTTAACCCGCGTCTTGCGCGCCACTCACGAAACTGTTGGCGAACTTGAAGTCGGGGCCGCGCACCGTAACTATGGTGTGTAACCAAGGAGTACTTGCCGATGCGTCGACTGATGGCCCTCACCGGGGCATGTTTTCTTGCCGCCCTGCCCTTGCGTGCGCAAACCATCGAAGATCAGGTGTCCAGCTTCCAGCTCGACAACGGAATGGATGTCGTGGTGATCGAAGACCACCGTGCGCCCGCCGTGGTGCACATGGTGTGGTACCGTGCCGGTTCAGCGGATGAACAGCCCGGCGTCTCTGGCGTCGCACATTTCCTGGAACACCTGCTGTTCAAGGGGACCGAAACGCTCGAACCCGGAGAGTTCAGCGAGATCGTCAAGGCCAATGGCGGGACGGACAACGCCTTTACGAGCTTTGACTACACCGCCTATTTCCAGCGCGTTGCGGCAGACCGTCTTGGTCTGATGATGCAGATGGAAGCGGACCGGATGAAGAATATCCAGCTGGATCGCGAAGACATCCTGACCGAACGGGATGTCATCATCGAGGAACGCAACCAGCGGGTCGAGAATGATCCCGGCGCCCTGTTCCGCGAACAGAGGATGGCGGCGCAGTTCCTGAACCATGCCTATGGCCGCCCGATCATCGGCTGGCGTCACGAGATGGTCGATCTTGATCTCGACGATGCGCTGGCGTTTTACGAGGAATTCTATTCACCCAACAATGCGGTGCTTGTCGTCGCCGGTGACGTCATGCCGGACGAGGTGCTGGCCCTCGCACAGGAACATTACGGCCCGATCCCGCGCAATGACGATCTGCGCGAACGGGTCCGCCCGTCCGAACCGCCGCAAATGGCGGAACGGCGCATTTCGTTCAGCGATCCGCGCGTGGCGCAACCCTACGTGATGCGCACCTACCTTGCCCCCGAACGCGACCCCGGCGACCAGCGCAAGGCGGCGGCCTTGACGATGCTGGCCGAGGTGCTGGGCGGGTCGCAAACCTCGGTCATGGCGCAGGTGCTGCAATTCGAGGAAGAGCGGTCGGTCTACGCTGCCGCCTTCTACCGCGGACTGTCGTTTGACGACACGACCTTTGGCATTGTCAACGTGCCCGCGGAAGGTGTCACGCTGGAAGAGGCCGAAGCCGACATGGATCGCGTGATCGCGGACTTCATCGAAACCGGTGTGGACGAAGCGCAGTTGGAGCGGATCAAGTTCCAGATGCGCGCATCCCAGGTTTACGAGTTGGACAGCTCCAATTCGCTGGCACGGCGCTATGGGGCGGCGTTGACCTCGGGCCTCACGATTGAGGACGTGCACGCATGGCCTGACATTCTGCAATCGATCACGCCAGACGAAATCATCGCCGCAGCCAAGGATGTGTTCGACCGCAACAAGGCCGTCACCGGCTTTCTGCGCGGTGCAGAGGAGGTGACGCAATGACGTTTCTGAACAGACTGTTTGTCCCCGTTGCGGCTGCCTTGATGCTGGCGTCGCCGCTGCGCGCCGAGATTGACATCATCGAAGTCGAAAGCCCCGGCGGCATCAACGCCTGGCTGGTCGAAGAGCAATCCATCCCCTTCGTCGCGCTCGAGCTGCGTTTCAAGGGGGGCGCATCGCTTGACCTGCCGGGCAAGCGGGGGGCAACCAACCTCATGGTGGGACTGCTCGAAGAGGGTGCGGCAGATCTTGACGCCCGTGCCTTTGCCGAACGCGCCGAAGAGCTTGCCGTGAGCTTTGATTTCGACGTGAGCGATGACGCGGTATCGGTGTCGGCCCAGTTCCTGACCGAAAACCAGGACGAAGCGCTGGCGCTTCTGCGCGATGCCCTGACCCGTCCACGCTTTGACCAGTCGGCGATGGACCGCGTCCGCGCGCAGGTTGTGTCGGGCATCCGGTCGGATCAGCAGGATCCCGATTTCCTCGTCGGGCAGGCGTTTGATGCGATGGTGTTCGGCGATCACCCCTATGCAACGGCGATCGAAGGCACCGAAGACAGCGTTCAGGGATTGGTCCGTGACGACATCGTGGCGGCCTATCGCGGGGCCTTGGCGCGTGACCGTGTCTATGTCGGTGCGGCAGGTGCCATTTCTGCCGAGACTCTGTCCGAGGTGCTGGACAAGCTGTTGGCGGATTTGCCGGAAACCGGGTTGCCGCAGGCCCCCGACATCTCCGTCAATACAGAGGCCGGTGTGACGGTCATCCCGTTCGACATTCCACAATCCGTTGCGATCTTTGGCCACGAAGGGCTGGCCCGCGATGATCCCGATTTCTTTCCGGCCTATGTTCTGAACGAAATCCTTGGCGGTGGCGGGTTCGAGGCGCGACTGATGGAGGAAGTGCGCGAAAAGCGCGGGCTGACCTATGGCGTCTACAGCTACCTTGTTCCCAAGGACCATGCCGCGCTGTACCTTGGCCGCGTGTCGAGTGCCAATGACCGGATTGCAGAGGCGATTGACGTGATCCGCGATGAGTGGACCAAAATGGCCGAAAACGGTGTCACGGAAGAAGAGCTGGAAAGCGCCAAGACCTACCTGACCGGGGCGTACCCGCTTCGGTTCGATGGCAACGGGCGGATTGCGAATATTCTTGTCGGGATGCAGATGGACGATCTGCCGGTGGATTACGTCGTGACCCGCAATGACAAGGTGCGCGCCATCACGCTCGAGGACATTCAGCGGGTGGCCGCGCGCATCCTGAAGCCCGAGGCGCTGAGATTTGTGGTGGTGGGTCAGCCCGAAGGGTTGGACGTGCCCGGCTGATCCCGGCGGAGATTGCGAAAACAAAGGCCGCGCAGGATGTGCGCGGCCTTTTTCGTGGTCAGGTCCGGTCCGTGGCGCGGCATGCGCGCCGGTCCGTGCGGATCGCGGTCAGTTCAGCAACCCTGCGTGACGCAGGCCGTTATCGATGAGGTCGCGTGTCGGCTGCGAGACCGGGAACAGGGGCGACCGCATTTCTTCTTCGCACAGACCAAGACGGCTCATCGCGTATTTCGCGCCACACAGGCCCGGCTCCTTGAAGATGCTCTGGTGCAGTGGCATCAGGCGATCCTGCAGATCAAGCGCCTTACCATAGTCACCGGCCAGCGTGGCTTCCTGCATTTCAGAGCAAAGCTTGGGCGCGACATTGGCCGTGACAGAGATCATGCCGACACCGCCCTGTGCGTTGAACCCATGCGCGGTGGCGTCTTCGCCGGACAGCTGGATGAAGTCCTTTCCACAGGTGATGCGCTGGGCGCAAACACGCGCCAGATCGCCGGTGGCATCCTTGACGCCGATAATGCGCGGCAGTTTGGCCAGCGTTCCCATGGTGGCCGGTGTCATGTCGACAACCGACCGGCCCGGGATGTTGTAGATCACGATCGGCAATGTGCAGGCGTCGTGCAGCATCGTGAAATGCTGGATCAGGCCGTCCTGCGTGGGTTTGTTGTAATAGGGCGTCACCACCAGACCCGCCTGCGCGCCCGCCGCCTCGGCATGTTGCAGGAAGCGGATCGCTTCAGCGGTGTTGTTGGACCCCGCCCCCGCAATCACCGGAAGCCGGCCGTCAGCGGCCTTGACCACGAATGACACCACGCTTTCGTGCTCTTCATGCGTCAGCGTCGGGCTTTCCCCTGTGGTGCCCACGGGCACAAGGCCGTGGCTGCCCTGATCCACATGCCAATCCACCAAACGTTTGAGCGCGTCAAAATCCACCGCACCGTTCTTGAACGGTGTGACCAGTGCAGGCATCGACCCTTTGAACATTGTCACGCTCCTTTGTAGACATTGTGGCAGTGACGCCATCGCCGCTGTCCCACGAATGTGAGTTGAAGGCAGGCGGTGGCGGGTTATCGTTAGCGTGCCGTCTATCCTGTTTCGTCGGAGAAAATGCAAGCGATGTTTGTCACCCGCGTGCTCCTGACTGTTCTTCTGGCCTGCCTGCCGTTTCTGACGGTTGCTCAGGGCGTTGACCGCCCGTTGGAACGGGCGATGGACCTCATGCGGGAGGGAAACTGGGCCGCAGCCCAGATCGAGGCACGGGGAGACGGCCAGCCGGCGCTCGATGTGATCCTGTGGCATTACCTGCGCGCGGGGCAGGGGTCACCGCAAGAGATACAGGACTTTCTGGCGCGGAACCCGGATTGGCCCGGGTTGCCGTTCCTGCGGGAAAAAAGCGAGGCCGCGATGACCTCGGCAACCGCAGACGCCATCCGTGGATTCTATGCGAACCACGTTCCCGAAACGGGGGCCGGGGCGTTGTCGCTGGCGCGCGCGCATCTGGTGGCCGATGATCGCGACGCCGCAAACGCCGTAATCCGGCAGGCATGGCTGACGTTGAGCCTGACACCAGAGGAACAATCGGCGTTCCTGGACAGCCATGCGGCGGTGGTCAAGCAACTGCACACTGAACGGCTGGACGTGATGCTGTGGCGCGGCTGGTCCAGCAATGCGCGGGCGATGTACCCCCTTGTGGACGACGGCTGGCAGGCGCTTGCCGAAGCGCGCATCGGTCTTGCGGAGGATGTGCCGGGTGTTGACGCGTTGATCGAGGCGGTTCCGGCTGCGTTGAGCGCCGATGCCGGGCTGGCCTATGAACGGTTTGCCTGGCGCATGCGCCGGGGCCGGACAGACGACGCGGTGGAGTTGCTTCTGGCGCGCTCGACCTCGAAAGGCAGCTTGGGGCGGCCTGCATTCTGGGCGGGTCATCGCCGCAATCTTGTGCGGCAACTGATGCGCGCCGGCTCGCACGAGGCCGCGTATCGGGTTGCCGTTTCCCATCACCTGACCAGCGGATCGCATTATGCCGATCTGGAATGGCTGTCGGGCTACCTGTCCCTGCGGTTCCTCGATGCACCGGACCGGGCTGTCGGTCATTTCGAAGCCTTGCGCGCGGCGGTTGAGACGCCGATTTCGCTGGGCCGCGCGGGTTATTGGCTGGGCCGGGCGCATGAAGCGCAGGGAAACGATGCCGAGGCGGCGGCGGCCTATGCGTTTGGCGGGCAATACCAGACGACGTTCTATGGATTGCTCGCAGCCGAACGTGGGGATGTGGCGCCGGATCCGCGCCTGTCGGGCAACGAAAGCTTTGCCAATTGGCGCGACGCCCCCTTCACGCAATCGACGGTCTTCAAGGCGGCGATCCTTCTTCTTGATGCGGAAGAGGATGTTCTGGCCGAGCGGTTCCTGACCCATCTTGCGGAAAGCCTCGACCGGGCGCAGATCGGTCAGATGGGCGACATGCTGGCCGATCTCGATCAACCGCATATCCAGGTGATGCTGGGCAAGCGCGCGGCGCAATACGGGCACGAAGTGCACGGCCCCTATTACGCGTTGCATGCGCTGGCCGAAACCGTGCACCCGGTGCCCGCAGAAATGGTGCTGGCCATTGCGCGCCGCGAATCCGAGTTCGACCCCGGCGTTGTGTCCCCGGTGGGCGCGCGCGGATTGATGCAGGTGATGCCCGACACCGCGCGCGAGGTCGCGGGTTGGCTGGACCTGGACTACTCCGAGGCCAGGTTGCTGTCTGATCCGGTCTACAATGCGGTGCTGGGCAGCACCTATCTTGAACGTCTGGCCGAGCAGTTCGACGGCAACGCGGTGATGATGTCGGCGGCCTATAATGCCGGGCCAAGCCGCCCGCTGCGCTGGATGGAAGAACGGGGCGATCCGCGACGCGGCGACATGGATGTCATCGACTGGATCGAACACATCCCGTTCACCGAGACCCGCAATTACGTCATGCGCGTGACGGAAAGCCTGCCCATCTATCGCGCCCGTCTTGGCAAGAACCCGCACCCGGTGCCGTTTTCGCAAGAACTGACCGGCTCAACCCTTTTGCCGCTGGCGCCATAGCGTAAACAGCCCGGCCCCGACGATCAGGCTCGCACCGAACACCAGGTGCGGTTCGACGGTTTCGCCAAAGACTAGGATGCCAATGCTGGCCGCGAAGGGAAGTTGCAGATAGGCAAAGGGCTGCACCGCGCTGACTTCGGCCACGTCGTAGCATTTGATCAACAGGTAATGTCCGCTGGCCCCGGTGACGCACAGCATCGCCATGAAGCCCCAATCCATGGGCGACATGGGTTCCCAGAACCAGACCCCGATCAGCGTCATGTAGATCGCCCCGACCGTTCCGGTCCAGAAAAAGCTGGTGGCGGCGCTGTCCTTGCGGGCGGCGTAGCGGGTCAGCAAACCGTACAGAGCGAACATCAGTGCCGAGAGTGCAGGGATAATCGCAAGCGGGGAGAAGACGCCGATGCCCGGTTGCAGAATGATCAGGATCCCGACGAAGCCGACACCGATGGCGACCCATCTGCGCCAGCCCACCTTTTCACCGAGGATCGGGCCGGACAGCGCCGCGATAAGCAGCGGGTAGCAGGCGAATATGGCGTGGCTTTCGACGAGGCCCAGATAGGTGAAAGCAAGCACCATCACGCAGATCTCGGTGGCCAGAAGCAAGCCGCGAAAGCCCTGCAACAGCGGTTGCGAGGTCGCGGCGGCGGCGCGCAATCCCCCGGCGCGACGCGCCGCGATGACCATGACGAAGGCGGCAAAGAACCAGTAGCGGATCATCACGACCATCAGCACGTTATAGGTGCCGGCAAGATGTTGCGACAGGCCATCCTGAAGGGCGAAGACAAAGGTCGTCGCCACCATGAGCCAAATGCCGGCCGTGTTGTTGGTCTCGGTCATGCGTCGGGTTTCCGGGCAATGGTCATGTGACGTTTGCGTCCGAAGCCGGGAATGCGCTCTGTCCGCAAACCGGCCGCGTCCAGCGCTCTGCGGACATGACCGGCGGCGGTGTAGGTTGCGGCGGTGCCTCCGGGCGCGGTGATCGCACCGACATGGGCCAGCAGGACAGGATCCCAGAGTTGCGGGTTCTTGGCGGGGGAAAACCCGTCAAGAAACCACGCATCCACCGGTTTGGTCAGGTGCGGCACGGTTTCGCGCGCGTCCCCCGCGACAAGGGTAAAGGACAGGTCATGCAGCGTGATCTGACGCGCCTTGTCCTGCCAATGCGGCGCAAGTTCCTGCGCGATCTCTGCCACCTCCGGGAATGCCTTTTGCGCGCGGATCATGTCATCGGCGGGCAGGGGATAGGCCTCGAAGCTGGTCATGTGCAGGACGCCGGTCTGACCGGACCTGCGCCAGGACGACAGCGCGGCCAGAAGGTTCAGACCGGTGCCAAAGCCCAGCTCGGCGATATGGAATCCGTCGCGGAACCTGTCGGGCAGGCCGTTGCCCCGCAGAAAGACGTAACGCGTCTCTTCCAGACCGTTGTCCAGGGAATAATAGGGATCATCGAACCGGCGCGAGACCGGCACATCCCCGTCGCGCCATTCAAGCGGTTCTGTCTGGTGGTTCATGCTGAGATACCTTAACGACAGCGCGACATTGGCGAGGGGACACCGGATTGGCAATGGCCGAATTCACGATACGCGGAGCCGGGATCTTTGGGCTGAGCATTGCCTGGGTTCTGACCCGGCGCGGCGCGCGCGTGCAGGTGGTGGACCCCAACGGCGCGGGGTCTGGTTCCAGCGGAGGTCTGGTCGGGGCGCTGGCCCCGCACGTTCCCGAGAACTGGAACGACAAGAAGGCGTTCCAGCTGGACAGCCTGTTGATGGCAGAGGGTTTCTGGGCCGATGTGCAAGAGGCCGGTGGCGTCGATCCGGGCTATGCGCGGTTGGGCCGGGTGCAGCCGATTGCGGATGATCATGCGCTGGGCCTCGCGCGTGCGCGGATGGCTGGTGCTGCGACCCTCTGGCAGGGCCGTGCGGTATGGGACGTGGTCCCTGCCGATGCCGTCGGTGCGTTTGCCCCGCATGCGCCCAGCGGGTTCGTGGTGCGCGACACGCTCACGGCGCGCCTGCATCCCAGGCAGGCCTGCGCGGCACTGGTGGCGGCGCTGGCGGCACGCGGCGTGGAGGTTGTGCCGGATGCGCCGGATCGGGGGCCGGTGGTCTGGGCCACGGGGTGGCAAGGCCTGACGGACCTGTCCCGCGCTCTGGGCAAGACCGTTGGCGCGGGCGTCAAGGGCCAGTCCGCGGCGTTCGCCCTGAATGCGCCCGAGGCGCCGCAGGTCTTTGTCGACGGTCTGCACATCGTCCCGCATGCAAACGGGACAGTGGCCATCGGATCGACCAGCGAACGGGATTTCGACGACCCGTCCGGGTTGGATCATCACTGCGACGACCTGATTGCCAAGGCGGTCGCCGCATTGCCGCTTTTGTCGGGGGCGCCGGTTGTGGATCGCTGGGCCGGGGTGCGCCCACGCGCGAAATCACGCGCGCCCATGCTCGGGGCGTGGCCAGAGCGCAGGGACCACTTCATCGCCAATGGCGGGTTCAAGATCGGCTTTGGCATGGCCCCGAAAGTGGCAGAAGTGATGGCAGACCTGATCCTTGACGGCGTTGACGGCATTCCCGACGGTTTCAGGGTTGCGGCGTCGCTTTAGCCGGGACCGTCTGGATCGCCCGGGCAATCTCTGCAATGCCCGGATCGATGCGGGCCTGCCGGATGGAACTGTAGGCGATGCGGTAGAAATTGCGCGGCGGGTTGGGCCCGTCGAAAAAAGCTGTGCCCGGTTCGATCAGCACACTGGCATTTTCGCGCAGGTGCACGGCGAGGCCCTCGCAATCCACGTGGTCGGGCGCGCGCATCCAGAAGGACGAGCCACCATGCGTGCCCTTGCCGGCAATGGTCAGGCCGTGTTTGCGGATCGCGTGTTCCATGATCAGCCTGCGGTCGTTCAGGGCCTTGCCTGTGCGCCGCACAAGGCTATCGTAATGTCCAAGGCTCAGGAAATAAGAGGTGGTGCGCTGGGCGTGTCCGGGCGGATGTCGCAGGATGGACGCCCTGAGCGCGCGCACCTCTTTTATGAAAGGTGCGGGGCCGACAAGGTAACCCAGGCGCAAGCCCGGAAAGAGCGATTTTGAAAAGCTGCCGATATAGATCACCCGATTGTCCGCATCCAGACTCTTGAGCGCGGGCATCGTCGGCTTGAGATGGGCGATCTCGAATTCGTAATCGTCTTCGACCACCAGCGCGTTCATCTCCCGTGCCCGATCAAGCAGCGCGTGCCGCCTGTCGAGCGGCATCGTATAGGAGGTTGGGCACTGATGGCTGGGCGTTGTGAATATGACATGCGCTTCCTTCGGGATCAGGTCGGGTGGCAGGCCATCCTTGTCCACCGGCACCGCCTGTACGCCGCAGCGCGCGCGCAGCAGGATTTCGCGCAAGGCGGGATAGCAGGGGTCTTCGATGACCGCGAGGCGGCGTTCGTTCAGCAAGGCCTGCTTTGTCATCCACAGCGCGTTCTGCGCCCCGAGCGTGATCAGGACTTCTTCGGGCGCGGCGGTGATGCCACGGCGCGGCAAGGTGTGCCGCAGGATGAATTCGACCAATTGCGGATCGTCCTGATCGTTGTAGTCCTGCGTCATCGCCGCAAAATCACGCGCGCCCAGGGCCTGCAGGGCGCAAAGCCGCCAATTGGCATGGTCGAACAGTTCAGGATCGGTCTGACCGTACAGAAAGGGATACCGGTAATTCTGCCAGTCCTTGGGTTTGACCAAGGTTACACCGCCAGTGAACGTGCGGCCGAGCGCGCGGCTCCAATCAACGCCGTCCTGGCGCTTGGGTGTTTGATCGAATTCCGGTGGTTCCGGGGCATCGTCGGACACGTAATAGCCGGATCGGCCCCTGGAGGTCAGGTAGTCGTTTGCCAGAAGTTCTGTATAGGCGAGGGTCACGGTGATCCGGCTGACCCCAAGATGGGCGGCAAGTTTCCGGCTGGAGGGCAGCTTTTCCCCCCGTCTGAAGCGACCCGACAGGATGCCTTGGGCGACCATCTGCTGGATACGCGCCTGCAGCGTACCTTTGGTGTCGGGTTTCAGAAAGAAGGTTTCAACGGGAATTGCCATGGCAGTATGTCTAGACTGGACTTACGGGCATGGCAATCTGGCCTGATCCATCACGAATCGGATGCGCCCAGAATTTTCTGGAGCGAAGCAAGAAACTTCGTACGAAGTTTCTTGTCCCTCACCATTAAATTCTGGTTAGCGCATACCGTTTCGCAGGGAAATCATTCCGTCCAGCTGACGCCGGTCAGGTCGGTGGCTTGCGTGGGTGCGTTCTGCCACAGCCCCTGGATACGCGCGTCCGCCACAGTGGGATACGCGAGCTGGAACAGGTAGCCGTTCACGTAATCATCCGCGATCATGCGTTGCGCCAGCGCCAGCAGGTCACTGCGCTTGGCTGGATCACTCGTTTCGCCGAGGGTGGACATGAGGGCCTGAAACTCTGGATTGTCGTACTGAAAGTAATAATCGGGCCGCGCGTAGATGCCGATGTCGAAAGGCTCTGTGTGGCTGACGATGGTCAGGCCGAAATCCTTGCCGCGGAAAACCTCTTCGAGCCATTGCGCCCATTCGAGGTTGGTGATCTCGGTATTGATCCCGACGGCGCGCAACTGGGCTGCGATGATTTCCCCGCCGCGGCGCGCGTAGGACGGGGGTGGCAGTTTCAGCGTCGTGGTGAATCCGTCCGCAAAGCCGGCCTCGGCCAAAAGCGCCTTTGCCATGTCCGGATCATAGGCGGATTGTGCTGTCAGGTCGACATAGTCGGGATTGTGCGGCGCGAAATGCGTTCCGATCGGGGTGCCCAGACCGAACATTGCACCATCGATGATCGCCTGCCGGTCGATGGCATGGGCGATGGCCTTGCGGACACGCACATCGTCAAGCGGTGGCAGCTTGTTGTTGGTGCTCAGGATGGTTTCGCCCTCGGTCGATCCGACCAGCACCTGGAATCGCGGGTCCGCTTCGAATTGCGGCAGGTTTTCGGGGGCTGGGAAGCCCGCAAAGGCATCGATGTCCTGCGCCATCATGGCGGCGAAGGCGGCGGTCGGGTCAGAGATGAACTTGAACGTCGCTTTTTCCAGCGCCGGGGCTGCGCCCCAGTAGTCGGGATTGCGCGAGATCTCGATCCGGTCGCCCTGTACCCATTGGTCGAACTTGAAAGGGCCGGTGCCGACGGGCGTCTGCTTGATGCCATCGATGCTTTCCGGTGCGACGATCACCGCGTCGCCCCACGCCATGTTGAACAGGAAGTTGCCGTCGGGCGCGGACAGCGTGACGGTGACGGTGCTCGGATCCACCACGGTGACATCGCTGATGCCGGCAAACAGCGCCTTTTGCGCATTCGCGCTGTCCTCGGCCCGTGCGCGATCCAACGAGAATTTCACATCCTCGGCATCCATCGTCGTGCCATCGTGGAAGGTGACGCCGTCGCGAAGGGTGAAGGTGTAGGATGTGCCATCTTCGCTGATTTCCCAGCTTTCCGCGAGACCGGGCACCACAGAGCCATCCGACATGAAACGGGTCAGCCCCTCGAACACGTTGGAATAGAGCACGTTGTCGATGGCCCCGGCTGCCGCGCTGGTCGGGTCAAGATGCGGCGGCTCCAACTGCATGGCGATCGTCAGATCGGTTTGTTGCGCAAAGGCCGGTGTGCAGAGCATCAGCGCCCCGGCCACACCACTAAGAAAACGGGCTGTCATATGTCCCTCCTGTAGGTCGGTCAGGTTGGTCTGACCGTTTGTGTTTTTCCAAGTGTCACGGCGAATCGCCCTGCAATCAAGCACATGCTGCAATTCGCGCAGTGCGGCGCGGTGGGTGCACTGGTATTGCAGGCACAGGTGAAAGACGAAAAGGACGCCTTTTGATGAGCGCCACCGCCCGGAAATCCGCCCCCTTGCCCGACGATATCCGGGCACGCAAGGGGGGCACACCGCTGGTCAGTCTGACCGCCTATACGACCCCGATGGCCGAACTGATGGATGGGCATTGCGATTTCGTTCTGGTGGGCGACAGCGTTGGCATGGTGTTGCACGGTCTGCCATCGACCCTTGGAGTGACGCTGGACATGATGATCCTGCATGGCAAGGCCGTGAAACGCGGTTTGCGGCAGGCGATGATGGTGGTGGATCTGCCATTCGGGACATATGAGCAAAGTCCCGAACAGGCCTTTGCCAACGCGGCCCGCCTGATGGCCGAGACCGAGGCCGGTGCCGTCAAGCTGGAAGGCGGGGTCGGCATGGCCCCGACGATTGCCTTCCTTGTGGCACGCGGTATTCCCGTCATGGCGCATATCGGGTTGACGCCGCAGTCGATCAACACGCTGGGCGGCTACAAGGTGCAGGGGCGTGGCGATGCTGCCGGACGGTTGCTGGCCGATGCAGAGGCGGTGTCGAACGCGGGGGCGTTTTCGGTCGTTTTGGAGAAGGTCCCGCAGCAGCTTGCAGATCGGATCACCGCCGCAGTGCCCATTCCCACGATTGGCATCGGCGCATCCGCCGGATGCGACGGTCAGATTTTGGTGGTGGATGACATGCTTGGCCTGTTCACCCGGTTCAAACCGAAATTCGTAAAACGGTACGCGACTTTGGGAGAGCAGGCCGAAGCGGCCGTTGCCGCCTATGCCAAAGAGGTGCGCAGCCGCAGTTTTCCGGCAGCAGAGCATGTGTTCGACGACACCGCGCCGGAGCCCCGTCCGTGATTGCGCCGATCATTCGGGACAAGGCCGGACTGCGTGCAATGGTGTCCCCCTGGAAACGAGCCGGTGAAGTCGTCGGCGTTGTCCCGACCATGGGGGCGTTGCATGACGGACATTTGAGCCTCGTGGCCGCAGCAAAGGCCGCGTGCGACCGGGTGATCGTGACGATTTTCGTGAACCCCAAGCAGTTCAACAACCCGGATGATCTGGCCAACTACCCGCGCACCGAAAACGAGGATGCCCGCAAGCTTGAGCGGTTTGCTGTCGATGCGATCTGGGTGCCCGATGGCGACCAGATGTATCCGGAGGGGTTTTCAACCACCGTGTCCGTATCCGGCCTGACCGATTGTCTGTGCGGCGCGACGCGCCCGGGTCATTTTGACGGCGTCGCGACCGTGGTCAGCAAACTGTTTCTGCAAACCAGCGCGGACAAGGCGTTTTTCGGAGAAAAGGATTACCAGCAATTGCAGGTCGTGACCCGCATGGCGGCGGATCTGGACATCCCGATCGAGGTCGTCGGGTGCCCGACCATTCGCGAGGAAGACGGTTTGGCCATGTCGTCCCGCAACCTTCTGCTGTCGGACCGGGCGCGGGTCTATGCGCCGGTCCTCAACGAGGTGATGGAGGCAATGGCCGAGGAACTGCGCGACGGGGCCGCGATGTCTGACCTGATGCCGGGCGCGTTGAAGCGTCTGGAAACGGCGGGTTTCACGGGTGTCGATTATCTGGAGTTGCGCGCGTCCGACGGTTTGCGGTTGATGGAGCGGGTGGATGCGCCTGCACGGCTTTTTGCGGCCGCCTGGCTGGCTGGGGTGCGGCTCATCGACAACATTGCCGTTTGAGCGGGCGCGCCTGCGTTGACG
>CAYZAD010000031.1:15902-20034 GCA_964476315.1 uncultured Rhodobacterales bacterium
TTGACGGAAACGCGTCGGCGCTCTGTCTCCAGCATGTTCCCGGGTCTTCAGCGCGACGACCTTTGTGGCAGAAGCAGGGTCTGAAGGCTGCGGCCCATGACCTTGGCACTGTCGAGCATATCGGTAATGCCGATCCATTCATCCGGTTTGTGTGCCAGTTCGAGAACACCGGGACCGTAAGCGATACAGTTCTTCAGCTTCCCGATCCGGTCGATGTGTTTCTGGTCATAACTGCCGGGAGAGGCGACATAGCCGGGGTCCTGCCCCAGAACATCGCGGATGGCGCTGTGAACCGTGGTGACGACGGGCGCGTGCTTGTCGGTCATGGATGGGATCACGCGGTTGATCTCGCGGATCTCGTAGTCGAAATTCTCGCGCCGCGCCTTGAGGTCGTCGAGCAGGTCGATGACCTCTTGCCGGACGGCCTCTATCGGTTCTTCCATCAGGAAACGGCGGTCAATCACGATTCGGCAACTGTCGGGCACGCAGTGGGCGGGCAGGCCGGTATAATCGCTGGCCTGCTCGGGCTGGCCGCCATGGATGGAGTTGATGTTCATCGTGGATTGCCGCGCGCCTTCCGGGACGACGGGCATTTCGGTCCGGCGGGAGGCCATGGCCGGATAGAGCGTTTCTTCGAAAGCGTGCAGCACCGCACCCATGTGGCGCACCGCGCAGTCGCCAAGGAACGGCATGGAGCCGTGGGCGATTTCGCCCTTGGTTTCGATTTCGGCCCACCAGCCGCCACGGTGGCCCAAACAGATGCGGTCCTTGTTGAGCGGTTCGGGAATGATGACGTGTTGCACGCGACTGGGGTCAAACCAGCCCTGTTCGGCAAGGTAGGCGACACCGCCATAGCCGCCGGATTCCTCGTCTGCCGTCGCGCTGATCTCGATGGCCCCGGCATAGTCGGGATGTTCGGCGATAAAGCGCTCGGCGGCGATGATGGAGGCGGCCAGACCGCCTTTCATATCACACGCCCCGCGGCCGTAGATCCTGTCGTCTTGGACCTCTCCTCCGAACGGGTCGCGGGTCCAGCCGTGGCCGACCTCGACCACGTCCGTATGGGAATTGAAGTGGACGCAATCACCCGGTGTCGTGCCTTCATGCCGGGCGATCAGGTTCCAGCGCGGAAAACGGTCGCTGTCGCCGGGGGCACCTTCGGCGCGGACCCACGTGGTGTCAAATCCGGCGGCGCTCAACCGCTGATCCAGGACATCGCAGATCGCGGCGTAGTTTTCGCCCGGCGGGTTGAGCGTCGGGATCGCGATCAGTCCTTGCGTCAGCGCGATCAGGTCGTCGCGCGCATCGTCGATCCGCTGAAACAGCGTGTCAGTCATGGCCACCTCGCTTTGTCGTCACTGTTGCGGGTGGTGGCATGGTTTGCAAGCCTCAGCGCAGCGGCGGAAGACGCCCGATTGGGAGGGGGCCCAGCAGAACGGTCCCGCGATCGAATCCCAGCGTGACATCCAGCGTGTCGCGGCTGCCGCTGAGGGACGCAACGAGGGTGAGCAGCTCAAGCAGACCTTCGGACAGCCCCGGTGGCAGGTGATTGTTCGCCTCTGCCGTTTCAAGGCTTTCGCGCCAGTTCGCGGCTTCGAAAGTGATTTCACCCGTGGCGCGGCCCTGTGCGTCAAAGTCGGCCTGTCCGGCAGCCTTGAGGACCAGCGTGCCATAGGTCAACTGCGTGTTCCTGAAGCTGATCATGTCGAGGTCGGGCATGTCAGTGCCAAACCCGTCAAGCGACAGCGGGTCGGTCAAATCGAGCGATGTATCCGCGCGCACGGTTGCAAAGGATTCCGGAACCAATGACCCGGTGACGGGGCTGGCCGGTGCGGCAATGCCGTCGATCGAGATGGCAAAGCGGTAGCTCGCCCGGGACGGGTCGACCTTTTCAAGTGCCGTGTTCAGACCTGCCATGGCGATTGTCCGGTCGGGGCCGGTCAGGTTCAGGGTCTCTGCTTCGACATTGAAGCGCTGGATCAGCGCCCCGTCGTGGATGACGCTGGCGCGGAACCCGTCCGACGTGACCGCGACCTCGCCATCCGGGGTCATCAGCGTTTGCGTATCTGGCCAGGCAACGATGACGTGTCCCCGCCTGTAGCTGAGCGCGAGGATCTGGAAGAACGGCGCGGCCCATCCGTAGGACCCATCGGGCGCGCGCAACACCGGGTCTGTGAGGGTCAGGTCCGTGCGGCTGGGGAAGCCGCGAACGGAGATGTCGGCATAGCTGGCCTGCCAGCCTGCGGCGCGTTGCGCGTCAAACCATGCCTCCACATCGCTGCGCAGGCTTTGGGCGGCGTAGAACCACCAGCCTGAATAGGCCAGGGTCGCTGTCACAATCGCCAAAAACAAACCTTTCACAGGCAGACCCCCTTTTGCCGACCGCCGGTTTGGTGTTTACCGCGCGCATATCAGCAGGACCAGCAGCATGTCGTTTTGGGTATTCGGTTACGGCTCACTTCTTTGGAACCCGGGATTTGAACCGGTTGAAACCGTGCATGCCACCTTGCCGGGTTATGCGCGCAGCTTTTGCATGCGGTCGATCCATCATCGCGGAACGGATGCGGAGCCCGGTCTTGTTCTTGCGTTGGATGAACATGACGGGGCCTTGTGCGATGGGCTGGCGATGCTGGTGCCGGAACAGCAGGCCGATCAGACCCTTGCCTATCTGAGGGAACGGGAACTGGTGTCGTCGGCCTACCTGGAAAAAGAACTGGTGATCGGTCTGCGCGATGGCCGGGATGTGACCGCGGTCACGTATGTGATCGACCCTGACCATGTGCAGTATTGCGGGTCGCTGGATCTCGAGGAACAGGCGCAGATCATTGCACATGCCGTAGGCGGACGCGGGCCAAACAGTGAATATTTGTTCAATACCGCATCGCATCTGGCGGAACTTGGGATACCGGACCCCGATCTGGAATGGCTCAGCCGTCGGGTGCGGGCGCTTCTTGCTTAACCGCTTGGCGATTGGCGGAGAACTGCTTAGTGTATTTCAAGAACAATAAACCCGCGTCAGGAACTGTCCGTATGGATCAGCCGGACATCGAGGCCGAGCCACACTTCACCCAGCCTGTCCGTCAGGTGCTGATGATGCTTTTGGTTCTGGGGCTGACCGGCTCCGGGGCGTTTCTGGCGTTGCCGCGCGTGTTGCCGGTTTTCGAGGCGAACCCCTATCTGAACGGGTTCATCATCTTTGTCTTCGTGATCGGGCTTTTCGCCTGCTTCTGGCAGGTCTGGCAGCTGATTCAATCGGTGCGGTGGATCGAAAGCTTTGTGCGCGAACGTGAATCGGGTGTTCAGTCGCAAGCGCCTTTGCTGCTTGCCCCCCTGGCCACCCTGCTACGGTCGCGCGGCAAGCGGATGCAGATCAACACGGCGTCCACGCGGTCCATCCTGGATTCGGTGTCAACCCGGATCGACGAGGCGCGTGAAATCACGCGCTACATCGTCAATCTTCTGATTTTTCTGGGCTTGCTGGGCACTTTCTATGGTCTGGCCACCACGGTGCCGGCGCTGGTCGATACCATTCGCGGTCTGGCCCCGGACGAGGGCGAGACGGGCACAGAGGTGTTCGCGCGGTTGATGACCGGTCTGGACAGTCAGCTGTCGGGCATGGGTGTGGCGTTCGCGTCGTCGTTGCTTGGGCTGGCCGGATCTCTTGTGGTTGGATTGCTTGAACTGTTTGCAGGCCATGGTCAGAACCGCTTTTACCGAGAGCTTGAGGAATGGCTGAGCTCGATCACCAAGCTTGGCTATTCCAGCGGTGATGGCGATGGTGCGGGCGACATGGGGGCCACGGGTGTCTTGCTTGACCAGATGGTGGACCAGATGGAATCCTTGCAGCACCTGTTCGCCCGGTCAGAGGAAGGGCGCGCCGAAATCGAAAACCGGCTGGGGCAGCTTGGCGATGCGCTGGAGCGCATGACAGAACGGATGGAGGCGACAGCCCCTACGGCGTCGGCGTTTGCCCGGATCGCGGAAGGCCAGGAGCGATTGATCGAAGTGCTGGATCACAAGTCCGAAACCGAAGGTCTGGATGCCGAAAGCCGGATGCGCCTGCGGTCCATGGATGTCCAGATGCTGCGCATCCTCGAAGAGATTTCCGCCGGACGGCAGGAAACCATGGCCG
>CAYZAD010000032.1:0-16555 GCA_964476315.1 uncultured Rhodobacterales bacterium
ACCAGCGAACGCGGGTCGCATACTCCATTGCGCGGGCAGATAAAACGATCTGTTTCGTCGCGCGCGGTCGCAGGCGGCCTTTTTCAAGGTAAACCGAAGCATCCAGCGACAGATCGCACACCGCATCAAAGCGGAATACCCAAAGTTCGCCACTGCGCAGGGCCATGGAAACCGCGGCTCCGTTCATATCGATGGCCGCGTCCACTTCGGGATGAAGATGGAACCGGATTTCGAAGGGCACACCCGCAAGGCGCGTCGTTTCCAGCTTTGCATCGAACCGGGCCTTGTCGTCCGGGCCCAAAGCGACCAGCAAGTCCTCACCGACCACGCCGCGTCCGTCGAATGTCATCTCGAGAATGCGCGCATGGGTCAGTCCGTGGGTTCGCTTGTACCCGTCATGCCCGCCTTCGAACCGCACGCCGTCCGACGCACGCGAGAGTTCGACGGGTACGCCCTGCGGAACATCGTCAAGCAATTCGCGTTCAATCGGCCCCAGGCGCGATGTGGCCCCAAGCCGCGCGCTCGAGAACCCGTCAAGGCAGAGCGTGGAATGGCTTGGCGTGGCCCGCCCGGCGCGCCGCCAGTCTTCGCCAAAGGTAGACCCCGACCCGCAATTCACGATCAGCGGGCGACGGCCCGAGGTCAGCTCGAACGCCAGTGTCGAGGCATGGGCGTTGAAACTGGCCCGGCCCGAGGGCGGCGGCGCGGCATCGATGATCATCGTCGTGCGCCCCCCCGACAGGCGGGCATAGCCCATGGCCAGCTTTTCCGGGACCTGCGCCTTGACCCCGGCAGCGGCCAACGCGGTATCCAGCCGCCCCTCGGTGCCCCGCCCCCCGCCGTGAAACCGCGCAAGGCTGCCATCGGCGTGACGCAGCGCGCGCAGGGTCGGTACAATCCGGGCAATGGCGGCGATATGTTCCAGATCCGGCGCGCGCCCCACTTCCTGCAGCGCATCGCGCGCCCAGATGAGCAGTGTGCACACCTCCATCAGTTCTTCGGGGTTGCGGGTCGGAATACCGCCCGCTTCGGTGATCTGGCGCGCGCATTCCTCGCCCAGCGCCTTGATCGCGGGGGCCGCCTGATTCTCCATGCCTTGCAGCGACAGACCGGCCGAGATGAGACCTGTCAGCGCTTCGAACCGGGGCAGGCCGGGCGTCGAGCTGTGCCATCGGCGGTTCAGAAATATCGTTTGCTGTGCAATGGAGCGGAAAAACGCCTTGGATTGTTCGTGGGATGCGCCGCTCAGAATGAACAGCGTGTGGTGCAACCAACGGATGACACGCCGCCCCGCCAATTCCGGCGTCCACCCCGGACCAGAGCCGTTGCCATAGCGGTTGATCCATTCGAACAACCATCGTTGCGCCGTCTGGCGCGTGGCCACGTCCGGCACACTGGCCATGTCGTCCAGCCAGTGAAACCCGTGGATTTCCTCGAGAAACGCGTCGTCGGGCGGCGTGATGTCCCACAGCATCGCGCCCGGCGCCTCGACCAGGTGCCCGGCAAAGAGCAGATTTCCCGCCGTCAACTGCCGCCCGCGTGCGTAGGACCCCACCGTCCGGGGTTCAGGCTGGCCAATGAAGGCGGCGGCTGATTTCGCACGCGCCGCCAGCCGCGCATGCACGCGGTTCAAAAGCCGGGTCTGCACCCGTTTTGCGGCGTCCAGTTGGAACATCAGCTCTGCCTCTGGCCTGCAATTGCGCAGGCATTCTTATGTCTTAATCATATCCATGCAAAGTTCTGAGTCACGCGGCAAATCCTAACTTGGCGATGTCCCGCCCCTGAACCGCAGCGCTGCCATGTAAAAACCGTCCATTCCGCCCCGGTCTGCCCAATAGTCAGGCCGCAGGCGAACGCCGCCTTCCGGGCTGATCCAGGCCGGGTCGAGCCCTGGAAAATCGGGCGTCAGCATTTCGAACGCGTCAGAGTGGGACAGCAGCCATTTCGCCTGGTCCTCTCCTTCTTCACGCAGCAGGCTGCAGGTGCAGTAAATCAGCGTGCCATTGGGTTTCAGCAGGGACGCCGCATGTGTCAGCAGCGCGCGCTGCAGCGCGACGAGGTCCTCTATCCCGGCGAGCGTCTTGACATAGGGCAGATCGGGATGCCTCCGGATGGTGCCGGTGGCGGAACAGGGTGCATCCAGCAGAACCACGTCGAATGGCGTGTCCTGATAGCTGAGCGCATCCGCAACGACTGTTTTCGCGTTCAGCCCGGTGCGGTCGAGGTTTTCCTGCAACCGCGCCATGCGGGCTTCCGAGATATCCAGCGCCGTCACCTCCGCGCCTTTCGCGGCAAGCTGCATGGTTTTCCCGCCCGGTGCCGCGCAAATATCGAGCACACGTTTGCCGGCCACGTCTTTTGCCAGAAGCACAGGCATGGCGGCCGCAGCATCCTGCACCCACCAATCGCCTGTTTCAAATCCGGCCAGCGCAGAAAGTTGCCCGCGCGCAGACAGGCGCACCGACCCGGTCGGCAAAAGCGTGCCATCAAGCTGACCAGCCCAGCCTTCGGCATCGGATTTGACCGACAGGTCGATGGGGGGTGGCGTCGCATGCGCGCGCTCGATCGCGGCGACGGCTGCCTTGCTCCACGCCTTGGCAAGCCGCCCGCGCAGCCATTTCGGCAGCATCGTGTCCGGTGCCTTGGCCCAGAGCTCCGGATCGATGGCGGTGACCTTGCGCAACACGGCGTTGACCAGCCCTTTCATCGGGGCCGTCTTCTTGTTGCGCCCGGCAAGATGGACCGCCTCGTTCACCACGCCATGCGCGGCACCGCCTGCCATCAGTTCCACCGTCGCCATCCGCAACAGGTTCATCACGCGCAGCGGCGGCTGACGCTGAAGGAAGGGCGCAAGAACATGGTCCGCGCGTCCAAGATAGCGCAGCGTTTCGGTCATCAGTCGTTGCGCCGCGGCGCGGTCCGATGGCGACAGGTCTGGCCAGATGGCATCCTGCATGACATCCGACATCATGCGACCTTCGCCGATGATCTGGCTCAACCCATCAAGGGCAACAAGACGCGGAGATGCGGACACGGCGTTTCCTTTTGCATGCCGGGCTTGCCCCGGACCGGACGGCGCGTATATCAAACACTGTCCAGATGGAAGATGCTCATGACCGCAGAACGCCCGAAAGACCTGCCGCCCGCCGCACAGCGCGCCCTTGCCGAGGCCGAGGAACGGCGCAAGAAGGCTGCCGCAGAAAAGCCGCTGCCGAAAGAACTGGGCGGTCGTGACGGCCCGGAACCCGTGCGCTATGGCGATTGGGAAAAAGGTGGCCTTGCGATTGATTTCTAGGCTTAACGCAGCCGGAAATCGGCGGATTCGCCCGCGCCTTTGTCGGATGTAAAGCGCAGCGCGTTGCCGTTGGCGCGCACTTCCTGGCAATTGTACCCCAGATCGTCACCGCCCCAATTCAGGTCTCGGCAAAAAAAGCCGTCTTCCCATGACCACGAACCGGTGACATCCCAGCTGACACCGCGCCCCGAGATCGATCCATCCGGGCTGACCTTCAGCCTGACGAGCGGGCGCGACAGAGTCTTGCCCTGAACGAGTTGCACGAATTCCGATTTGTTGTCGATGCGCTTGAGTTCGGCCGATGCGATCTGTGGCGCCATGACCAGAGCCATTGCGGCCAGGACAATCGAAAAACGGGTCGACACGGGTTATCCTCCGGTTGGTTGCGTACAAACATACGCGGAAGATGCATGAATGGATCACTCTCCGTGATGCCCCGGTTGCGAAAACCTGCCTCGCGTTGAGCGCTCAGGCGTCGGACAGCCCCAGAACGTCCAGCATGTCGTATTCGCCGGGCGATTTGTCCTGCCCCCAAAGCGCCGCCTTGAGCGCGCCACGTGCGAACAGCGCCCGGTCGCTCGCCACGTGGCGCAGCGTGATCCGTTCACCGGCCGCGGCAAACAGCACGTCGTGTTCGCCCACGATGTCGCCGCCCCGGATGGCGGAAAACCCGATGTCACCTTTCTTGCGCGCGCCGGTGATCCCGTCGCGGCCCCGGTCGGAATGATCGCGCAGGTCGATACCCCGGCCTTCGGCAGCGGCTTCGCCCAGCATCAGCGCGGTGCCCGATGGCGCATCGACCTTCTGGTTGTGATGGTACTCGATCACTTCGATGTCGTAATCCTCGTCCAGCGCCGCCGCGACCTTGCGGGTCAGAACGGTCAGCAGGTTGACACCGAGGCTCATGTTGCCGGCCCGCACGATCACGGCATGACGGCCCGCCGCCTTGATCTTGGTCAGATCGTCATCCGAAAGACCCGTTGTTCCAATGACATGCACGGCGCGGGCCTGTGCGGCGAGTTCTGCAAAGGCCACCGTGGCGGCAGGTGCGGTGAAATCGATCACGGCCTGCGCACGGGCGAAACTGTCAAGCGGGTCGTCGTCTACCAGCACCCCCATCGCGGCGCCCCCCATGGCGGTGCCGACATCCTGTCCGACCCAGTCATGACCGGCGCGTTCGATGGCCCCGGCAAGCTTGAGCCTTGGATGTTTGGTGATCTCGGTCACCAGCATCTGACCCATGCGCCCGGACACGCCCGTGACCACTACTCCGATTTCATCGTTCATAACACTGACCCCGCCGGTGAATTTCCGCTTCCTTAGCGGCTGCCCGGGCGCTTGGCAAAGGGCGTCAGACGTCATATGTGGCGAGTATGGCAAAAAACCGAAATCATATGTCAGGCGGCCCAAGCCAGCGCCAGCTGCGTGTCGGGGAACTGATCCGCCGCACTTTGGCCGATGTCCTGGCCCGGGGCGACATCCACGACCCGGATCTCAACCGGTATTCGATCACTGTGGGCGAGGTCCGCACCTCTCCTGACCTCAAGGTGGCGACAGCCTATGTCGTGCCGCTGGGCGGCAAGGGGCAGGACGACCTTCTGGAGCTGCTCAACCGCAATCGCAGCGAATTGCGCCGCGCCGTGTCAAAGAACCTGACGCTCAAGTTCTCGCCCGAGCTGCGTTTCCGGCTGGATGACACATTTGACCGGATGGACGAGACCCGCCGGATGTTTGCACAGGACGACGTGCGCCGCGATGTGGACGGCTAGCCTGCTTGCACTGGCGCTGTGGGTCGGGATGGCAACGCATGCCGACGCGTCCGTGGCATGTGAAGAACGCAGTTTCGACGGATTGCGGTACACCGCCTGCAGCGTCGATCCGCGCGAAAGCGACATCCGCCTGTTCCTCGACAGCCCGTCGGGCGACCGGTTCGGCCAGTTCACTGCCGTCGACAGCGCCCTGCGCGCTGAAGGACAGCACCTGGTCTTTGCGATGAACGGCGGCATGTATCACGATGATCGCGCGCCGGTGGGGCATTACGTGGAGAACCGCACCGAACTCATGCGCGTGATCCCGAACGCCGGACCGGGAAACTTTGGCCTGTTGCCAAACGGGATCTTTTGCGTGCAGGCTGATCGGGCGGACGTGATCGAAACACTGGCCTATTCCGCCGCGCGCCCGGATTGCATTTACGCCACGCAATCCGGGCCGATGCTGGTCATTGACGGCGCGTTGCACCCACGTTTTCTGCCCGACAGCACATCGCGATACGTGCGCAACGGGGTTGGGACGTCCTCGGATGGCACACGTGTCGTGTTCGTCATTTCGGACGATGCGGTGACGTTTCACGAGTTCGGCCGCATTTTTCGCGACGATCTAGGACTGCCCCAGGCGCTGTTTCTGGATGGCAGCGTATCGCGCCTTCACGCGCCACAGTTGAACCGTTCGGATTTCGGACGGTGGATGGGGCCGATCGTGGGCGTGGTTGAACCGCTTGCTGAGTAACGGGTTGCGGTGCGCAACGCCGCGCCCTACCTCTCAGCGACCATTGATCCGGACCGGAGGCCTTATGACAGACACGCTTTCAGACCTGAGCCAACGCCTTTTGGCGCAGGCCAAAGCCGCCGGAGCAGATGCGGCGGATGTTCTGGCCGTGCGCGGCAGTTCGCTTTCGGTGGACGTGCGAAACGGCGCATTGGAACAGGCAGAGCGGTCAGAGGCCACGGATATCGGTCTGCGCGTGTTCGTCGGACAGCGCGTGGCAAATGTGTCGTCTTCGGATGTGCGCGACCAAAGCCTTGCGATCATGGCGGAACGCGCCGTGGCGATGGCCCGCGAAGCACCGGAAGACCCCTATGTCGGGCTCGCCGATCCGGACCAGCTGGCCACGGATCGCGATGCCGACAGGCTGGAACTGTTTGATCCGTCGCCCGAACCGTCGCCTGCGGCGCTCGAAGACGACGCCCGCGACGCCGAAGCCGCCGCCTTGGCCGTGGACGGGATCACGCAGGTTTCGGCGGCCTCTGCCGGATATGGCACACAGGACGTCTATCTTGCCGCAAGCAATGGGTTTTCCGGCGGCTACACGCGCTCGTCGCGGTCCGTCTCCTGTGTGGCCATCGCCGGGACTGGCACAGCGATGGAGCGGGATTACGATGGGGATCAACGGATTTTCCAAAGCGATTTGCGGTCGCCTGCCGATATCGGAACAACAGCCGCCCAGCGCGCGTTGGAGCGCATGTCGCCGAGGAAACCCAAGACAGGGGCCTATCCGGTTCTTTTCGACGAACGCATTTCTTCAAGCCTGATCGGGCATCTTCTGTCTGCCATCAACGGTGTGTCCATCGCCCGGCGGTCGTCCTGGGCGCTGGATCTTCTGGGCGAGGAGGTCCTGCCAAAAGGTCTGTCCCTGATCGAGGATCCGACCCGCGTGCGGGTCAGCGGATCGCGGCCGTTCGATGCCGAAGGACTGGCAACGCGCAAACGGAATCTCGTTGAAAACGGTGTGCTAACGGGTTGGACGCTTGATCTGGCCAGCGCGCGCAAGCTGGGCATGGACCCCACCGCCAATGCCGCGCGCAGCACGTCCGGCGGGCCGTCACCGACGGTTTGGAATGTCGGACTGACCCAAGGCGACCGCAGCCGGGATGCGCTGATCAAGGCGATGGGAACAGGGCTGGTTGTCACGTCGATGATCGGCTCGACCATCAACCCCAATACCGGGGATTATTCGCGGGGTGCGGCCGGATTCTGGGTCGAGAACGGTGCGGTGGCCTATCCTGTCAGCGGCGTGACGATTGCGGGTAACCTTCGGGACATGTTGAAGAAAATGACGCCCGCCAATGATGCACGGCCATGGCTGAGCCGGGTTGTGCCGTCTTTGCTGGTTGAAGGTTTGACACTTGCCGGAGACTGATCTGGAGCTTCTGATCGACGCGGCGCGGGACGCGGCGCAGATCGCCCTGCACCACAAGGCCAAAGGGCTGGACGTCGATGACAAACCGGGCGGCGCGGGGCCGGTGACGCAGGCGGATCTTGCGGTGGACCGGGCCTTGCGCGAGGGGTTGACGCAGGCACGGCCCGAGATCGGCTGGCTGAGCGAGGAAACCGAGGACAACCCGGAGCGACTGGCGGCGGACCGTGTCTTTATCGTTGATCCGATCGACGGCACGCGCAGTTTCATCGCCGGAGAGACGACCTGGGCGCATTCCTTGGCGATTGCCGAAAACGGCGTGATCACCCATGGCGTCGTTTACCTTCCGGAAATGGATTTGCTCTACTCCGCAAGCATCACGCAGGGCGCGTTTTGCAACGGAGATCGGATAAGTGTTTCAGATATCAGCAATATTGATGTTGCTCGCGTTCTGGCGACCAAGCCGAACATGGACCCGAAACACTGGCGCGGGACTGTTCCGCTGTTCAAGAGATCCCATCGCCCCTCGCTCGCCTATCGCCTGTGTCTGGTGGCACAAGGGCGCTATGATGCGATGTTGACGTTCCGGCCAAGCTGGGAATGGGATATCGCGGCCGGGGCGCTGATCCTTGCGGAAGCAGGGGCAAAAGTGACCGACAGGGCGGGCCTTGACTTGCGGTTCAACAACGCGGTGCCGCAGACGGCGGGCGTGGTTGGCGCAGGGCACGAATTACACGCAGAAATCGCCAGAAATCTGCAATACGCGGCATAGTACCGTACGTTTGGAACGGGTCGGCCGTCCGAACCGCACGGTTGGTCCGGGCAGAGATTCAACATCCTGTGGGTACCGCACCGGATCGGACAATCCCTCGGCGTGGGCTGTCGGGCGCGATTTGTGTCGTCCGGTTTGTACGGATGAACCGTACGGAACCGCCGGGTCGGGGCCCGACAGGGTCTGGCCGCGCAGTCTGTAAGACTGTGAGCGGTTGGATGCGAAAGTTGCGTATATGCGCGAGGTCGTTTTCTCAGGGAAAGTGAGCGGGGAAAATTTCGCAGGGCGGCTAGAGAACCTCGATCACGTCCTTGTCGATGGCCAGCATGTATCCGCGCCGGGCGATGTTCTTGATCAGGAGTTCGCTGACAAGCTGATTGCCCAACCCGTCGCGCAGGCGTTTGATGCGGGTGGCGCCGGCGGCTTCTTCGCAATCGGCTTCGGACCGGCCCGAGATCATCGCTTCGATCTGCGCGCCCGAGAGCAGTTCATCATCCAGCCGGGCCTCGGCCAGAATGGAGATCGTCTCCATCATGGCGTCGGTGAGTTTGAAACCCATGGTGTTGAGGTAGACCGTGTTCTCTTCGCGGCTGACGATGAGGGAGTTCACCTGGATGCCGGACCGTTCGATCTGGGCCATGCGCCGGTTGAGCAGGACCAGCATCACCAGAAACACGAGGGCCGCGACCAGCATCGCGGTGGCAAAGACCAGAAGGACGAAAATCGTCATGCGATACCCGGCCAGCGTATCGGAAAAGGCGGTGCCCGACTGGGCCAGGATCTCAAGCAGTTTGACCTCGGCCTGTGACGTCAGATCATCGTTTTCGACAAAAATCCGTTCGACCCGCGCATTGAACGCGTTGGCATCGGGAAGCGTCAGGACAAGGACGACACCGGCAAGGACCAGAAGCCCGACAATCACCGCGATCCCCGCCGCGACGATCCGGACCCCGGAACGCCGCGCGTCAGTAGCGGAGGAAATGAGGTCCGGCACTCTGCTCCCTTTCTGCCAGTCCGGTTTCGTCGAACACGGACACCACGTTCAAAAGCGTCCACCCCGCCGCTTGCAACCGTGGCTGCAATTGCCGGGTGGCCGAAGACACGTTGCACGGCGCGCTGATTTCAGCAACGCCGTAGTGCAGCCGTAACGGTGCGTCTTGCTTGGCCTTGTAATCGGCATAGCAGGCGGCCTGGGCCGTGGCCGGCCAGGCGAGCGTGAGCAAGAGCAGGAATGCGAGGACATGTTTCATGCCGCCAAACTGCGCGCGACTTGGCGGAAATTCAATAACATCAACGCTGCTATCCGATAACAGCGCCCGGTTATTGCCTGTCCCCGGGGGCCGGTCCGAGATGGGTGTCATCGGCACGAGGCCCATCGCGGTCTTGTCCCTGCATCCGCCGCTTTCGGCACCATCACACGGGAAGGAACACCGCATGTCACGCAGATTCATCGCCGCCATCCTGGCCATTTCCACCACGCTTGCCACGTTTTCAGCCGCCCCTGCGCGGGCCGCCTCGGAAGAGGACATCGCCAAGATCCTTGGCGCAGCCGCGACGATCTTTATCCTGGGCAAGGCCATCGAGCAGTCGCGCGACCGGGACCGCGACCACGACAAGAAAAAGAAGACGCCAAAGACCGTGGTGCATCACAAGAAACCGGTCATTCACGATTACCGGCAGGGTCACCGGCCGCTGCCGCAGGTTGTGCCCCACAAGGCCCAGCAGCACCAGCCACGCCCCGCGGCCATTCCGCAACGCTGTGTGCGCCGGATCACGGGGGGACATGTGCAGCGGGTGGCCATGGCGCCGTGCCTCAACCGCCACTACGCGAGCGCCAAGCCCCTGCCCCGCGCCTGCCGGATGCAGGTGGCGACACAGCGCGGGACGCGCCAGGCCTATGCGCTGCCCTGCCTGCGCCACCGTGGATACACCATCGCCCGGCACTGAACCGTAACGAGCAGACGAAAGGGAATTGGTCCTTTGCCCTTTCGCACCTGACGCGCATGGTGGCCCCGCCCCATGCGCGTTTTTTCGATCTTTGCGGCATTTGCACCATATAGTGACCGGGTCGCACCGGAAGCCAATTGCCCCGGGAAACGATCCGTTGTTATGCTGGAGACAATAAACCCACGAGGCTCAGGGCATATGACCGTCAGGATACGCACCGCATTGTGTGCAGCATTGCTGTCATGCCCGTCGCTTGGATCTGCCCAGGAGCTGGACCTGCAAGTCAACGGCGGGGGCGATGATCTGCGCGACACGGTGACCGCAGCCCTTTCGACGGCAAGCCTGCTGGAAGGGGACGGGGCGACGCCACAATCGCTGCTGGCCGCCGCACAGGCGGATTACGCGCGGGTTCTGGCGTCCTTGTACCGTGTCGGGCGGTTTGGACCGGCTGTTTCGATCCAGATTGACGGGCGAGAGGCATCGGGCCTGTCCCCTTTTGAAGCGCCGTCCGCGATCGGGACGATCCGGGTTGTGGTCGATCCCGGCCCCCGGTTCAGGTTCGGGCAGGCCGATATTGCGCCGCTGGCGGATGGCACGGTCATTCCCGAGGCGTTTCAGACCGGCGAACGGGCCGGAACGGCGATTGTGCGGGATGCGGCATCGGCCGGTGTCACGGGCTGGCGCGATGTCGGCCATGCAAAGGCGCGGCTTGCCGATCAGCGGATCGTCGCCGACCATCCCAACCGGGAACTGGACGTGTCGCTGTCGCTGGATCCCGGTCCGCGATTGCGGTTTGGCGATGTGGTGGTGACCGGCAATGACCGGATGAGCCGCACGCGGATTCGCGAGATTGCCGGCATTCCGCAGGGCGCGGTGTTCGACCCCGCGGAGATTGCCGACGCAGAGCGGCGCTTGCGGCAGACCGGCGTGTTCAGCTCCGTCGCCGTGTCGGAAGACGACGCGCCGAACGCGGACGGGACACTGGATCTTGCGCTGCAAGTGGCCGAGCAGGCCCCGCGCCGGTTTGGCTTTGGTGCCGAGGTGTCGACGCAGGAGGGCGGCAAGCTGAGCGCGTTCTGGCTGCATCGCAATCTGTTCCAGGGCGCGGAGCGTTTGCGCGTGGATGCCGAGATCGGGGGGATCGGGTTGGACGACAACGGGTTGGATTACTCGTTGGCGTTGACCTATGGGCGACCGGCCACGTTCACGCCGGATACGGAATTCTTTCTGACCGCCGCGATCGAACGTCTGGACGAGCCGGGATTCCTGAGCAATCAGGCCAGCGTTGCGGCGGGGCTGACGCATCGTCTTTCGGATGAATTGGAAGGGACGTTCAGCCTGGGCTACCGCTTTATCGACACCGAGGATGCCTTTGGGGAGCGGGAGTTTTCGTTGCTCACGGCGTCGTTGGGGGCGACCTATGACACGCGGGACAACGACCTGAACCCGACGCGGGGGTTTTACCTGCAGGCGACGGGCACCCCGTTCCTGGGGCTCGACAAGACAGAAAGCGGGCTGTTGTTCACGTCGGATGCGCGCACCTATTACGGCTTGGGCGCGGACAACCGGTTCGTGCTGGCCGGGCGCGCGCAGTTGGGCAGCGTCTGGGGGCCGAGCCTGTCCGAGACGGTACCGGACTACCTGTTCTATTCCGGTGGCGGCGGCACGGTACGCGGGCAGGACTACCAGTCTTTGGGCGTGACGCTGGACGATGGCGAATTCACCGGCGGGCAGAGCTTTGCCGCGCTGTCGGCAGAGCTGCGCGCCAAGGTACGGGACAATATCGGGATTGTCGGGTTCTACGATGCCGGGTTCATCACGGATGAGAGCGGCTTTGCCGGCGAAAGCGACTGGCATGCCGGGGCCGGGATCGGATTTCGATACGACACCGGGATCGGGCCCATCCGGCTGGATGTCGCAACGCCCGTCACCGGCGATGATGCGGGGCAGGGTTTCGAGCTTTATATCGGCATCGGGCAGGCGTTCTGATGCGGTTTCTGAGTGCTTTGCTGATCTTCCTCTGGCTGCCTTTCGCGGCTGTTGCGCAGGATGCGGATGAAGGGCCTGGATACCTGGCCGGGTTGTTGCAGGATGCGCTTTCCGGGGCCGGGCGCGATGTGCAGATCCGGGGGTTCCGAGGCGCATTGTCAAGCGAGGCGTCGATCCGCCTGTTGTCGATTTCGGACAGCGAGGGCGAATGGTTCCGGGCCGAGAATATCGCGTTGGTCTGGACCCGCTCTGCGCTTTTGCGCGGCGTGGTGGATGTGAATTCATTCACGGCGGAAAAGATCATCGTGTCCCGGGCGCCCGTGGCGGAGGACGAGTTGCCCAGCGCCGAGGCCGTGCCTTTCAGTTTTCCCGAATTGCCGGTGTCGGTGATCATCGAGGAAATCAACGCAGGTTCGGTTGTTCTGGGGGCGCCGTTGGCGGGCGAGGAGGCGGAGTTTTCCGTGACCGGGGCCGCGCGGCTGGAGGGCCGGGACGCCGATATCCGGTTCAACCTTGAACGGATCGACGGGAAGCGCGCGCAGGTCGCGCTGACCGCTGCCTATGACCCGGAGGCGCGTGCGCTGACCCTTGATCTGACGGCCGAGGAAGCGGCGGGCGGGATTGTCGGGCGGCTTCTTGATATTCCGGGGCAACCGGATCTGGCCCTGACATTGCAGGGCGAAGGCGGGATCGAAGCGTTCACGGCGGATCTGGCCCTGACGACCGAGGGGCAACCCCGCGTGGCCGGTACAATCGAGATCTTTGCCCCGCAGGACGAAGGTGGCTGGGATGTGCGCGTTGATATCGATGGCGATCCGACACCCTTGCTGACGCCCGAGATGCAGGATTTCTTTGGCAATGACATCAGCCTGCAGGCCCGTGTGATGCGCGATGCCACGGGGCGGATCGATCTGCCCGAGTTGACGCTGGCGGCGCGGTCGCTGGCGCTGAATGGTACGGCGGCCATCGGTGCGAATGGCTGGCCAGAGACGTTTGACGTGCAGTTGCGCATGGTTCACCCGGAGGGCGAGACCGTGGTGTTGCCGTTTGGCGATGGTCAGACGCGGGTTGCCGATGTCACGCTTAATGCGGTGTATGACACCGAATTGACCTTCGACGCGCGCATGACGGAGTTCCAAAGCCCGGAGGCCACGCTGGAGCGTGTCACCATCACCGGGCGCGGTGGTATCGATCCGCAAAGCCTGGCGTCGAACGGGCAGCTTGATCTGGACCTGACATGGGACGCGGACGGCTTGGACTTGCGCGACCCCGCCCTGGCGCAGGCTGTGGGATCACGGCTGAGCGGTGCCGCAAATGTCGATTACCTGAGCGGGCAACCGTTGCGGATCACCGGGCTGGAGGCGACGGGCGAGGATTATGGCCTGACCGGCACGGCGACATGGGATTTCGAGCGGATCATTCCGTTGGGCCTTGATCTGCGGCTGGTGGCGCAGGACCTGGTGCGGTTTTCGGAGCTGGCCGGGCGGGACCTGAGCGGGCGTGCAGAAGTCACGATCGATGGCGCTGTCGGCCCGGTGTCGGGGACGGCGGATGTGGTGATCGACGCCACGACGCTGGACCTGCAGATCGGTCAGATCGTGGCCGACCGGGTGCTTGGGGGTATCGGCTCTGCGCGGGTTGATATTCGCCGCGATGAAACCGGCACCACCCTGCGGCAGGCGCGGATTGTGACCAGCGGCGCCACGTTTGAAGCGGCGGGCAAGATTACCAGCGCAGACACGGCCCTGCGGTTCGGGGGCGATGTCCGGCGGCTGGACCTGCTGTATCCCGGCGAGGCGGATGGCAGCGCCACGGTCAGTGGCACGGCGTCCCTGCGCGGGACGCAACTGGTGCGAACCGAACTGTCGGTGGACTTGGACAACCAGTCAGAGCCCGTAATCCTGCCGTTCATTGGCGGAATCACGCTGGATACCGGAACGGTCGAGGTGATTGCGAACGGCGGATCCCAAGGCAGTTGGACCGCGCAGGTTCAGGTGGTTGACGTGGTGTCGGGCGTGTTGTCGTCGGACCTGCTGGAGTTGTCCGGCGCTGGGCCGTTGGAACAGTCCGAAACGGGCGGATTGATTTCCATTGGCGGCGAATTGAGCCTGGCCGGCACCGGGTTGCGGATGACGGATCCGCGCTTGTCGCAGGCCCTGGGCCGCGCGCCCTCCCTGCTGGCGGAATTCGACTGGACGCAGGACAGCGCACGTCTGGAGCTTGCGCAGTTCCGCCTTGATACGGGGCTTCTGGCGGCCTCGGGGTCGGCGCTGGTGGTTGATGCCCTGACAGCCCCGGATGCCCGGTTTGCGCTGTCCTTGACGGCGGATGATTTGGCGCCCTTGTCCGGGCTGGCCGGGCAATCCGTGCGCGGGCGCGGCGCGTTGGATGTGACAGGCGCTTACGCGCAAGGCGGGCCATTCGATGTGCGCGTTGAAGGTGAGGCCAGCGGGCTTGGTATTGGCAACCCGGTGGTGAACCGGCTGCTGGCGGGCGTGACCGAGATCGACGTGACGGTGGCCGGTCAGGCCAATGCCGTGGAGCGCATTTCGGCGCAGGTATCGAACCCCGAGATCAGCGCGCGGGTGAATGGGCCGCTGACGGCGCTCGACCTTTCGGCGCGGTTGCGGGATCTTGGCCTGATCGCGCCCGATTTTTCGGGTCCGCTTCAGGTCGATGGCACGGTGGGGCATCAGAGCGATGTGGTCACGGTTGACGTTGACGTGAATGCGCCGGGGAACACGGTGCTGGCCATTGACGGGGCCGTGCGCGGCGGAAACACGGCGGATCTGACCATCCGGGGCGACGCGCCGCTGGGCCTTGCGAATGCGTTTATCGCGCCGCGTCGTCTGAACGGGCGGGCGCAAGTGGACCTGGCGATGCGCGGGCCTTTGGCGCTGTCGAGCCTGTCCGGGGTTGTGACACCGTCCGCAGCGGAACTGAGCGCGCCGACGCTTGGGATCATCCTGGCCCCGATCACCGGGCGGATCGGGTTGCAGGAGGGCGTGGCGCAGATCGGATTGGCGGCGCAGGGCAACAATGGCGGATCGCTTGATGTGAACGGCCGGCTTGCGCTGGAGGGGTTGGCGTCAAACCTGACGATCACGCTGAACCGGTTCGGCGTTCGGGATCCGGCGCTGTATGACACGAGCGTGGATGGCACGATCAGCGTGACCGGGCCGATTGGGCGGGATTTGCTGATTGCAGGCGACCTGCGGTTGAACGAGACTGAAATCCAGGTGCCGTCCTCTGGTGCGTTCGCATTGGGGGATATTCCCGAGATCCGGCATCTGGGCGCGACGCGGCCCGTCATGCGCACGATCGAGCGCGCCGGTTTGAACAAGGCGACGTCCGAAGCGCAAAGCGCTTCGGGGCCAGCGACCACGCGACTGGATCTGAGCCTGAGCGCACCCAACCAGGTGTTCGTGCGCGGACGCGGGCTCGACGCGGAACTGGGCGGCGCGCTGCGTTTGACCGGGCCGACCAACAACATCATCCCGCAGGGCGGGTTCGAGCTGGTCCGCGGTCGGCTGGACGTTCTGAACCAGCGCTTTGTGCTGGACGAGGGACGCATTCAACTGAGCGGGAGCTTTGTTCCCGTGCTGCGTTTCGTGGCCTCGACCGAGGCGAACGGGATTGTCGTGAACGTGATCCTGGACGGGCCTGCGTCATCGCCGGACATTTCGTTCTCGTCGGTTCCTGAACTGCCGGAGGACGAGGTTCTTGCACAGCTTCTGTTCGGGCGGGACCTGTCGAACCTGTCGGCGGTGCAGGCCCTTGAACTGGCCAATGCGGTGGCCACCCTTGCGGGTGGCGGCGCGGGCGGATTGCTGTCGCGGTTGCGGGATGGGTTCGGACTGGATGATCTGGACGTGTCCCAAACCGAAGACGGCAATGCCGCCTTGCGGGCCGGGGCCTATCTTTCGGACAACGTCTACACGGATGTGGTTGTCGAAAGCGGTGGCCGGACCGAGATCAACCTGAACCTCGACGTCACGTCCGACATCACTGCCCGTGGCAGTGTGTCGAACGATGGCAATTCATCTTTGGGCGTGTTCTTTGAACGCGATTACTGAAGGCAGCCGACAAAACGGTCGGTCATGTCACGGATCAGCGCCGGGTAGAACCCTGCCCCAAGGTCAAGGTCGGCACCCAGCGGATCAAGCTGCGCGGTCTTGGCGTCCGTGCCCTCGATCACGGTATTGACCAGACCGTCGCTGAACTGCGGTTCCGAGAAGACGCAGACCACCCCGTTCTCGCGGATTTCGGTCTGGATGTCCGCCGCGCGGGACGGGCTTGGTGGGACCGCATCGCTGAGCGACAGAGCGCCCGCAGCCTGCAGACCGAACTGTGCTTCGAAATACTGGTAGGCGTCGTGGAACACGACAAAGGGCTGGTCGATCACAGCGCTGAGCCGGGCCTGGGCCGTGTCCATTTCCGTTTGAATGGCGGCCTGTGCCGCAGCGGCGTTCGCGGCGTAGGTTTCGGCATTGGCGGGATCGCGTTCAGACAGGGTGTCCGCGATATGTGTCAGCCAGACCTTGGCATTGGCAGGGCTGAGCCATGCATGGGGATCGATGCCGGAGTGGTCATGCGCGTGGTCGTGCCCGTGATCATCATGGGCATGTTCGTCGTGGTC
>CAYZAD010000032.1:16655-19982 GCA_964476315.1 uncultured Rhodobacterales bacterium
TCGTGTTCGTCGTGGGCATGCTCATCATGGGCATGATCCTTGTCGCCGTGATCGTCATGCGCGTGATCCGAATGGCTGCCGAATGCGTCGGTTTGCCGGAAATCGAGTGTTTGGATACCGGGGACCGACAAGAGCGCGCTGTGCACCGCGTTGGGGGCCAGCGTTTCAATGGGGTCTTCGAGCCACGGTGACAGCGCGTCTCCGACCCAGAACACCACATCCGCATCCTGCAACGCGGCGGCGACCGACGGGCGCATGGCGTTCGTGTGGGGGCTTGCGGTGGGGTCGATGATCAGGGTTGGTTCGCTGATTCCATCGGTGATCATCGACACGAGGCCATGGACCGGCGAGATGTCGGTGACAATGCTGAGGGTTTCGGCCGAGGCGATCTGGGCAGTCGATGTAAGCAATAGCGCAAGCGAAGTCTGACGGAGCATGATGGACCATCCTGTTGGAATCGGTATAAAGGGTTGGTTGGGTTTGATATGTAATATCATAACACTGACGTCAAATGGAGAATTGCATGGCACAGCTCGGATTCGAAGATCACGATCATGCGACCTGTATCGAGCAGGCCATGCAGGACGTTGAGGCGCATTGCGCGGCGCATCGTCTGCAGTTCACGCCCGTGCGGCGACGGGTTCTGGAGATCCTGCTGAAGGAACACCGCGCGGTCGGGGCTTACGAGATCCTGGACGTGTTGCGGTCCGAAGGGTTGGGGTCACAGCCACCGGTGGCCTATCGCGCGCTGGATTTCCTTGTGACACATGGGTTTGCGCATAAGATCGAAAAGCTGAACGCGTTTGTCGCCTGCACGCATCCGGGAGAGGATCATGCGCCGGCGTTCCTTATCTGCCGCGACTGCAACAAGGTGTCGGAAGCCGAAGGCACTGCGGTCGCCCTGAGCGAGAGTGCCCGGCGGTCCGGGTTCGAGATCGAACACAAGGTGATCGAGTTTGAAGGTCTCTGCCCGAATTGCCAGGCCGGGGTTCCGGCATGAGTTTGATCGACGCCCATGGCGTATCTGTCCGGTTGGGCGGCACGACGGTATTGTCCCACGTGACCCTGTCGATTGCCGAGCGCGAAATCGTCACGATTGTCGGACCGAACGGGTCGGGGAAATCGACTTTGCTGAAGGCGCTCTTGGGGGCTGTTCCCCTATCGGCCGGACACGTGGAGCGCGCGGACGACCTGCGCGTCGGGTATGTTCCGCAGAAGCTGCATATCGACCCGACGCTGCCCCTGCCCGTCTTGCGGTTCCTGGGATTGCCCAAGCGCGTGCCCCGCGCGGTCGCGATGCGGGCGCTGGAGCGGACCGGAGTGCCGGACCTCGCCGATCGGCAGGTTGCGGACCTGTCCGGTGGCCAGATGCAACGGGTGCTGCTTGCGCGGGCGATTATCAATAACCCACAGCTTCTGGTTCTGGACGAGGCCACACAGGGGCTGGACCAATCCGGATCAGCCGCTTTCTACCGGCTGATCGAGGAGTTGAGAGAAGAAATGGGCTGCGGCGTTCTCATGGTGAGCCACGAATTGCACGTGGTGATGGCCGCGTCGGATCGGGTGATCTGTCTGAACGGGCATGTCTGTTGTGAAGGCGCCCCGGAACACGTGGCGACCGCGCCCGAATACCGGGCCCTGTTCGGGACTGGCACGCAAGGGGCACTGGCGCTGTATCGCCATGAACACAATCATACGCATGACCATGCGGCAGACCATTCACACGAGTCACACGAGGCGGCGCAGTGATCCTTGACAATTTCATCTGGCGGGCCGCGTTGGGCGGTTTGGGCGTTGCCCTTGCCGCAGCCCCGCTGGGATGTTTCGTCGTCTGGCGGCGCATGGCCTATTTCGGCGACGCGACAGCGCATGCCGCGATCCTTGGGGTCGCGCTGGCGCTGTCCTTCGACATGCCGGTTTTTCTGGGGGCGTTGTTGATCGCCTTGGCAATGGCGTCCCTGGTCTCGTCTCTTTCGGGGCGTGCGGTGGCGGTGGATACCCTGCTTGGGGTGCTGTCGCACAGCGCGCTGGCGGTCGGGATTGTCACGGTGTCCTTTCTGGAGTCTGTCCGGATCGACCTGATGGCGTTTCTGTTCGGCGATATCCTGGCTGTCAGCCGCATGGACCTGCTGGTCATCTGGGGCGGTGCGCTGGCAGTGGTCGGATTGCTGACGTGGCGGTGGTCGGCGCTTTTGACCGCGACCCTGAACGAAGACCTTGCGCGTGCGTCCGATATCGACCCGATGCGCGAGAAACTGATCCTGACGGTGACGCTGGCCGTCGTGGTGGCGGTGTCGATCAAGGTGGTGGGTGTGCTGTTGATCAGCGCGCTTTTGATCATTCCGCCGGCCGCTGCACGGGTGTTTGCGAAATCTCCGGAGCAGATGGCGGTTCTGGCGGCCGCGATCGGGACGGCATCGGCCCTGGGCGGTCTGGCGGCCTCTTGGCATCTTGATACGCCAACCGGACCGACCATCGTTTCGGCGGCTGCAGCGATCTTTGTCGTGTGTACGGTCATCGGCCTGGCACGTCAGGTGGTGCAGCGGACCTGACGAAAGCGCTTGCAGACTCGGCCCGGCGTTCGTATATGCACGTCAACAGCGGCGTGTTGGCCTTGGTCGGCACCCACCGAATTCTACAACGGGCCGCGCGCCCGTTTTTTTGTGCTTGGAGTTTCTGGCGACAATGAGTGACCTGATCGCGAAAGCTGCGATGGACCGTCGGTTGGCCGAGATCGTGACCCCTGTCATCGAGGATCTGGGGTTTGAACTGGTGCGCATCCGGTTGATGAGCGGCAAGACCGCGACGTTGCAGATCATGGCGGAACGCCCCGAGGGCGGGATCGAGGTGGATGATTGCGCCGCAATCAGCACAGCCGTGAGCGCGACGCTGGATGTCGAAGACCCGATCCTTGATGCCTATACGCTGGAAGTGTCTTCGCCGGGGATCGACCGCCCCCTGACCCGTCTCAAGGATTTCGAGACGTTTGAAGGGTATGAGGCCAAGATCGAGACGTCCGAGATGATCGACGGGCGCAAACGGTTCAAGGGCGTGCTGGCCGGGGTCGAGGGCGACGAAGTGCTGATCAATATCGAAGAGGGCACCGTGGGCCTGAAGTTTGACTGGCTGGCGGATGCCAAGCTGGTTCTGACCGATGACCTGATCAAGGAAATGCTGAGAGCCCGCAAGGCACAGGGCTTTGACGAGACACAATTCGACGACGTGATTGAGGGCGAAGGCCCGGAAGAGGAGTAAACCGCATGGCAATCACATCCGCCAACCAGTTGGAACTGTTGCAGACCGCCGAAGCGGTGGCGCGCGAAAAGA
>CAYZAD010000033.1:0-19952 GCA_964476315.1 uncultured Rhodobacterales bacterium
ACAACTTCTTCCGTGGGTTCCGTCGCGATGCGCACCCGATGGCCACGATGGTGGGCGTCGTTGGCGCGATGTCGGCCTTCTATCACGACTCGACCGACATCAATAACCCGCGCGAGCGCGAGATCGCATCGCATCGTCTGATCGCCAAGATGCCGACGATTGCGGCGATGGCCTACAAGTATTCGATCGGCCAGCCGTTCGTGTATCCGCGCAACGATCTCGATTACGCAGCAAACTTCCTGCACATGTGTTTTGCCGTCCCGGCCGAGGAATACGTCGTCAACCCGATCCTCGCCCGCGCGATGGACCGCATCTTTACCCTGCACGCTGACCACGAACAGAACGCATCGACCTCGACCGTGCGTCTTGCCTCGTCTTCGGGCGCCAACCCGTTCGCCTGTATCGCGGCGGGCATCGCCTGCCTCTGGGGTCCGGCGCATGGCGGTGCGAACCAGGCCTGCCTCGAGATGCTCAAGGAAATCGGCACACCCGACCGTATCCCGGAATTCATTGCCCGGGCCAAGGACAAGGACGATCCGTTCCGCCTGATGGGCTTCGGGCACCGGGTTTACAAGAACTTCGACCCGCGCGCGACCGTGATGAAGCAATCCGCCGACGAAGTGCTGGACCTGCTGGGTGTCGAGAACAACCCGATCCTTGCCACGGCCAAGGAACTGGAACAAGCCGCACTGGCCGACCCCTATTTCGCCGACAAAAAGCTGTTCCCGAACGTGGACTTCTATTCGGGCATCATCCTCGAAGCGATGGGCTTTCCGACGTCGATGTTCACACCGGTCTTCGCGTTGAGCCGGACAGTGGGCTGGATCTCTCAGTGGAAAGAACAGCTTGCCGATCCGCAGATGAAGATCGGTCGCCCGCGACAGCTCTACCAGGGCGAAACCGCGCGCGATTACGTGGATATCGAAAACCGCTGATTGCAGCGATAAGCGTTGACTTTCAGGCCGCCTTCGGGCGGCCTGTTGCGTATGGGTGAATTAAGGACAAACCGCCTGGTCCTGCGCCGGGCAAAGATCGGGGACGCGGACGATCTTCACGCCGTCTATGGCGACCCTGCGGTGATGCGCTACTGGTCGTGCCCACCCCATCCCGATTTGCAAGAAACGAAAACGATGCTGAAGCGACTGATCAATGCGTCGGATCCGGTCTTGAAGTATTTCGTGATCGAAAAAGACGGTCGGGCCATCGGCTGTGGCGGTGTGCATGACGGGGATGAAATCGGCTATATTCTGGGCTCTGCGCATTGGGGCCAGGGGATCATGACCGAGGCGCTGCAAGCGATGATACCCTACTTCTTTGAAGAACTGCGCTTCTCGCAGCTTACAGCAGACACCGACCCCCGGAACACGGCGTCGATTGCGACGCTGTCAAAGGTCGGCTTTGTGCAGACAGGCGAGGAAAAGAACACCTTTTGTGTGAATGGGGAGTGGTCGGACAGCCTCTACTTCACTCTGAAACCTTACCGATGGGCGGCCTGACACCGCCATCCCCACGCACCATCACGCAGACCGTGGTGTCAGCGCCCTTCGTATTCGGCCGGACGCTTTTCAAGAAACGCGACCACCCCTTCCTTGAAATCCCGTGTCTTGCCGCATTGCCCCTGAAGCTTGGCCTCCAGCGCAAGCTGCGCCTCGAGATCGTTGTCAAATGACCCCCGAATGGCCTGTTTCACCCTTTGGTAGGCCGCCGTTGGGCCTTTGGCCAGATGCAGGGCCCGCGCCTTCCAGTGTTCCGCAAAGGCCGCGTCCGGCACCGCCTCCCAGATCATGCCCCAGTCATCCGCCTGTTTTGCACTGATCTTATCTGCGAAGAGTGCCGCCCCCATCGCCTTGGCCAACCCCATCTGTCGGGGAAGATACCAGGTTCCGCCCGCATCCGGGATCAATCCGATCCGGGTAAACGCTTGCAGGAAAAAGGCGGATTCAGAGGCAATCACCACATCGGCTGCAAGCGCAAGGTTTGCCCCCGCCCCTGCCGCCGCCCCGTTGACGGCGGAAATCGTCGGCACCGGGCAGTCGAAAATTGCCCGCAGCATGGGCACGTATTCATCGCGCAAGGTGCGCTCCAGATCGAGGTTTGCGGCATTGGCCCGGTCACCCAGATCCTGCCCCGAACAAAAGGATTTCCCGGCCCCGGTCAGCACCACGACGCGCGCCGTCTTGCCCGCAGCAAGCACGGCATCCGTGATCTCGGCCCGCATCTGGGTGTTCAACGCGTTCATCACGTCCGGCCGGTTCAGCGTAACGGTTGCAATATCGTCGGTGATGTCACAGGTGATGGTATCGTATTGCATGCGCAGGGCACTCCTTCATTCGGCGTGCGCGCATCAAACACGCAAGTCGCGCGATTGGCAAAGCCCAACGCCGCGTCACTCCCTGTGGGATCAGTCCTTGAGCAACTCTTCCAGGCGCCGCTTTTCGTCATCCGACAGCGCCGCCTCGGTGGGGGCCACGGCATTGGACCGACCGCGCACATAAACCGCCCCGACGCCAAGCGCGATCAGGAACAAAGCCGGGCCAGACAGCCAGAGGATGATGTTCCAACCATCTGTGCGCGGCTTCATCAGCACGAACTGGCCGTATCGTTCGACCAGAAAGTCCAGAACCTGTTCGTCCGTATCCCCGTCGACCAGACGTTCGCGCACCACGAGACGCAGCTCGCGCGCAAGGTCGGCATGAGATTCGTCGATACTTTCATTCTGGCAGACAACGCAGCGGATGCCCTTGGACAGCTCCCGTGCGCGCTCTTCCAGCACAGGATCCTCGAGCATCTCGTCAGGTTGGACGGCCAAAACCGGTGCAGCCGTGGTCGCCAGCATCACGGACAGCAGAACTGCCTTCAACATGCGCATAGGGTTCACTCCGCCGGCACGCCTTGTTGGGGGGCGCTCAGCTTTCTTTCCCCTGCGGCCACACGGTAGCGGCGGTCTGACAGGGACAGGAAACCGCCCAGTGCCATCAGGATGGAGCCGGCCCAAATCCAGTTTGCCAACGGCTTGATATAGGTGCGCAACACCCAGCCACCATTGTCCTGTTCATCCCCGATGACCACGTAGACATCGCGCAGGAACCGGTAATCGATCCCGGCTTCGGTGGTCGGCATCTGGGCCACCGGATAATTGCGCTTTTCCGGGTTCAGCACGATCACGTCTTCGCCGTTCTGGCGAACGACCACATCCCCCATCGTGGAAAAGTAGTTCGGTCCGCGCACATCATTTACGGCCGTCAGTTCCAGTTCGAAATTGCCGACCGTAAACGGCTCTCCGATCTGGGCGACGCGGATATCCTCCTGCTGCCACGCCATGAGCCCCGCTACACCGATAAAGGTGATGCCAAGCCCCGTATGCGCAACGGCTTTGCCCCAATCCGCGCGCGGCAGGCGTGCCAGACGCGAAAGGTCACGGTTCTTGCCGGTGCGGTTATAAAGATCGATGACAGCACCCGAAATGATCCACGCCCCGAGGAACATGCCAACCGGCCCCAAAAGGCTGCGCCCGGTTTGCATCGTCCAGAACAGCCCCAAAAGCGCGAGGCACAGAACCAATGCAGGGAACATCTGCCGCAAGGTGCGCCCCACCTTGGCGCGCTTCCAACTGAGCATGGAGCCGATGGGAAGAAGCAGACCAAGAAGAACCATGAACGGTGTGAAAGCCATGTTGAAGAACGGCGGGCCGACACTCAGCTTGGTGTCAAAGAACATCTCGGCCACGACAGGCCACATCGTGCCCACGAACACGACAAAGCAGCTGACCGACAAAAGAACGTTGTTCGCAACGATTGCGCTTTCGCGGCTGGCCACGCCGAAGACACCCTTGGCTTCCATCACGTTGGCACGGGCCGCAAACAGCGTCAGCGCGCCGCCAGTGAAGAAGATCATGATCAACAGGATGAACACCCCGCGTTCCGGATCATTCGCAAAAGCATGCACCGACGTCAGCAGGCCAGAGCGCACGATGAATGTCCCGATCAGCGAAAACCCGAAGGCAAGAATGGCAAGCAGGATTGTCCAGCTTTTCAAGGCCTCGCGCTTTTCAACCACGATGGCGGAATGCAGAAGCGCGGCAGCAAGCAGCCATGGCATGAACGACGCGTTTTCGACCGGGTCCCAGAACCAGAATCCGCCCCAGCCAAGTTCGTAATAGGCCCACCACGACCCCAGCGCGATCCCGATGGTCAGGAAGGTCCAGGCGGCAAGGGTCCAGGGCCGCACCCATCGGCCCCAAGCGGCGTCCACCCGGCCTTCGATCAAGGCGGCCACGGCAAAGCTGAAACAGATGCTCAGACCGACATAACCAAGGTAAAGGAACGGTGGATGGAAAGCGAGACCGGGGTCCTGCAACAGCGGATTCAAATCCTGACCGTCAAACGGCGGCACGGCCAGCCGCAGGAACGGGTTGGACGTGAACAGGATGAAGGCAAAGAACGCCACCGCGATGGCGGATTGCACCGCCAGAACCCGGGCGCGCAGCGTCGGTGGCAACCCCTTGCCAAACCACGCCGCCGTTGCGCCGAACAGTGTCAGGATCAGCACCCAAAGCAGCATCGACCCTTCATGATTGCCCCAGACACCACTGATTTTATACAGCATCGGCTTGGCCGAATGGCTGTTCAACCAAACGAGCCGCAGCGAAAAATCAGAGATGACGAATGCGTATGTCAGCGCCGCAAAGGAAAACGCCGTCAACAGGAATTGAACGGTCGCGGCGGGTTCCGCCACGGCCATCCAGCCCTGCCAGCGTTTATGCGCGCCAACCAGGGGCACGATGGATTGCACGATCGCGACAAGAAACGCGAGGATGAGGGCAAAGTGACCGAGTTCTGTAACCATGCTGCGAAGTATAGGCGGCGCAGGGGACACGGCCAATGCGTTTCGTCAGTTTCGGCGGTTCACATTGTCGCGGGTTTTTCCATCCACGGAACACCCTGGTCGTTGCGACCCGCCCGCAGGTTCTAGCGGCGCAGTCGCATCCACTCCTCAAGCGCCGCGTTGCCGTCCGGGTCCGGGTCCTTCGTCGGCGCTTCAGGCTCCGGTTGGTGAGTTGGTGCCGGTCGTGCCGACCGCGCCATGTGATCCACGAGCGCACGCTGAAACTCTTGCCCTTTGGCCTGATGCCGCGCACCGAAGTAAAAACTGACGATCGCCCCCAGCAGCCACCAAAGCGGCTCGGGCACCAGGGCCAGCCCCACCATGCGGGCGGAAAACCAATCGGGATCGACCATTGCCGCGACGAACAATCCAAGGGTGCCCAACGCCATGGCCGGGCGCGGCACGCGGTTCAACGCATCCATCAACCGGTCGAACCAGCCACGCTGCGGGGCATAGAACTCTGCCGCGAACTGATCGAGGGACGCGCCGTATCGCTGATGATCCCGGTGCGCCTGTGCTTCGGCATTGGGGCGAAACACTTCTGCCGTGTCGCGCAGCACATTGCGCCCTGACCCGAAGACCAGCGAAAACACCTGTTCGATCAATCCCATGTCGCAACCCTGTTCTGGAATTCCTGTCGGCTCATCCGATAGCGTGGCGCCATGAACTCTTCGGCACGCTTGATCCAGCCGCCTTTGCCTCCTGTGCGGGTCCGGGCGTATTTGCGGCTTTCGGGTCGGCGGTCGGCCAGCGCGAAATAGTAGTTTCGCCGCTCGATCCCATAGGCATCCACAAGATGATCCGGCGCCATGGCCATCCCACGTGCCGCAGCGGCAATGGTCTTGGGCCCCAGCACCCCGTCTGCCCGAAGCACAAAGCCCAGCTTGCCAAGCAAGCGTTGCAACAGCTTCACGGCATGCGCACCCGCGTTGACATACATGTCGAACACGGTCGCCTGCAGCGGTTCCGGCAGATCGTCGATCCGGGGCCGGCTGAAATAGTGATCGAGAAAGATCCCGAGCGCCTGTTCACGGGTCAGGCTCTGGACGTCGCGCTTGGTCACGCGGCCGTCGCCATCAAGGTCAAGCCCCAGTCGCCGCATCGTATGGATCGTGACGCCGTGGTTGGTGGCCCCGCCGGGATCGTCCGGGTCGTCCACATACCCGCCTTCGCGGCGCAGGATTTCGACCGCGATTTCGCGCACTCGCCTATGCTGCCCCGCCATGCGTTCCCCCCGTCATTGCCCATCGCTGCAAACCCTGCGAAGCTTTGGTTAACAGGGCAGTAAGGCAGCGCACGGTGATGGCATGACACAACCACAACTCTCTGATCTCGCGTCAAGATCCGCAGGCGACATCATCGACCATCTGCAACTGCATCCCCATCCCGAAGGCGGGCATTATCGTCAGACCTGGGTCGCCGACGGGGATGGGCGCGCGGCAGGCACCTGTATCTTTTTTCTGCTGGCCCAAGGCGAGCACAGCCACTGGCACCGCGTCGATGCAGCCGAGATCTGGCACTATTATGCGGGTGCCCCCCTGATCCTGTCACTGTCCGAACATGACGCCGGCCCTGCCGTCGACCACCGGCTGGGGCCAGACCTGTTCCACAATGAGACCCCGCAAATCATTGTGCCTGCACATCACTGGCAAGCCGCCCGCACCACCGGAAACTGGACATTGGTCGGCTGCACCGTGAGCCCCGGATTTCAGTTCGACGGGTTCGAACTGGCGCCATCGGGGTTTGACATTCCCCGCAGAGGTTGAAACGAGACCGGAATGACAAATCTGCCATTTCACACGCCCCTTTCGCCTGAACAGCAGCGCGCAGCCGGGCTGGATGCCATCTGGCCATTGGCCCTTGCAGACAAGGTCCGCTTTGCGGAACTGGACCCGCTCAATCACGTCAACAACGTTGCGTACCTGACCTGGTTCGAAAGCGCGCGGGTCACATATTTCAAGCATATCGGCCTGACGACGTACGAAAACGCCGCAAAAGAACCGCGTATCGTCATCCGGCGCGGCGAAATGGACTGGTTGCAGGAAATGCGCGCCGAAGAGACATATGTCGTCGCCTCACGAACCATCGCCTACCGCAACACCAGCTTTACCATGGCGCAAGAAATCTGGGCAGGCGGCACCCAACGTGCCAAGTTCACCTGCGTGATCGTGCTGCTGACCCCGGACGGCACGGAACGACTGCCGATTCCAGATCATATCCGCAGCTATTTCGACACCGAAATAACGTAGGATCAGTACCTTAAGGCCCGATCTTCACTGCTGCGCGCCGCAGAGGTGCGCTTTATGAATACCGGTGGACATAGGCCAAAAGCGCCCGCGTGCTGGCGTCCTTGTCATCCGCCGGGGCCTCTCCGCTTACCAGCGGGCCAAGCGACGTGGCCAGTTCCTTGCCCAGCTCCACCCCCCATTGGTCAAAGGAATTGATCCCGAGGATCACGCCCTCAACAAAGACCCGGTGTTCGTAAAGCGCAATGATCTGCCCCAGCACTTCGGGCGTCACCTTTGGCACCATCAACGTCGTAGAGGGACGGTTCCCGGGGAACACCCGGTGGCGCGCCTGTCGCTCCAGTTCATCGCCGGTCAGACCGGCTGCGGCCATGCGGTCGCGGGCTTCTTCAAGAGACCGGCCACGCATCAACGCCTCTGACTGCGCAAGACAGTTTGCGATCAGCAACTGGTGGTGATGGCGCAAATCGCTCTCATGGCCCTCGGCCGCGACAATGAATTCACAGGGCACAACCCGGGTGCCTTGGTGAATAAGCTGATAGAACGCATGCTGTCCGTTGGTGCCCGGTTCCCCCCAAACGACCGGCCCGGAATGGACCGGCAACGCGGCCCCGTCCATGGCCACGGATTTGCCGTTGGACTCCATCTCAAGCTGCTGCAGATAGGCCGGCAGGCGCGACAACCGGTTGTCATAAGGCAGAACGGCGCGCGTGGCATGACCCAGACCCTGATTGTGCCAGATGCCGACCAACGCCAGCAACACGGGCATGTTTTCGTGCAACTCCGCCGACCGGAAATGCCGATCCATTGCCTGCCCACCGCGCAGGAACGCCTTGAACGCTTCGGGGCCAATCGCGATCATCAAAGACAGCCCAATCGGCCCCCACATGGAATATCGGCCGCCGACCCAATCCTCGAAACCCAAAACCCGCTCTGCCGGAATGCCCCATTCGGCCGCCGCTTCTGCATTGGACGACAAGGCAATGAAACGGCCATCCGTGGACACGTTGTGATCCTGCAGCCACGCGCGCGCAGTCCGCGCATTGGTCATGGTCTCGATCGTGGTGAACGTCTTTGAAGCCACGATGAACAACGTCGTTTCCGGGTCGCAACCGCGCAGCGTATCCGCAATATCGGCAGCATCCACATTCGATACAAAATGACAGCGCGGCCCGTCGCAATAGGGCGCCAACGCGAGATAGGCCATGGCAGGCCCAAGGTCCGATCCGCCAATGCCGATATTCACCACGTCGGTGAACCGCGATGCACGTATGTCCCTGGCAACGGCTTCCATCCGGGCCAGCGTGTCCAACACCTCGGGCATGACATCCTGTCCGTCGACCAGAACGGAACCGCCATCAAGGTTGCGCAAGGCTGTATGCAGCACCGCCCGACCTTCGGTTTCGTTGATCTTCTCCCCCGCGAACATCGCATCGCGACGCGCCTCAACACCGGCGGCGCGTGCGAGGTCGAACAGCACATCGCGCGACGCCGCATCCAGCTGCGTCTTGGAATAGTCGAACAGCATGTCCAGCGCCGTGACCGTGAATTCGGAAACCCGCGAACCGTCCTGCTCGAACAGGTCCAGAATGTGCACGTCCTGCGCGTTCGTCGCCGCCGCCTTCAAATCGTCCCACATGATCTTCACTCTGCCCAATGAACCGTTGCGCCGCTCAGAACGGCGTTGATTGGTGCCACCTCCGGCAATTTGCCCTGCGCATTCTCAAGCGCGGCCAGCTTGTCATTGCCAAAGATCAGCACATGCTTGCGCAATGCGTCGTTTAACACACGGGCGCTCAACGTGATACGCGGCTCCGGCGCTCCGGGCGCGCGCATCGGGATCAGGACCGGGGCATCCGGGGCCAGCGCCTCGTCCAACCGGTCCGCGCCCGGGAATATGGAGGCAGTGTGCATGTCTGCGCCCATGCCCAGAAGAACAACGGCCAACGGCAATTCATTGCCGATCTGGGCCTCGAGTTCGGCCAGAACCTCTTCGGGTTCATGCGCCGGCACGTAAAGCGGCAACAACCGCGCCGCAGCCGCGCGGTTGACCAAAAGCCGCTCCCGGATCAGTCGCGTATTGGACCGCTCACTGTCCTCTGGCACCCAGCGTTCGTCGGTGAGCATGACATCGACACGCGACCAGTCCAGATCAGCAGCGCACAGAACATCAAAGACCGGCCCCGGCGACGTCCCTCCCGGCACGGCCAGCACGACGCGATCCTCATGTGTCAGGATCGTGCGCAAATCACCGGCAAGCTTGTTGGCAAGATCCATCGCCAGCATGTCGCGGTCTGGATAGGTTTGCAGGTCATAGCTCATGCCTTGATCTCCCGCCATTTGCGACCATCCCGATGCATCAGCATCATGGAATCTTCCGGTCCGGCACTTCCGGCGTCGTATTCCTTGGGCACATCATTGCGCGCCTGCCAGTCTTCAATCAACGGGTCAGTCCAGGCCCAGGCCGCTTCCACCTCGTCTCCGCGCATGAACAGCGTCTGGTTGCCCCGGATCACATCCATGATCAACCGCTCATAGGCGTCTGGCGCTTCTTCGGCTTCGGGGCCCAGCGCCTCGGCAAAACTCATGTCCAGCGGCACGTCCATCATCCGCATGCCGCCCGGCCCGGGTTCCTTGATCGTCACGTCCAGCGTCATACCCTCGTTCGGCTGCAAGCGGATCGCCAGCACGTTGCGGTGCCGCCCGGCATCCGCGCCAAAGATTGAATGCGGCGCGTCCTTGAAGACGACGGCGATCTCTGATGCCCGCGCCTTCAAACGCTTGCCGGTGCGCATGTAGAAAGGCGTTCCTGCCCAGCGCCAGTTCGAAATATGGCACTTCATGGCGATGAAACTTTCGGTCTTGGACTTCGGATCCTCGACATCCTGCCGGTAGCTGGGTCCGCTTTCACCTGCAGCATACTGCCCCCGGACGATGTGATGCCAATCGACAGGCTCCAGCGCACGGATCACCTTGAGTTTCTCATCCCGGACGGCATCGGGTTCAAACTTCGAGGGCGGCTCCATCGCGATGAGGCACAAAAGCTGCATCAGGTGGTTTTGCACCATGTCCCGCATCGCGCCGGACTTGTCGTAATATCCACCGCGCCCGCCCACGCCGACCGTTTCGGCCACCGTGATCTGGATGTGATCGACATACTGAGAATTCCACAGCGGTTCGAACAACATGTTGCCAAAGCGCACCGCCATCAGGTTCTGAACGGTCTCTTTCCCCAGGTAGTGATCGATCCGGTAAATCTGGGTTTCGTCAAAATGCTCGGCCAGCGTTGCGTTCAAGGCCCGCGCCGACTCAAGGTCATGTCCAAAGGGCTTTTCGACAACGATCCGGCTTTCCGGGGTAGCCAGTCCGAAACGGTGCAAACGCTCGGCAAGATCGCCGAACAAGGCCGGCCCTACCGAGAAATAGAATGCCCGCACCAGACCTTCGCGCAGCTTGCCGTTCAGTTCGGCCCAGCCACCATCGCCCCTGGCATCTGTCTGGACGAAATGGATGCGGTCCAGGAATTGCTCAAGCGTGCCGTCTTCACAGGCGCGTTTGCCACCGAACTCCGCAATCGCCTCGGCCACCATCTCGCGATAGGCTGTATCGTCGATGTCTGACCTCGCGGCCCCGATAATCTGAGACCCTTCCGGCATCTGACCGGCACAAAAGCGCCGGAACAGCCCCGGGATGATTTTGCGGCGGGCAAGGTCGCCAGTGCCGCCAAAGATCACAAGGTCAAATGGCTCTACGGGAATAACGCGGGAAACCATATCGCGGTCCTTCCGATTCTTGGTCGTCGCCGCCTTGTTAGCGCTAACGAAGCAGATGTAAACGATTTTCGCGTTTAGCGCGTCCAGCCTAACATGATCGACCCCGTCTGCAATCGACATGCCCAACAAAACGGCGATCTCCCGCGCGCGCGTCGGTTCTGTCTTGAACCTGCAAAGCCGCCATGCCACCACCGCAGCAACCAAGGAGGCGTCATGGCACCGCGCAAGATCATCATCGATACCGACCCCGGTCAGGACGACGCGGTCGCGATTTTGCTGGCGCTCGCGTCGCCCGAGGACATCGACGTGCTGGGCATCACGGCCGTTGCAGGAAATGTGCCGCTGCCGCTGACGGAAAAGAACGCCCGTATCGTGTGCGAACTGGCCGGCAAGCCCGACACAAAGGTCTTTGCAGGGTGTGACAGCCCGATCACCCGCAAGCTTGTCACGGCCGAACATGTCCATGGAAAAACCGGCCTTGACGGCCCGTCCCTGCCCGATCCGACGATGCCCCTCCAGCAGCAGCACGCCGTCGACTTCATCATCGACACGTTGCGCAACCAGGCACCCGGAACCGTCACGCTCTGCCCGCTTGGCCCGCTGACGAACATCGCAACCGCACTCCAGAAAGCACCCGACATCGCCGACCGCATCCAGGAAATCGTCCTCATGGGCGGTGCGTATTTCGAGGTGGGCAACATCACACCGGCCGCCGAGTTCAACATCTATGTCGACCCCGAAGCGGCGAAAATCGTGTTCGCCTGCGGGGCTCCCATCACCGTCATGCCCCTTGATGTCACGCACAAGGCACTGGTGACGACAGAGCGCAACACGGCCTTCCGCACACTTGGCACACCGGTCGGCATCGCCGTCGCCGAGATGACGGACTTTTTCGAACGGTTCGACAAGGAAAAATACGGCAGCGCCGGCGCGCCGCTGCACGACCCTTGCGTGACCGCCTACCTGATCCGGCCCGATCTTTTCTCGGGGCGTCACATCAACGTGGAAATCGAAACCGGGTCCGACCTGACGCTGGGTATGACCGTCGCGGACTGGTGGGGCGTGACCGACCGTGCACCAAATGCCACCTTCATGGGCGACATAGATGCCGACGGCTTTTTCAGGCTGCTGACCGACAGGCTTGCCCGACTATGAGGTCATTGCATCTCGCCACACCCGAGGACTTGCCGAAACTCCTGCCCCTTGTGGCGGCCTTTCATGACCATCAGGGCTTTGGCACATCGTCCGAACACCAGCGCGATGCGATTGCGCCCTTGCTCGAAGGCAGCCCGCATGGCGCGGTCTGGCTGATCGGCCCGCGCCGCGCGCCTGTGGGCTATGTCGCCGTCTCTTTTGGGTGGTCAATCGAATTCGGCGGCCTCGATGCCGTGATAGACGAACTGTACGTCCGCAGCGCCGTGCGTAAACGCGGTATGGGGGGCGAGGCGCTCAACAGTCTGGCCAAGGCACTCAAGGAGGGCGGCATTCGCGCCCTGCACCTCGAGGCGCGCAAAACTGACGATACTCTGCAAAAATTCTACGCCCGCGCCCGGTTTCAGACCCGCGACGGCTATGCGCTGATGTCCCGCGTGCTGTGAACGCGCAACACTGGTGAGGCACGGCACAAAGCCCTATATCCACACCATGACCCTGCACATCCCCTTCGACAACAGCTACGCCACCCTTCCCGATACCTTCTATGCGCGGGTCAATCCCAGACCGGTCAAAGCGCCCTCGCTCATCGCGCTCAACAAACCGCTTGCCCGCACGCTTGGCATGGACGGTTTGGACGATCCGCAACTGGCAGCGGTCTTTGCGGGCAACGAAATCCCCAAGGGGGCAAGCCCGTTGGCGCAGCTTTATGCCGGTCATCAGTTCGGCCAGTACAATCCGCAGCTTGGGGATGGCCGCGCCGTCCTGCTGGGCGAAGCAATCGGCGTGGACGGCGTCCGCAGGGACATCCAGTTGAAGGGATCGGGCCAGACCCCGTTTTCCCGAATGGGCGACGGGCGCGCCTGGATCGGCCCGGTGCTGCGCGAATACGTGGTGAGCGAAGCGATGCATGCCCTGGGCGTGCCCACAACCCGTGCGCTTGCCGCCGTGCGCACCGGCGAAATCGTGGTCCGCGAAGCCCCCCTGCCCGGCGCGGTCCTGACCCGCGTCGCCCAAAGTCACCTGCGGGTCGGCACGTTTCAGGTCTTTGCAGCGCGCGGGGACACGAACGCCCTGCAAACACTCTTCGACTACGCGGTCGCCCGCCACTATCCCGACGCAACCGATCCTGCATCCTTCCTCGATGCCGTGATGCGCAGGCAGGCAGCCCTTGTCGCGCACTGGCTCAGCCTCGGGTTCATCCACGGCGTGATGAACACCGACAATTGCAGCATCCCGGGCGAAACCATCGATTACGGGCCCTGCGCCTTCATGGACAGCTATCACCCGGAAACCGTCTATTCCTCCATCGACCGCTTCGGGCGCTACAGCTACGCCGCACAGGCCGACATCATCGTGTGGAACATGGCCCAACTGGCCACGGCGCTGCTTCACCTGATGCCGGACCCTGAATCCGCAGTCGAACCCTTTACCGCGCAAATCCACACCATGCCCGACATGGTGCGCGCAGAGTGGTTGAAACGCTTCGGGGCCAAGATCGGCATTGGCAATCCAACCCCCGAAGATGCCGCTCTGATCGCGGACCTGCTTGCCCTCATGCAGGACGCCCAGGCGGACTTCACCAATACGTTCCGTGGCCTTGTGGATGGCACCGCGCGGGCGCAGTTCAGCGACACGGCCGGATTCGACCAATGGGCGGAAAAATGGCAGGCGCGCATTGAAAGCGAAGACGACCCGCAGGGCCGGATGAGTGCCGCAAACCCCGTTCTGATCCCGCGCAATCACCGGATCGAGGCGATGATTTCAGCCGCCGTTGCGGGCGATGACAGCGAGTTTGCGCGGCTCATGTCCGCTTACGCCGCCCCGTTCGAGGCCAATCCCGAATTCGCGGACCTGCGCAACCCGCCTGCCCCCGAAGAGGTGGTTCAGGCCACGTTCTGCGGCACCTGATCGGGACGTTTGCGCCGTCGGTTGATCAAAACGATCCCGACCGCGACCAGACACATTGCGCCAAGGAACCCCGGCCCCACCGGTTCATCCAGCAAGAGCCACCCCATGCCCACCGCAAGAACCGGTGACAGGAAACTGAACGCCGCAATGTCGGATGCGGGGTAAATCGTCATCAGCCGCAACCAGAACAGAAACCCGAGGCTGGCCACAAAAACCGCCTGGAATCCCAGACCTGCGATGTGCAGCGCGGTCGGCTCGCGCAGCAGGTCCCCGAACAGCGGGGCAAGCGCCAACAGCCCCACCGTCGAGACCGACAATTGCCAGAAGAGCTGGCTTTCCGGGGCCAGTTCCGACACCCGTGTCAGGCGAACAGTGAGCGCAATGCCCGCCCAGGCAAAGGCCGACAGCAAGGCCAGCACATCGCCAAGCAGGCTGCCTGCCTGCCGGGATTGCGGATCGAACAGGGCCCAGATCACCCCTGCCATTGCCAATGCCAGCCCCAGCAAACGCCGCCAGGACAGGGTTTCGCCCGGCAGGGCAAAATGCGCGACCACGGCCAGCCAGACTGGCATCGAATAAAACAGGATCGACACGCGCGACACCGTCGTCAGGTCCAGCGCAATGAAAAGAAAGATGAATTCCACCGTGAAAAGCCCACCCAAAAGCAGCCCGGGCCAAACGGTGCGACGGATGCCCGCCAGCCTGCGTCGGCGCACCAGCAGCCAGAGTGCCAGCACCAGCAAAGCCAGCCCCGATCGCAGCCCGGCGGCAAAGACCGGGCCAAAGCCGGCATTGGTCACCTTGATCACCACCTGGTTGAAGGCCAGCACCGTGGCAAAAAGCACGAGACCCGTCGCCCCGGCCAGATCGATGGCATCCTTGCGTTCCATCCGTTTCAGGGACACCCGGACGCGGTCAGGGTCAAGCGGAAAACACCGAAAGCCATCCCGCGCAAATCCGCACAGCACAAAGGTTTTTTCACATCCCGCCCGCGAATCGGGCATCCTGCGGGCATCCAGACCAACACGATCGCCGGGAGTATGAATTATGAGCCTCATGGGAACACTGGCCAAAGTGGCCATCGGATATGCCGCCGCACGCGGCGTCGACCACCTTTCAGGGGGCAAGGGTCTGGGCGGCCTCATGGGCGGCGCGCAGGTCCCCAGCGACAACCCGATGTCGCAACTCCAGGCACAGTTCGGACAAATGATGAGCGGGGCCGGAGGCGACAATCCGCTCGCAGGAATCATGGAAAAAATGCAGTCTGGCGGGCTCGACCTGTCTGCGCTCATGGGGGGCGGCGCGGCGCAGGACGGTGACAAGGGCGGGCTGCTGTCTGCACTTGGCGGCGGCGCTGACGGAGCCGGACTGGCCGGTCTGCTGGCAGCAGCCGGCGGCATGGCCGCAGCCGGGGCGCAGAACATGGGCGGCATGTTCGATCAGGCCGCCAAATCCGGCGCTGTCCCGCCCGAAGCCGAAGACAACGCCGCGCTGATGCTGCGCGCAATGATCCAGGCAGCGAAATGCGACGGCGGCATCGACGAAGCGGAACGCGCCAAGATCATTGACACCGTCGGGCAGGATGCAGACGCCGACGATATTGCGTTTGTCCAGGAACAACTGGCCGCGCCCGTGGATGTCGCGGCTCTTGCCGCCGACACGCCCGCACCGATGCGCACACAGGTCTATGCCGCGTCGCTCATGGCGATCCGCCTCGATACGCAACCCGAGGCGCAGTATCTCGATGCCCTGGCAAAAGCGATGGCACTGGATGAACCGACGGTGAACGCGTTGCACATGCAGATGGGAGTCCAGCCCCTTTACAAGTAAAGCGGCCCCATGAAAGGCATCCTTCTGGCGTGTCTCGGTGTCTTGATCCTGACGCCGGACGCGCTTCTCATACGACTGTCAGACCTGTCTGCGGCCCCCCTGGTGGCGTGGCGCGGGCTTGCCATGGGCAGCCTGTTCCTGATCGCCGCCGTCCTGTCGGGACAGCTGCGGCAGATGCCACGCCTGCTATCCGGCGTTGGTGTGACACTGATCTGTGCGCAATGGGCCAATGCAAGCCTCTTTGCCCCGGGCATCGCACTTGCCCCGGTGGCACTGGTGCTGATCGCGGTTGCCACGGTGCCGATCTGGGCGGCGATCCTGTCACGGCTTCTTTACGGAGAACCGACGCGCCCCGCGACCTGGGTGACAATCGCCACCGTCAGCCTCGGCATCGGTCTCGCCATGTCCGGCAAAGGCGATCTTTCGCTCACATCTTCCGGGCTCTTCGGCGTTCTGTGCGGACTTGGCGTTGCGATCAGTCTCGCGCTCAGCTTCACGCTTCTGCGCAACAATCCCGAGATGCCGATGCTGTCCGCCGTCGGGATCGGTGCCTTGCTTGCAGGCGGCGGTGCGTTTGCGATGAGCGCACCCGACACGCTCCTGTCTGGCACCACATGGGCCATCGCACTGGCCAGTTTCCTGGTCCTGCCACTGTCCTTTTTCCTCATGTCCACCGCGTCGCGGTTTACCGCCTCGGTCAACGTCAGCCTTATTCTGCTTCTCGAAACCGTCCTCGGACCCATATGGGTCTGGGTTTTCATAGATGAGGTCCCAAGCCTGCGCATGCTGATCGGCGGCGCCATCGTTGTGATCTCACTGGCCTTCTACCTCTGGCACCTGCGCCGAAGGCAATAAATTTCACCATGGCTTATGGCCATACGCAGCACAGTTGGCTACACCACCTGCCACGAGCAGAAAGGGCCTCGGGGATGTCTGACACCATCATCTCGCGTTGCGAAGCAAAAGGACTGCGCCTGACCGAACAGCGCCGCACCATTGCGCAGGTTCTGGAAGACGCGAAAGATCATCCCGACGTCGAGGAACTCTATGCGCGCGCGTCTGACATTGATCCCAATATCTCGCTGGCAACCGTATACCGAACGGTGAAGCTGTTCGAAGAGGCGGGCATCCTTGAAAAGGTCGATTTCGGCGATGGCCGCGCGCGATACGAAGATGCAGAACGCGACCACCACGACCACCTGATAGATCTGCAAACCGGTCGGGTCATTGAATTCGTCGATCCCGAAATCGAAGCGCTTCAGGAAAAGATCGCGGCGAAACTCGGCTATCGGCTCAAGGGGCACAAGCTTGAGCTCTACGGCGTCCCGCTCAAGAAATGATGCGCGTCACATCATTGGTGCGCCGGGTGATGCCTCGGTAAAGACACGGATGTAATCCCCCGGCGAAGACCCGGCCCAATAGACCCAAAGCCGATTTGGATCGTCCTCGTCGATCCAGACATGGTCCCCGCTTTCAAGCCCACGAAGTTCGGGGCTCAGGTAAACCACATCCGTGTTCGCCAGGAAATCCGTCGCCGCCATTGTGGCCTGGAACGCGGCCACGCCAAGGATTTTCGCATCGAAATTCACATAGCCGTATTGCGTACCCGACAGGCTGTCGAAAAACACGTAATGGCTGGCCACCACCGTGCCTGCGGCGATCATCCCGGCCTGCGCCCCGATATCCACCCGGATCGGTTCGTCCAGCGTGATATTCTGATCTTCGTCAAACGCATACAGGTTGTCATCGTCGAACGTATCTTCGCCTACAGCAAAAGGCATGCCGGGATCCAACTTGACGAAGGCACCATTGCCGGTCTGACGCACGATCCCGCCATCCAGTACAAAGGCGGACGCCATCTGTGCGCTGAAGGCCAGGGCAACAACGATCAAAGGCAGTTTCATCAAAGCTCCTCTCGGAATGTCTTGCCTTGCCTAAACCACATCGACGCAGCAGACGATCACAACCGCGACATCTGGCACGTGCCGCAGATCCTGTCTGGTCACGCTCACAAAACAGGCGTAGCTGCTCAAACATGCAAAATCTTCAGGGCATCACTCTCATGATCCTGGCCATGGCAGGGTTTGCGCTTGGCGATGTCGGCGTCAAACTTCTGTCAAGCAACCTGTCGCTGAGCCAGATCGTGATGACCATGGGAGTTGTCGGAACGGCCGTCTTTGCTGGCCTGTGTGTCGCAAAGGGCCAGCCCATTCTCACACGCGCATATTGGCATCCCGCCATCGTGACACGGGGCGTGGCCGAAATCGCAGCCGCGCTGTTCATGGTGAACGCGCTGGCCCTGACACCCCTGTCGCTGGTCACCAGCGTGACACAGGCCGGGCCACTGGTTGTTGCGATCGGCGCGGTCGTGTTTTTCCGCGAACAGGTCGGATGGCGCAGATGGTGCGCGATTCTCGCTGGCCTTGCCGGCGTGCTGATCATCCTGCGCCCGGGAACAGAGGGGTTCAATGTGCTTGCCCTGCTGTCGGTCGGGGCCATGCTGTCGCTTGCCGCGCGGGATCTGTCGACCCGTGCCGCGCCGAAAACACTCTCGAACCCGCAACTTGCCACTGTCGGCTTCTGTTCCTTCATCCCGGCGGCCCTGATGCTGTTGCCGTTTACCGCACCCTGGAGCGTGCCGACCATCGGGCAAACAGCGCTTTTGGCCTTGGCGATTGTTCCCACCATCGCCGCCTATTACGCGATCACGGCCTCCATGCGACTGGGCGACATTTCGGTGGTGATTCCCTTTCGGTACACGCGCCTTGTGTTCGGTGTCCTGCTGGGCATCACGCTTTTTGGCGAAAAGATCGACATCTGGATGATCACGGGCGGGACACTCATCGTCGCCTCCGGCATCTATACCGTCTTGCGTGAACGCAAAATGGCCAAAGCCGCCATAACCGAAAATCGGAAAAGCGCGTGAACGTTAGCGCTACCAGTCGCAGTTTACATTGCGCCGGTCCCTGCTATACCGCACCACGAACGCAGTAGTGTCAGGACGATCCCAATGAGCACCATCATCGACATCCATGCCCGCGAAATCCTCGACAGCCGGGGCAACCCGACCGTCGAAGTTGATGTCTTGCTCGAAGACGGCACCATCGGTCGCGCCGCCGTTCCGTCGGGCGCGTCCACCGGCGCCTACGAAGCGGTCGAAAAACGCGATGGCGACAAGAGCCGTTACATGGGCAAAGGCGTGCTCGAAGCGGTTGCCGCCGTAAACGGAGAGATCGCGGAAGAGATCGTCGGCATGGACGCCACCGAACAGGTCGGCATCGACATGGCGATGATCGAACTCGACGGCACCGACAACAAGGGCCGCCTTGGCGCAAACGCCATCCTCGGCGTCAGCCTCGCCGCGGCCAAGGCCGCAGCTGACTTCTCGGCCCAGCCGCTTTTCCGTTATGTCGGCGGCACCTCGGCGCGCGTCCTTCCCGTTCCGATGATGAACATCATCAACGGCGGCGAACACGCGGACAACCCCATCGACATTCAGGAATTCATGATCATGCCGGTGGCGGCGGACAACATCCGCGACGCGGTGCGCATGGGATCCGAAGTGTTCCACACGCTGAAGAAAGAACTGTCCGCCAAAGGCCTGTCCACCGGTCTGGGTGACGAAGGCGGCTTTGCGCCGGAACTCGGCTCCACCCGAGAAGCACTTGATTTCATTTTGAAATCCATCGAGAAAGCAGGCTACACGCCGGGTGACGACATCATGCTCGCCCTCGATTGCGCCGCGACCGAGTATTACAAGGACGGCAATTACGTCTATGCGGGTGAAGGCAAGACGCTCACCTCGGACGAAAATGTCGCCTATTTGCAGGCGCTGGTGAATGACTACCCGATCCTGTCCATCGAAGACGGCATGTCCGAAGACGACTGGGACGGCTGGGCCATGCTGACCGAGGTTCTGGGCGACCAGGTGCAGCTTGTCGGCGACGACCTGTTCGTCACCAACCCGGCCCGTTTGGCCGATGGCATCGCACGCGGCTGTGCGAATTCGATGCTCGTGAAGGTGAACCAGATCGGCACTCTGACCGAAACGCTCAAAGCCGTCGAAATGGCCCACCGTTCACGCTATACCAACGTGATGTCGCACCGCTCGGGCGAAACCGAAGACGCGACGATTGCCGATCTCGCGGTGGCGACG
>CAYZAD010000034.1:0-19848 GCA_964476315.1 uncultured Rhodobacterales bacterium
CGCACTGGTCGCCGCGGGCCTTGTCATAGCCGCAGTTGGGGCAGGTGCCCTCGATATAGCGATCCGGCAGAAAGCGCTTGTCGGCGTGGGAATAGACCTGCTTTTCACTCACTTCCCGGATCAGCCCGGCATCCGCCAGCCGTCCGGCAAAATGCTGCGTCAACGCATGGTTCTGCGGGCTGGAGGAGCGCCCGAAATGGTCAAAGCTCAACCGGAAGCCCTTGGCGATCTCCGCTTGAACCGCGTGCATCTCGCGGCAGAATACGTCAACCGGCTTGCCTGCCTTCGCGGCGGCCAGTTCGGCAGGGGTGCCGTGTTCGTCTGTTGCACAGAGGAACATGACCTCGTTCCCCCGCGCGCGCAGGTAGCGTGCATAGAGGTCGGCCGGCAACTGGCTGCCGACAAGATTTCCAAGGTGTTTGATCCCGTTGATGTAAGGGATCGCAGAGGTGATGAGATGCCGTGCCATGCGCGCGTGATCTTGTCCAATCCATTGATGAAGCCGCTTTAACGGATCACCGAGGCAAGGACCAGTGGTCAGTCTTTTTCACGGCTCGATCGCAGAAGACGACCGATCAGAAACGAGGTGCGTGGGGCGTAGACATAGGATGTTTTCCTGTTTGTCTTGCGCGCGCGCATCCGGATCAGACCGAACACCACCAATATGGCATGTCCGACGGCAATCATGGCGAACAGGGCAGGCGGGCCGAACCGGCCCATCAGGACCGATGCGACATAGGGGGCGGCAATGGCACCGGTTGCGAACCAGAACATCAGCGCCGCCGACAATTCGACACGTTCGTCCGATGACGCGAAATCATGCGCATGGGCTGCGGCAACAGAGTAGATGGGGAAGGTGGTCATCCCAAAGACCATCGCCGTCAGGAAGATTCCGAACGTGGGCAGGTCGGTGAGGGTGGCGGTCACGATGCAGGACGCGATGGCGGCGACCGACAGCCAGATCAGCACCCAACGCCGGTCGTATTTGTCGGCCAGCCAGCCCGCGGGAAACTGGGCCAGCGCGCCACCGGCGACAAAGGCAGCCATGAAGAGGGCGATCTGGTCCAGCGCAAGTCCGACACCCTGACCGTAAACCGGACCGACCATGCGGAAAGACGCGGAGGACAGCGCGGCAACGACAACGCCGGCGGCTGCCAACGGCGACCGGGTGACTGCAAGCATCGGCCTGAGCCGCGGTGCGGACGGGGTGTCGGGCTGTTTGCTGGTGGTCAGCGCCAAAGGGATCAGCGCGGCGCAGCACAGAATCGCCAGCAGGTTATAGCTGACATAGGCTGCCGGGGTCAGGATGCCGATCAGAAGCTGCGCCATCATCGACGCGCCCATATCCGCGATGCGGTAAAGACCCATCGCCCGCCCGCGTGTTTCGTTGGTCACTTCCGATTGCAGCCATGCCTCGATCACCGTGTAGCATCCGGCGATGCAGACCCCCGTGGCGACGCGCATCACGGCCCAGGCATTTGGGTTTGGCAGGATCATGTGGGCCAGAAGGCCAATCGCGCCAAGCGCGGTAAAGGCCGAAAAAGCCCGTGCATGTCCAACGCTGCCCATGAGGCGCGGTGCCCACCAGCAGCCGATGAAGAACCCGACGAAATGGGCAGAACCAAGCAGGCCGATCTCGGCGGTGGTAAAGCCAAGTGTCAGCCCTGACAGGGCGTCAAGCGGGCCAACTGCGCCCGAGGAGAGTTGCAACAGGGCAACTGAAAGAAACAGCGCGGCAAAGGACAAAGGCAATCGCATGGCCCTGTTGAAGACCGGCGTGGCGCGGGCGTCCACTGTTTATTCGACGCGCGGGCGTCGCTTTCCGTCTTTCGTGCGGGCCTTCAGGCCGTGCTGTCCGGGGCTCGGCAATCTGACAATTCGATCCGAGGCTTGATCTATGGGCCTGCCATGGAATGCCGTCGCGCCTCTGGCATCGCTGGCAAAGACGGTGGATCGCTTGCGCAAGGGGCGAGGCCGGATGGCTGAAGCGTCATCATCCAATGACGCGGCGGGGCCATGCGGGCGCGCAACCGGTCCAGACGCCATTGGTGGGACTGGTCCGTATGGGCCGGACGCAGCGACCAGCGCGTTTCTATTCCCGGCGCGCCGCCATCTTCGGGGGTCAGCAAAAGCGCAAGCGGATGACAGACACCCGCACCGCACCCGGATTCGGCGGCCAGATGCAGACGCCGGACGGGCACCATGGGTGGGGCCGCAGACAGGTCTGCGATGACTGTTGGCGCATGCCCGTCACGCAGCGCTTCTTCCATCGCCCACAGCGCATCGTCACCTTTATGTGCTGTCACGAAAAGCAGGTTACCGGGATTGATCAGGTGTGCGACACCGTCGGGGCACAGCGTGTCCGTGCCTCTTGTTTGTGTGATCCAGACAACCGGCCCCTGAAGGCGCGCGGCGAGGGCCAGCGCCAAAGTGCGCCGCGCCGCGCCGCAGAGTTCGTGAACACGCCCCAGCCGCAGCGCAATCTCGTCGCTCCCAAGGGTGACCTCGGGGTATCGGCGGTGTGGGCGTCGTGACAGAAGGGCAGCAGCGGTTTGCATGGTCTGGAGTATAGATGTTCTGTTTTTGTTCTCAAGATGTTTGTCACTGCCCCTTTGGTGCCTCTTGCCTCTGCACGCTGCAGTTGGTCTGTTGCGGGCAACGCTGAACACTCTCATGCCCGGGACAAAATTCGCCTTGATCGCAACTCTTCGCGCTTTTCTGCTGATGTTCGGCCTTGCTGTCCCCGTGCAGGCGGCAGAGGTGACGGTGTTTGCCGCCGCATCGCTTGGCGATGCCTTTGCCGATCTTGCCGCCGCGTGGGAAACCGATACCGGGCACACCGTTACGCTGGTGCTGGCCGGCAGTTCGACCCTGGCCCGCCAGATCGAGGCCGGCGCACCGGCTGATGTGTTTGTTTCCGCGAACGCAGACTGGATGGATTGGCTGGTCGAGGGCGGGCGCGTCATTGCTGACAGCCGGTTTGACCTGGCATCAAACCGGCTGGTCATGGTCTCGGAGGCAGAGGAGGTCCGGTCCGATCAGCCGGTCACTTCGCAAACCGACATGTCGGCATTGCTGGGGGACGAGGGGCGTCTTGCGATTGCCTTGCCGGATGCGGTGCCTGCGGGCATCTACGCCAAGGCCGCTTTGACAGAGCTTGGGCTTTGGGACGGTGTCAAGGACAGGTTGGCTCCAACAGACAATGTGCGCGCGGCGCTTGCCCTTGTCGCGCTGGGCGAAGCGCCCTTGGGGATCGTTTATGCCACCGACGCCCTGGCAGAGCCGCGCGTTCACGTGGCAGGGGTGTTTCCGAAGGGCACACATCCCGACATCGCCTATCCCGCGGCCGTTGTGTCCGAGGCCGATGATGTCGATCGGGCCACGGCATTTCTGGACTGGTTGCGCACCGATCCGGCGCAATCCATCCTGGCGGGTCATGGATTCCTGCCCGCGGGTGGTGACGAATGACGGCATGGTTGGGGCCTGAAGAGTGGCAGGCCGTTCTCTTGTCCCTGAAGGTGTCTTTCTGGGCGACAGTGGTTAGCCTGCCGTTCGGCCTGCTATGCGCGCTGGCCCTTGCCCGAGGCCGGTTCCTGGGCCGCGAGGCGCTGAATTGGCTGGTGCATTTGCCCCTGGTTCTGCCGCCGGTGGTGACGGGGTATCTTTTGCTGCTTGGTTTCGGGCGGCGTGGGCCGATTGGTGGTTTTCTGGAGTCGGCCTTCGGCATCACGCTTGCGTTTCAATGGACCGGAGCGGCGCTGGCAGCGGCGATCATGGCGTTTCCGCTGATGGTGCGCGCGATGCGACTGGCCATCGAGGCCGTTGACCCAAGGCTGGAGGAAGCAGCGGCCACCCTGGGGGCGAGCCGCATGAAGGTCTTTGCCACGGTCACCTTGCCGCTGATCCTGCCGGGCATCATTGCGGGTACCGTGTTGGCCTTTGCCAAGGCGATGGGCGAATTCGGCGCGACGATTACCTTCGTGTCGAACATCCCCGGAGAGACGCGCACCGTGCCCTCAGCGATTTATGCGTTTCTGCAGGTGCCCGGTGGGGAATCGGCGGCGCTGCGGCTTGTGCTTGTTGCGGTGTTCATCGCGATTGCGGCGCTGATCCTGTCGGAATGGCTGTCCCGTCGCGTCGCACGACGGATCGCGGGCAAATGACCCTGTCCGTCAATATCCAACGCCGTTTGGGCGCGTTTCGGCTGAATGCCGCGTTCGATGCGCCCGATGGTGTGACCGTGCTTTTTGGACGGTCCGGCAGTGGCAAGACATCGGTGGTGAAATCTGTCGCGGGCCTTTTGACGCCGGATGCGGGGCGGATCGCCGTCAAGAACCGCGTTCTGTTTGACGACCGGTCGCGCATTGATGTGCCGGTGCACCAGCGGCGGCTGGGATATGTGTTTCAAGACAGCCGGATGTTCCCGCATCTTACCGTGCGCGAGAACCTTGAATATGCGCGCCGGGTGACGGGGCGCGGTCATCGGCGGGCCGAGGATGTGGGTGATCTTCTGGGGATTGCGCATCTTCTGGAGCGCCGGACGCATGGGCTGTCGGGTGGCGAAAGCCAGCGTGTTGCGATTGGCCGGGCGCTTTTGTCCGAACCGGATATGTTGCTCATGGACGAGCCTCTGGCGTCACTTGATGCACCGCGCAAGGCCGAGATCCTGCCCTATCTCGAGACCCTGCGTCGCGAGACGGGGCTTTCCATCCTGTATGTCACGCACAACATGGCCGAGGTTGCGCGGCTGGCGACGCATATCGTGTTGCTCGAGAACGGGGAGGTCGTGCAGTCGGGACCGCCTGAGCATCTGCTGACAGATCCCGACATGGTCCGCGTCTTTGGCATTCGCGACGCGGGCGCAGTTCTGTCGGCGCGTGTGGCCGCGCAGCCTGATGATGGGGTGAGCGAGCTTGTCGTGTCGGGTGGCCGTTTGTTCCTGCCAACCATTGACGCCCCTGTCGGCGCAGAACTGCGTGTCCGCATCCTCGCGCAGGACGTGATCCTGTCACTGGCGCGCCCGGAAGGTCTTTCCGCGCTCAACATCCTGCCGGTCCGGGTGCTGGCCGTTCGGCGCGGCGAAGGGCCCGGTGTCATCGTGCAATTGCAGGTTGGCGACGATCGATTGCTGGCCCGGATCACGCGGCGCAGCGCGGATACCTTGGGTGTGACCGAGGGGCTTGAGTGCTTTGCCGTGATGAAATCCGTGGCTGTGTCGCAGACGGACATCGCCGTTGGCTTGCAGGCCGGGGACTAATCGCTAGTTTGCCGCCAACCGGACGAAAAGGACCCGCGCGATGAAAATGAACAGACTTGGTCGAACCGATCTCATGGTTTCCGAACTGTGTCTCGGAACGATGACCTATGGCAATCAGACAAAGCAGCCTGACGCGCACAACCAGATGGATATCGCGCTGGACGCCGGGATCAACTTTCTGGATGCCGCTGAAATGTATCCGGTCAATCCGATTGCAAAAGAGACCATTGGTCTGACCGAGGAAATCCTCGGGAATTGGTTTGCCAAGACCGGGCGGCGCAACGACTGGATCGTGGCGACCAAGCATTCCGGCGAAGGGATGAGACATGTCCGTGATGGGGCGCCGATCTCGTCCCAGACCATACCCGAGGCAGTTGAGTCCTCTCTCAGGCGCCTTCAGACGGATTACATCGACCTGTACCAATTACACTGGCCCAATCGCGGTTCTTACATGTTCAGGCAAAACTGGACCTTTGACCCGACGACGCAGGACCGGACCGAGACGTTGCAGAATATGGCTGACGTTCTGGGCGCTTTGGGACGAGAGGTCGAGAAGGGCCGCATCCGGCATATCGGACTGTCGAATGAAAGCGCCTGGGGCACCATGATGTGGCTTCACGTGGCGCAAGCCGTCGCGGGCCCGCGGATGGAGAGCATTCAGAACGAATATTCGTTGATGTGCCGGATGGCGGACACCGATCTGGCCGAGGTGATGGTCCACGAAGAGGTGTCGCTGTTGCCGTTCTCACCTTTGGCAACAGGATTGCTGACGGGCAAGTACCAGAAAGGCGCGGTGCCGGACGGGTCGCGTATGTCGCTGAACGAAACCTTGGGCGGGCGCAAGACGGAACGGGCGTTCGAAGCCGTTGATGCCTATGCCAAGGTCGCCGCCGAGGCAGGCCTCGATCTTGCGCTGATGTCGCTTGCATGGTCGGCGCGGCGGCCGTTCGTGGCGTCGTCCATTTTCGGGGCGACCACTTCGGAGCAGTTGCTGCACTTGCTGAAAGCTGCGGATCTGGAGTTGGGCGAAGACGTGATGACGGCGCTGGACGAGACGCACAAGCAACATCCGATGCCCTACTGATCCAAGGCTTGCCGCAGAGTTCTGAGGTGATCGGGAAAATCGCGGGCCGTGATGAACGCATCACGGACGAGATGATCGAAATGATCGGAAAAGGCCCGTACGCGCTGCGTGTCCCGAAAGGCCAGGTAGTTCCTGCCGACATAGATCACTGCGAGCAGTGGGCCGAAGACGGTGATGGGTGCTGAATACAGCCGCCGGGCGTCAAAAAGGTACAGGCGCATGCGCGGGTAGAGCGTCTGCGTCAGTGTCAGCAGGTGATCGATTTGGTCATTGCGCAGTTTCGCGGGCAGTCCGGCGTAATACCCGGTGCCGTCGACAAAGCTCTGGACCTCGTAAAGCGGCAAGGCGATTTCATAATCAGACGCCGATTGCCGCATCCAGCGCAGCCGTTCCCCGGATGCGGTGATCGCCTGTTCCGCCGTGCGCCCCAGATGCGGCCCGTATTCCCATTCAAGCACGTCCGGCGTTTTCATCATGTCGGGCAGGGCAGCAGGCACGTGGCGGATCTTGTAGCCCTCCGCTTCGCGGTGCCAATCAAAGATCTGGGCATCCACCAGTGCCCGCGGCGCATCGGTCAGGGTCAGGGCGCTTGCCATGAGGTCCGCCGCCTTTTCCGGATGCTCGGCCAATCCGAGTAACCAGTCGGCGGACACCCCGAGAACATCTGCGCATGCACCAACCACGTGGGCGTTGGGCAGGCGTGCGGCATCATCGCGAAGAAGCTGTGAAATCGTGGAACGATCAACGCCTGTCGCGCGGGCCAGATCACTTTGGTTCGATCCGGCACGGCGGATCGCGTCCCGAAGCCGGGTGCGAAACAGAAAGGCACGGCTGCGCTTGTCCATGGGGTTTTATAACGTGATGTGATTAAAATCACCATCCTTTAGAAATGTGCATTTCTTTCAGAATTCTCGTCACCCCCTGCTGCGCATACTGTCCTGCCGGGAACTCATGATGAGGCATGGATGACAGAACTGCAGGCAGTGCGCGCACCAGATTTGAGGCGCGCGGCAGAATGGCCGACACTTGTTGTGCTGGTCGTGACCTACCTGATCTGGGGACTTGCGACGGTTTGGATCGCGGCCTGGTCTGTCCCGTTGGCAATCATCCTGTGTGCGATAACCGCCGCGCAGCATTCTTCCTTGAGCCACGAAGCCCTGCATGGGCACCCATTCCGCAATCCGGCGTTGAACGCGTTGCTGGTGTTTCCGGCGCTCACACTTTCGGTGCCGTATCTGCGCTTTCGCGATACCCATCTGGCGCATCACAATGATGAAACGCTGACAGATCCTTACGATGACCCGGAAAGCAATTACCTCGATCCGGCGGTGTGGGCCCTGCTGCCGAGATGGCGGAAATCATTGCACCGCGTGAACAATACGCTGGCCGGGCGGATGATCGTCGGGCCGTTGGTCGGACAGATCGCGTTCATGTCGTCGGACTGGGAACTGATCCGGCGGCGTGATCGGCGCGTCATTCTGGGGTGGCTCCTGCATATTCCTGCGGTTGCAGTGGTGCTTTGGTGGATGCATGCGCTGGCAGCGATGCCGATCTGGGCCTGGCTGCTGTCGGTGTACCTGTCACATGCGCTTCTCAAGCTCAGAACCTATCTTGAGCATCAGGCCCATGATCGCGCGTCGGCCCGTACGGCAATTGTCGAGGATCGGGGTCTTTTTGCGCTGCTGTTCCTGAACAACAATCTGCATGTTGTGCACCATATGCACCCTGGCGTTCCGTGGTACGCGCTTCCAAGCCTGTATCGCGCCAGACAAGACACATACCTGTCGCAGAACCTTGGATATCGGTATCGCGCCTATTCCGACATTTTTCGGCAATACCTGTTCCGGTCCAAGGATCCGGTGCCGCACCCGCTTTATCCAGATGGACAAAACCGGTGACCTGACGCCATAGAGGCGGATGGACCTTTGGATTGTTGCCAGTGTGGCGGCCGCCCTGTTTCAGACGGTGCGGTTCATGCTGCAAAAAGTGCTGAGCATGGATGTGCTTAGCACGGCCGGTTCTACATTCGCACGCTTTGCCTATGCGGCACCGGCCGCTTTTGTGCTGACGGCGGTTTACCTCTGGTTTCTGCAAGAAGACATTCCGCACCTGCCGACGGCGTTCTGGGGGTTCGCGTGGATCGGTGCCTTGGCGCAAATCCTTGCAACGGTCTGTGTTGTCGCCTTGTTCCGCGAACGCAATTTTGCCGTCGGCATCACGTTCAAGAAGACCGAGGTCATTCAGGCGGCGATCCTTGGCGTCGCGCTGTTCGGCGATGCCGTGTCGTGGGCCGGTTGGGGGGCCATTCTCATCGGGCTGGTGGGTGTTCTGTTGCTGTCGCGCACTCCAGGCCTGCAAACGGGATTCTGGCAGGGCCTGACCAGCCGGGCGACGCTTTTGGGCGTGGCTTCGGGGTTCCTGTTTGCAATCTCGGGGACAACCTACCGGGCGGCATCGCTGGAGATTGCGAGCGATGATCCGATTCTGCGGGCGGCCGTCACCTTGGTGTGCGTGACGTCTTCGCAGTTTGCCGCGATGGCCCTTTGGCTGCGATGGAAGGAACCGGGGCAGGTGACGGCGGTCTGGCGTGCGCGGAAAGTGGCCGTTTGGGTGGGATTGACATCAATGGCCGGTTCCATGGGGTGGTTCGTGGCGTTCACCCTGCAAACAGCGGCATATGTCAAAGCGGTCGGCCAGATCGAACTGATCTTTTCGATCATGGCATCCGTGCTGTTTTTCAAGGAAACCGTCAGCGGACGAGAATTGGCCGGGATCGGGTTTCTGGCCGCGTCCATCCTGACATTCGTGTTGCTGATCTAGTCCGGCAACGGCTGCCCATAAAGACGCAGGAACAGGCTTTCCTCATCATCGTTGCGAAAGAACGGCACCGAGGCAGGCGGGTGCGGATCCCGTGCGCGCGCGGCGATTTCGGCAAGCACGACTTCGGTGATGAAGGGCAGATCGAAGGCGCGCACCTCGTCGAGTGCGATCCACTGCAGATGGGCCAACTCGTCCGAGGCGGCGCTGAAATCGTCCGGATCTGTGGCCAGATCCTTTGCATCGAGCAGAAAGAACCGCGCATCAAATCTGCGCGGTCGTCCTGGCGGTGTGATGGCGCGAAACACGAATTGCATGGGCGCTGCGTTTGGCAAGAGACCACGCGACGCGAAGGCATCCCAGTCTTGCGGCGGGGTGTCCGGCCACGTCCCCGGCTGACCCAGGATCTGGCCTGTTTCCTCCCACAATTCCCGGATAGCCGCCGCGGCCAGTGCTTGCCCCCTGTCATCGGGGGCATCTTCGGTCAGGCGCGCCGCGCAGAGGGGTGTCAACGGGGCGGAGAACGGCACAAGCGCGTCCTGCGGGTCTACCGCGCCTCCGGGAAAGACAAACTTGTTGGGCATGAACGCCGCCTGCGCGCCGCGTTGCCCCATCAGGACGCGCGGGCGGGTCTCACGGTCGCGGAGAACGATGACGGTTGCGGCATCCCGAATGGCGGTCTTGTCGATGAGTGTCGCGTCGCTCATGGGCGTCCTTGCGTCGTGGAACGGATCAATGCGCCGACCCAGCAAACCCATGCATGAAGCGCGCCCACTGGAACGCCACGATCGCCCCTTTCAGTCTTGGCAGAAGATAAAGCGTAAGAGCCACACAACCAACGCCAAAAATGGTGAACAAGACCAGCGGTTCGGGCCGGAATTGCACGAACACGATGTGCAACAGCGGTGCCATGAGGTGCCCGACGATCAGAATGGTCAGGTAGGCAGGCCCATCATCGGCACGGTGATGATGCAGTTCCTCGCGACACACGGGACACGAGTCGCGGACGGTCAGATAACCGCGCAACAGGGGGCCGCTGCCGCAGTTGGGGCACTTACGCCGCCATCCACGGCGGATCGACGGCCATGTCGGCCGTTCTTCGTCGGGTGTTGAATTGTGTGTCATCGTTCGCTCTCCAGACCCAGAAGATGCGTCCGGCACTGCGAAGTGAAAAGTCGCCAAACTGTCCTTGCGTCCGGATGTCGCAAATCGTTCTGGCAAAAAAAATTGCGCCTGTTGCGACGGAACCTGACGCGTGATGCGTGAAACGAAGTGGATCGCAAGACAAGACAGACGTCCTGCACCGTTATCACATCAAGGCCGAGCAGGATCGGCCCAAGGAAAGGGTTCATAAGATGAAAATGTCACAGAAGGTATCGGTGGCTCTGATCGCAACGCTTCTGGCGACCGGCGCCGCAACTTCGGTCATGGCTCAGGCCAAGGCTGACCGCGCGGAACGCCGCGCCGAGGTGTTCGAGACGTTGGATGCCAATAACGACGGGTTCGTCAGTGCCGAAGAGTTTGAGAACCGACCGGATCGCTTTGCATTGGCGGATGCCGATGGCAACGGCCTTTTGACCGCAGAAGAACTGATGGCAGCCGGACAAGAGCGCGCCGAGCGTCGTGTTGCACGAATGATCGAGCGTCTTGACGCCAATGGCGATGGCGCGCTGTCGCAAGAGGAAATCGCGGACCGTCGCAGCCCCGAGCGCATGTTCACCCGCCTCGATGCCAATGAAGACGGCATGGTCAGCAAAGAGGAATTTGCAGAAGCCCGCATGGGCCACCACGGTTTCGGAAAGCGCCACGGCAATCGCTGAGACCTGTTGAGCGAGCGGTGCAGGTGCATCGCTCGCAAGTCCTGTTACTATATGCATCATCAACAAACCGCGCGGTGGAATGACCCGAACGCCAATCGACCCGGTCGCCGAGGCGGCACTGCTCAAAGCGTATGCCGATGGGGATGGGGCGGCTGCACAGGCTTTGGCCCAGACCTATACGCCGCTTGTGTATGCGCATGCGTGCCGGATGCTGAATGACCGTGCGGATGCAGAGGATGTCGCGCAGGATGCCATGCTCAGGCTTTGGAAACAGGCTCCGCATTGGGATGCGACCGGTGCGGCCTCGGTGCGTACCTGGCTGTACCGCGTTACGGCAAATCTGTGCATTGACCGGCTTCGGAAGACACGGCCGGACGGTTTGCCCGAAGGACTTGAGGTTGCAGACAACGCGCCCAGTGCGGAGTCGCACATGCAAGACACTGCGCGCCGCGCGGCTTTGGAAGAGGCATTGATGCAGCTGCCAGACCGGCAAAGACAGGCTGTCATCTTGCGTCACATCGACGGTTTGGGCAATTCCGAGATCGCCCAGATCATGGACATAGGTCCACGCGCGGTCGAAAGTCTGACCGCGCGTGGCAAACGGGCTCTGACCGACTTGTTGAGCGGTCAGCGCAAAACCTTGGGATATACTGATGACACAGCCCGGATTTCCTGAAGACGATGCTCTGGACGCCGAGTTCTCGAGACTGAGAACGACGCCTCCGGACGTTCCGGATGCGCTCATGACGCGCGTGATGGCGGACGCCATGTCGGAGCTGCCTCGACCAGAACCTGCGCCGATTTGGCAAAACGTCCTTCGAACGCTTGGCGGGTGGCCTGCCGTTGCCGGTCTGGCCGCGACGGCCTGTGTCGGACTTTGGGCCGGGGGTGTTCTGACCAATGACATGATCGCTGTGTTCGGGCTGGCCGACACCGCGTCGCTTGGGTTGGGCAGTGATCTTGGGGCATTCGATCTCTTGCTGTTGGATGGATGATATGACCGACACGTCAACCTCTCTCAAAAGCCCCATGTGGATGCGGGTCACGTTGCTGGTCTCGCTTGCGTTCAACCTGCTTGTGGTCGGTGTCGTTGCGGGCTTTATCGTGTCAGGTGGCCCGGAAAAACGCAGCGACAGGAGCCCGCGGGATATCGGATCGCTTTATATGCGGGCACTCGATCCGGAAGATAGAAGGGCCTTGCGGCGCGATTTCGTGTCGGGTCTGGCCGCGCAGGGCAGGGACCGTCAGTCTGTTGTCACCGATCTGGAAGCGACCCTTGATGCCTTGCGTGCCACCCCTTTTGACGCCGATGCCTTTCGTCAGGCCATGGCGGATCAATCGACGCGACGCACCCAGCGCGAAGACATCGGTCGTCAGGTCCTGGCGGCGCGGATTGCGAGCATGACCGATGCGGAACGGGCCGCATATGCGGATCGCATTGAAGAGGGCATCGCTGAATTGGCAAAAAGGGTGCGTCGTTGATCCGAAGCAGCGGGCCTTTCAATGCGATACGGCAGCCCTGTATGCGCGCGCAGTGACATCGTCGGGTGTCGCGATGCGCAATGTGTTGCGACCTTCTGCTTTCGCACGATAGAGCGCAGCATCTGATGCCCGGATCAGGTCGGAGGATGCAAGCGCGGTTGAGCGTGTTGCGTGGGCAAGCCCAATACTCACCGTGGTCCAGATGATCGTGCCATCGTCGAATTGCCTGGGCTGACTTGCAATCTTTTTGCGAAGCCGGTCTGAGACGGCGCGGGCTTCATTGGCACCGATGTCGGACAGGACCACGAGGAATTCTTCGCCGCCATATCGCGCGACCATATCGCCTTCGCGGACATGCGATTTCAGGATCGAGGCCACATGCGCAAGGATGGCATCCCCGGCAGCGTGGCCATACGTATCGTTCGTTTTCTTGAAGTGGTCGATATCGAGCATCAGAACCGCACGCGGGCTGGGGTGTTGAGCATGCATGCGATCCTGCCTTTTCAGGTATTCGTCCGCATAAGCGCGATTGTGCAAACCCGAGACCGCATCCCTGTACGCCTTTTCGCCCAGGATCGATATCTCGGCGCGCGCCATGTCCTCGAGCCGCTTGCGGCCGGCAAGGCGCCTGATGCGCAGGAGCAGTTCGTCATCGCTCACATCCGAAGAGACCTGATCCTGTGCCCCAAGATCGAGGGGTGAGCTTTCATGTGCGCCACCGGCCCCGGCGACATACAGGATTGCGGCGTGGCGGGTGTGGGGATGAACGCGCAGCGCGCCGAGCGTGTCGTGACCTTTCCCGGCCCCGGACGGTTCAAACAGCACGACCACATCAGAGCTTTCTGGCGGGGCGCGGCGGGCCTGGTCGCAGGTCATGTGGGTGATTGCCATGTCATTCGGACCATCGGATTCAAAACCCGACCGAAGTCTGCGCTGATCCGTGTCTTCGTGAACAACGGTGACGCGGATTGCGCTGGAAAAGGTTTCCTGACGTTCGGCAAAGCCGAATTCGGAGGTGGGCGCGGTACGCTGGCGAATTTCCTGAGACGCTTGCAGCATGCGCACATAGCTGCGGATCCGAGCTTGCAGGTCGGACGGGGTGATCGAATACTCGATCACGTCCGACGCGCCTGAATTCAAGGCAGACAGGCGGGCAGATTGGTTTTCGCGGGGAACTGCCACGATCACCGATATCAATTGAAGCGCCGGGTCTGATCGGAGGACGCGGCAGAACTTGACCAGTTTCAAACCGGGCAGATCGTGCGCGACGATCACAACGTCGGGGACGTCACTCTTGATTCGCGACAACCCGTCCAACTGGGACTCTGCAAAGCTGAGCTTGTAGCATGCGCTATCCAGTACCGCCTGCATCTGGATGCGCCGGTTTGACATGGCATCGATGATGAGAACGTGACCTGCCACACTGGCTCCGGGATGCGTTAACTCTTTGATGAGGAATTCTTTGCGAGTATTGGTTAATAAAGGGTTTGGGAAATCGCTAAAAATGGTGCTGTCGAGTGACGCGGTCGAGCAGGTGGCCTTGAAGGCCATTGTCTGGCTTGTTGGAAATGAAGAGCTTTTGCCCGTATTCATGGGGTCAACCGGTGCGGATGAAGCCGCGTTTCGGGACGGTGTCGGCGATGCCGAGTTTCAGGCGTCCGTGCTTGATTTCATCATGATGGACGATGCCTGGGTCGTGGCTTTCTGCGATAGCGCCGGTTTGCCCTACGATCGGTTGATGCAGGCACGCGGCGCATTGCCGGGCGGCGCGCAAGTGAACTGGACATGAACGTGGCATCCCGGCCAGCGATTGAGGCTGTGCTTTTCGACAAAGACGGAACGCTTTTCGATTTCGAAGCAACGTGGGGTGTCTGGGCGGCTGGTTTTCTGCTGCGACTGTCGGATGGTGATCGCGGTCGCGCGGCAAAATTGGGTGCCGTGATCGGGTACGATTATGAAAATCGCCGGTTTCAGCCTGACAGCATCGCCGTGGCCGGGACGCCGGATGACATCATTGCCGTGCTTGGACCGGAATGCCCGCACATGTCGCGCAAGCGCTTGTTCAATATGATCAACGAAGAAGCCATGGCTGCACCCCTTGCGCAAGCCGTACCGCTGGCTCCGTTGCTGGGAGAATTGAAGCGCGCTGGGCTCAAGCTTGGTGTGGCGACCAACGATGCCGAAGCGCCTGCCATCGCGCATCTGAGCACCGCAGAGGTTGAGGGCGTGTTCGATTTTGTAGCAGGGTCGGACAGCGGATATGGGGCCAAGCCCGATCCCGGCCAGCTTCTGGCCTTTTGTGATCTTGTTGACGTGGCCCCGGCGCGCGCGCTTATGGTGGGTGACAGCACACATGACCTTTTGGCAGGGCGCGCCGCCGGGATGTGGACGGCGGCAGTTCTGACCGGCATGGCGGGTGCGGATGACCTTGCGCCTTATGCGGATGTGGTGGTTCCAGATATCGGGCATTTGCCAGCCTGGCTGGGCCTGACCTAACCCGAGACGAACGGTCAAAAGCGACCGGATTCGTCGTGTTCCGACAGGATTGGAGGGCGCTGCAGTGTCTTCCTGAGAGTACGCTTTCAGGAGGATGGCATGACCGAGGCCCCAACACGCAGACGCCGCAGTGGCGGACGATCCGGACATGCCGTGCGCCGTGGAACGGCGGCAATCGAGCAGCTGCCCTGGACGGTGCCGGTCAATATTGACCGGCCGACCGAACCTCTGAACGAAGAGGGCGTACAGCGCATTCACAACGCGGCGATGGTCATTCTGGAAGAGATCGGGATCGAGTTTCTCAATCCCGAAGCGCTGCGAATCCTCAAGGATGCCGGCTGTACCGTATCCGGCGAGAACGTCCGTATGGGACGGGATTTCGTGATGGAAATGATCGGCAAGGCACCATCTACCTTTACGATCACGCCGCGCAATCCGGACCGCAGAATCACCATTGGCGGCAAGAACATCGTGTTCGGGAACGTGTCTTCTCCGCCCAACTACTGGGACATGGAAATCGGGCGCAAAGTGCCGGGCACGCGCGAGATGTGCGCGAACCTCCTCAAGTTGTCGCAATACTTCAATTGCATTCATTTCGTCGGCGGCTATCCGGTCGAACCAGTCGACGTGCACGCCAGCGTGCGGCATCTGGATGTGCTTTATGACAAGCTGACGCTGACGGACAAGGTCGCGCATGCCTATTCCCTGGGCAAGGAGCGTGTCGAGGACGTGTTCGAGATGGTCCGCATTGCAGGCGGTCTCAGCCATGAAGAGTTCGAAGCCACGCCTCGGATGTATACCAACATCAACTCCACCTCGCCGCTCAAACACGATTACCCGATGATGGATGGCTGGATGCGGTGTGCCGCGCGAAATCAGGGCTGTGTTGTTACGCCATTCACACTGGCCGGGGCGATGGCCCCCGTGACCATGGCGGGCGCTGTGGCGCAGTCCATTGCCGAAGGACTGTGCGCCATTGTGCTGGCGCAGATTATCCGTCCCGGCGCGCCATGTGCCATTGGCACGTTCACATCGAATGTCGACATGAAATCCGGCGCACCGGCGTTCGGTACGCCCGAATACATGCGCGCGACCCAGATGACAGGACAATTGGCGCGGTTTTACGGACTGCCGATGCGGTCATCCGGGGTTTGCGCGGCCAACGTTCCGGACGGTCAAGCCATGTGGGAGACCGAGCACAGCCTTTGGGCAGCGATCCAGTCGGGCACGAATATGGTCTATCACTCTGCGGGATGGCTGGAAGGCGGGCTGATTGCCAGCCCCGAGAAATTTGTCATGGATTGCGAGGTGTTGCAGCAATTGATCCGCTACATGGATCCTGCGATTTGCGACACGAGCGATGATGGGCTTGGCCTTGATGCGATCCGAGAGGTCGGGCCGAACGGTCATTTCTTCGGGACGCAGCACACCCAGGATCGTTATACCACGGCCTTTTACCAGCCATTCCTGTCGGACTGGAAAAACTATGAAGCCTGGGAGGTCGCCGGCGCTGTCTGGACGGCAGAACGGGCACACCGGACGTACAAGGCCATCCTGGACGAATTCGAAGCGCCCCCCATGGACGACGCGATCCGCGAGGAACTTGCGGATTTTGTGGCGCGGCGCAAATCCGAAGGCGGGGCCCCTACGGATTTCTAAAACTTGATCTGTTCGCAGGATGTTAACACCCGCGTGTCAACCTGTCCCGCAGGCAAGGGACGCGGGTCATGCATGGTTTGATATTTCGCACTGTTGAAGCGTTTGTTTCCGACTGTTTCGGGCCCGATGTCTGGGGCGCTGCGATGCTGCATGCAGATGTGCCGGTCACGTCATTCGAGGCGATGCTCGACTATGACGCTGCGCTGTTGCCGAAAGTCCTGAACGGCTGTGCGACAGTGCTTGAGCGGCCACAAGCCTGCATACTGGAAGACATCGGCACCTATCTGGTCACCCACCAGAACCACGCATCCATCCGCCGCCTGATGCGATTTGGTGGGCAGACGTTTGTGGAATTGCTGCATTCCCTGGACGAATTGCCCGGCAGAACCCGCCTGGCGGTGTCCGGTCTGGATTTGCCGGATATCAGCGTTCGTGAACATCAGCCGCATTGCTTCACATTGCAATGCGCCAATGGGCCAAGTGGCTTTGGCCATGTTCTGGTCGGCCTCTTGCGCGCCTTGGCAGATGATTACGGGGCACTGGCCGTCCTGCACCATGTCGGCACAAGGGACGGGATCGAGACGGTTGCGGTCTCGGTGGTGGATGCCGCCTTTGCAAAAGGTCGCGGATTCTCCCTTGCCGTGACCGAAGCACAGGTCCCCGTGTGATTTCCCAGCAGGAATTGTTGCAGCATTTGCGACCGCTGCATGTTCTGGTCAGCAAAACCGGCCATATCAGCAGCTTTGGTCGCGGGTTCCCCAAATTGGGTGCCTGCGATCTGGTCGGACAACGCGTTCTGGAGGTTTTTGAGGTTGTTCGCCCCTCGGGCATGACAGGCATGACCGGCCTTCGCACCCTATGCGGACAGATGATCCGACTGCGCCTGCGAGCGACACCCGACATCATGCTGCGTGGTACGGTACTGGATGACCAGGCGGGCGGTGTCATTCTGGATTTGTCTTTCGGTATTGCAATTGTCGATGCGGTTCAGAAGTTCAACCTGACCGCTCAGGATTTCGCTCCAAGCGATCTTGCGGTGGAACTACTGTTCCTGCAGGAGGCCAAATCCAGCGCGATGGCTGCCTCGTTCAGCCTCAATTCGCGGCTCGATGGCGCGCGACTGGCGGCAGAATCGGATGCGCTGACCGATGGGCTGACAGGGCTGCACAATCGCCGCGCCTTTGACAGCGCCATGGCCCGTCTCGGCCAGTCGCAAACCGAATACGCGATCCTCAATATCGATCTTGATCTGTTCAAGCAGGTCAACGACACGTTGGGCCATGCCGTGGGCGACGCCGTCCTCAAACGAGTCGCAGGCATCATGCGCCGCAATACCCGGAAAGACGATCTGCTTGTGCGGGCGGGCGGTGACGAATTTGCCATCGTGTGTCCCGGTCTGGTCGACCATGGCCGTTTGAATGACCTGTCAAGAACCCTGATTTCCCAGATTTCGGAACCGTTCGCGGTTGATGGAAATGATGTTGAAATCTCGGCAAGCATCGGGATCGGAACATCCGAACTCGTGACGGATACCGGGCCGGAACGCGTGGGCGAAATTGCTGACATCGCCCTGTATGCTGCGAAACGCTCTGGCCGCGGGCGCCACGTGATCTGGTGCGCCACGCTCGGGCAGCGCCTCAGTGACCTGACAGTTCCGCACACGGCAACAAGATGAGCACGAGCAAAACTTGCAACACCTGCAGGACTGTCGCAGTCTTCGGATATGCATTCGATTTCCAGTCTGATTTGGGCAGTTGCTCTGTCAATTTGCCTGCTTTGCCCGCCGGGGACCCTTTTTGCACAAGAAACGGGTCAACCGGGTGGCACCATCACGGTCGACGACAGCGCACAGCAAGATGCGGCCATCGCCAACCGTATTCGCGAAATCCTCCGTGAACTGGACGGCTATGAGGATGTCACGGTCACGGTCAGTTCCGGCATCGTCACCCTGCGCGGAACGGCCCTCGATGGCCCTGCAGTGACCCGGCTCAACGAAATCAGTGGTCGTGTCGAAGGCGTTGTCACGATCAAGAACGAAGTTGTGGAAACCACCGACGTGGTGCGTCGCCTTGACCCCGCGCTGGACCGTTTCCGAACCCGTACCGAGCAATTCATAAACTATCTTCCCCTGGCCGGTATCGCCCTGACCGTGTTCACACTGGTTGTCCTGTCGGGTTTTGCGATCGCGCGGATGAGATACCCGTGGGACAGGCTGGCCCCGAATGCCTTTATCGCCGACATATATCGCCAGATCATCCGTATCGCGTTCCTGATGGGGGGCGTGGTGATCGCGCTTGATATCCTTGGCGCCACGGCATTGCTGTCAACGATCCTCGGTGCGGCAGGCATCATCGGGCTTGCCATCGGGTTCGCCGTGCGGGACACCGTGGAAAACTTCATCGCATCCGTCATGCTCTCGATCCGGCAGCCGTTCCGGCCCAATGACACGGTGGAGATCGAGGGAGACATGGGAAAGGTCATCCGCCTCACCAGCCGTGCAACGATCCTCCTGAGTTTTGACGGGAATCACATTCGAATTCCCAACGCCACCGTCTTCAAGAGCCGCATCGTGAATTACAGCCGCAACGACGAACGTCGTTTCGTGATCGACCTTGGGGTGGCCTACGACAGCGACCTTGCCCGCGCACAAGACCTGGCCCTGCAAACCGTCGCCTCTTTGCCTTTCGTGATTGCGGAACCGGCGCCCGCAGTCTGGATTGAAGAGCTTGGGGAAAGCGCGGTGGTCATCAAGGTGGCAGGCTGGATCAGGCAACACGAAACCAGCTACCTCAAGGCGCGCAGCGAGGCCTGGCGCCTGACGATGACCGCATTCGAACATGCCGGTATCGTCATGCCGGAAACAACACTCCGGGTGGTCGGCCTCGGTCACGATCCTTTGCCAATACCCGATCAGAAGGCGGGGTTGTCCGATCCGCAACCTGCGGCATCGACTGCAGCAGTCGTCGCCGCGGCAACGACCGAGATTGCAGATGTCGATGCCGCCATGGAGCAGGAACTCGAGCGCATCATCGATACCGAGCGTGCGGAGAAACGCGATGACGATCTCCTGAAGCGCGACGCGCTGGAAGAGTAGTCAAAAATTCCGATTTCTGGGTCTTGATCCCGCCCAACGACGCGCGTAAGAACCGCGTCACGGTTGGGGTGTAGCCAAGTGGTAAGGCAACTGTTTTTGGTACAGTGTACCGTAGGTTCGAATCCTACCACCCCAGCCA
>CAYZAD010000035.1:0-19441 GCA_964476315.1 uncultured Rhodobacterales bacterium
CGTGCTGATGGAGCTGCGCGGGCGCGCGGTTCTGAACGACATGGGGCGGTTCGAGTTGCAGGTGCTGTACGCCCGCGCAATGACCAAGCTTTGGGAAAAGATCGAAAAGCTGCGCGAGGTGCCTGAGTTGCGGATCGCGGATTTTGGAACGCGGCGGCGACATTCGTTCCTGTGGCAGGACTGGTGCGTGCAGGCGATGGTCGAAGGGTTGGGCGACAGTTTTGTCGGCACATCGAACTGCCTGATCGCCAAGAACCGCGACCTCGAAGCGATTGGCACCAATGCGCATGAATTGCCGATGGTGTACGCGGCTCTTGCCGAAGATGACGCGGCGCTGAAACAAGCGCCCTACGACGTTCTGGCCGATTGGCATGAAGAGCACGAAGGCAATCTGCGGATGATCCTGCCCGATACCTACGGGACCGAGGGCTTTCTGCGCGATGCGCCGGACTGGCTGGCCGGATGGACCGGCATCAGGATTGATTCCGGTGACCCGGCAACCGGGGCCGAGATTGCGATCAAATGGTGGAAAGAGCGGGGGGAGGACCCCACCAGGAAGCTAGTGATCTTTTCGGATGGGTTGGACGAGAACAAGATCCTCGAATTGCAGGCCCAGTTCGCGGGCCGCGTCCGGGTCTCCTTTGGGTGGGGCACGCTGTTGACCAACGATTTTCGCGGGCTGACACCGGACGACCGTCTTGCGCCGTTTTCTCTGGTCTGCAAGGCGGTGCAGGCGAACGGACGCCCAACGGTCAAATTGTCGGATAATCCGAACAAGGCGATGGGTCCGACCGATCAGATTGCGCGTTACAAGCGCGTGTTCGGTGTGGGAGAACAGGCGGCGCAAGAGGTTGTCGTCTAACTGCGTCTGCGTATCAGTTGATCGGAGTTTGACCATGTTGCCACGCGCCTGCATCAGGATCCTTGCCGTTCTCGTCTTTTGGTGCGGGCCGTTTCTTTCCGTCTCAGAAAGCCGGGCCAGCGGGTTGTCTGTCGGACTGCATGGGATTTCGGATTGGTCAACACAGCATCCTTTCATTGATCTGATGAAAACTGCGCGCCCCTGGATCGGTCATTTCCCGGGGCAATGGGGGGGTCTGTCCTTTGATGATCTGGCCGCGCGGGGCGTTCTTGACCCGGAGGGTTGGCCGATATTGGTGCCGCCCGAGGCCACGGCACTGGAAAGCCTGCTTCTGACAGACCAACCGAAAGAGGCGCTGCATCTTCGGGGCCGGTACCATGTGTTTTACGACGGACGCGGCCGGTTCGAAGTGACCGGACGCGCGCGGGTGATCCGCCGCGATGACGGTCATCATGTGTTTGAGTACACCCCCGGTGACGGCATTGTTGGTCTGAAAATCTGGGAGACGGAGGCTTCTGATCCCATTCGCAATATCCGGGTGATCAAGGAAGACCATCTTGAGCTGTTCAAGGCGGGCGCGGTGTTCAATCCGGTTTGGATGGATCGTATTGAAGGGTTTGGCACGCTCAGGTTCATGGATTGGATGGTGACCAACGATTCAGGTGCTCAAGTCTGGGAAGACATGCCCAAAGCCACCGATTTTTCCTATGCATGGCGCGGCGTGCCCCTGACGGTTATGGTCGATCTGGCAAATGAACTGGACGCGCATCCGTGGTTCAACGTGCCGCATCTGGCCGACGACGCGTTGGTCTGGAAGATGGCGAAAACCGTGTTCGACACGCTGGAACCAGAGCTTGTGGCCCATGTCGAATATTCGAACGAGGTTTGGAATTTCATCTTTGAACAAGCCCGATGGGCCGCAGCGCAGGCCGAAACGCGCTGGGGGGATCAGGACGATGGCTGGATGCAATTCTACGGTTTTCGCGCAGCGCAGGTGATGGAGATCTGGACGGACGTGTTCGGGTCTGCAGCGGAGGATCGGCTGAAAAGGATCGTGGCGGTACATACGGGTTGGCCGGGTCTGGAGGACTCGATCTTGCATGGAGAAAAGGCACGCGAGGCACTTGGCCGCGAACCGGCCGGGTCTTTTGATGCCTATGCCGTGACCGGTTACTTCGGCTACGAGCTTGGCGATCCGGGGACAGTTGCGGCTTTGCTGGATGCGGGCGAAGCGCGCGCGCGCGCGGCGGGGGAAGCGGAAGGCCTTAAGCGTGTGGCGTTGCGGGAATACATCCGGAACCGGCGCTTTGACGGCACTTTCTCCGAAGCGGCGCAAATTGTGCGGAACGGATCGCTTCGGGACCTGACCGAAAATGCATGGCCGCATCACGCCCAGGCGGCAAAGGCCTTCGGGCTTGAGTTCCTGATGTATGAAGGGGGCACGCATGCCGCCGCCAATTGGGATGCCGTTGAAAACGAACGATTGGTCGCATTCCTGAACGCGTTCAACTACTCGAACGAGATGGGCGCGCTTTATGCGGACGTGTTAGAGGCATGGAGCAGGGCAAGCTCTGCACCCTTCAACGTGTTCGTCGATGTGGCCCCGTCCAGCAAATGGGGCGACTGGGGTGCGTTGCGACACCTTGAAGATGACAATCCAAGATGGCAGGCGTTGCAGGACCATATGTCTGCTATCAGGAACTAGGGCGGTTTGCCCGGGATCCAGACAACTCAACAGCCAATCGGCGTCTGCAAACGCGCCAATCTTGGTATCCGGTAGAAGTGACAATTTTCGCACGAAGGAGCAATCATGACGCAACAACATCCGGTTTACGGGCGCATCGACGGACCAATCGTGATGATCGGTTTCGGCTCTATCGGCAAAGGCACGTGGCCGCTGATCGAACGGCATTTCGAATATGATGCCGACAAGTTCACCGTGATCGAACCCGATGCAGCGCAGGCGAATTTCCTGCGGCAGCACAAGATCAATCACCTGCAGGTCGCGCTGACGCCCGAGAATTACCGCGAGGTTCTGGGGGATCTGTTCGCAGAGGGCAAAGGGTTTTGCGTCAACCTTTCGGTCGATACGTCATCGCTCGACCTGATGAAGCTCTGCCGTGAAATGGGCGTGCTTTACATCGATACCGTTGTGGAGCCCTGGGCGGGCTACTATTTCGACACGACCGATAACGCCGCACGCACCAACTACGCGCTCCGCCAGAAAGTGCGGGACGAAAAAGCGGCGAACCCCGGTGGGACGACGGCTGTCAGCTGCTGTGGCGCCAATCCGGGCATGGTGTCCTGGTTTGTCAAAGAGGCGCTTTTGACCCTCGCTGCGGACACGGGGCGCGATGTGGCCGTGCCGACAGACCGGGCTGGCTGGGCCGGTTTGATGCAATCCTTGGGGGTGAAAGGGGTACACATCGCCGAACGCGACACGCAGGCACGGCGTACGCCGCGCCCACGGGGGGTTTTTGTCAACACGTGGTCCGTGGAAGGCTTTATCGCCGAAGGGTTCCAGCCCGCTGAATTGGGGTGGGGCACACACGAGACATGGTTTCCCGAAAACGGACACGCCCATGATGCGGGCTGTCAGGCGGGTATCTGGCTCGAACGACCGGGCGCAATCACGCGCGTCCATACCTGGTGCCCCACGCCAGGGCCGCAATTCGGCTTCCTGGTGACTCATAACGAGGCCATCTCGATTTCCGATTACTACACCGTCGGTGCTCCGGATGCGCCGGAGTTTCGGCCCACCTGTCACTACGCCTATCACCCTTGCGATGACGCCGTGCTGTCCCTGCACGAGATGTTCGGGTCCGGCCAGCAGCAGAAGGTTCACCACATCCTGACCGAGGACGAAATCGTCGAAGGGATCGATGAATTGGGCGTGCTGCTTTACGGGCACGAAAAGAACGCGCTCTGGTACGGGTCGCGCCTGTCGAACGAGGAAACCCGCGATCTGGCACCATATCAGAACGCGACCGGATTGCAGGTCACATCTGCCGTGCTTGCGGGCATGGTCTGGGCGCTGGAAAATCCCGAAGCCGGAATCGTTGAGACCGACGAGATGGACCATGCGCGGTGTCTTGAGGTGCAACGCCCCTATCTTGGTCCGGTGGAAGCGCATTACACCGACTGGACCCCTTTGCAGGACCGGTGGGAGCACTTTCCCGAAGACATTGACGAAAGCGATCCGTGGCTGTTCCGGAACGTGTTGGCAACCTGAAAGAGGCATGTGCAGGGCTTGGGGCGCGATCTGGCGACTTGCATTTGCGAGAATCGGTCGCCCGATGCATCCTGCAGCGGGAGAGGGCAATATGCAGCGATTTCTGAAACCCGCGATCATCGCGTTTCTGCTTGGGTCATCCGGCATGGCGCAGGCGGATTGGCAAAGCGGTGAAACTGACAGGAGCGCTTGGGCGATGGCGTCCGGCAAAGGCGGTGCCCTACGCCTGTCCTGCAACAAAGGCGACGGGTTTCTGCACTTCCTTCTGACTGGGGGGCCGTTTCCGGGCATGCAAAATATCGACGACGGGCGTGACACGTTGATGATGTGGATCGGGCTGCCCGGTGGCCGGACCGCGAAACATCCCATCGACGGGCATTATTTTGCGCCCGACAAGGCTTTTGTTGGCCGCTTCCTGGTTTCCGATACCGTTCTGGATCAGTTCCGGCAGGGCAATGCCCTGAGCCTGACGGCTGCACGCGGCGGCGACATCGCGATGTTCGACATGAAAGGCACCGGCAAGGCGCGCGGTCACTTCAAGCAGGCGTGCGGGCTTTAGGCGATCTCGGCACGTGTCTGCGGTATCTGTGTTTCGGTTCGATCCTACCCCGCGCCCATCCGCTTGCGCCGTTCCTTGATCCGCTCGTTTGCGGCCGCTGTTCCGTCGTGGAACGACCCGAAAAGCTTGTCCCACGGGATTTCGAGTGATCCGTAGTTACACTCGAAATAGCGGTGGTGCATCTGGTGATGAAAGGTGCCCAGGGCGAGACGGTTCTTGTCCTTGACCAGCAGGCCCTCGAACCCCGTATGTGTCGTGGCTGCTGTCAGGGCATAGTATTGCAGGTGGTAGAGGATATGCACCGGGTTTGCCGGAACCACGAAGTGGATCAGGACGGAGCCGAGAAAGATCAGGTGTTCCACCGGGTGCATGCTCATCCCCGACCAGGGTCCGACATTTATGTTCCGATGATGCAGTGCATGTACGTGTTTGTAGAGGAACGGCACATGCAAAAGGCGGTGGATCCAGTAGAAATAAAAGCTTTCCCAGATCGGGATGAGGAAGAAGAGCGCGATGAACCAGACGGGGTTGCTGACCCATGAGATCATCGGGGCATAGCCGTTCGCCATCGCCCAGAACAGCAGGACCTCGTAGGCCGTCCAGATCGTGACACCGCTGGCCAGCGTCCAGAACATGTTGTCCCGGATCTGGCCGCCAAGGGTGAATTGCTTTCCGTTTTTCATCAGCGGGCGTGGATCGTAGCGCAGACGCTGGCCCTGCTTGGTGAATGTGTAGAAATACAGATGCAGGCCACCCGCGACGAGGGTCATCAGGATCAGGTTGCGCACGTACATTTCGGCGATCCAGCCGAAGGCAAAGCTTTGTGTTTCCTCCAGTGGTGGCTGGAACCAGGCAAGCGAGATGAACGCGATGGCGACGAGGATCAGGCGTTCCGAGATCAGGAACCACGATTCCCAGAACCAGCGCAGGATCGCCATGGGCCGCAGCGGCCAGCGAAACAGGGGCGACACCTGAAGCGGCACGTTGGGTGTGTGGTTCCACCCTTTGAGCGGGGCATCCGACATGTCATTTCCTTCTGGTTTGCGACCAGCAAAGTCTGCCAGATTTCATTTCATCTGAAAAATAGTATAAAGTTACGAAGTAAATCTGATTATGAGGGGATTGCCGTGACGCTCACGCTCAAGACGATGCGGTATTTCGTGACGGCCTTGCGGCATGAAAGCATTGCCAAGGCTGCAGCCGAACTGAACATCGCAGCCTCTGCGATCTCTGCCGCCCTCGATCAGGTGGAGGCGCATTTCGATCTGACACTGACCCATCGTCATCGGGCACGTGGCATCACGCCAACGGCCAGTGGAAAGGCGATTGCGCAAAAGTTTGCGCGCTTGCTGGAAGACTATGATGCGATGCTGTTGGAAGGGGCTGACCTGAAGCGCACGCTTAGCGGAACGCTCCGGATCGGGTACTATGCGCCCATTGCGCCGGCATTCCTGCCAACTGTGCTGCAAAAGTCGGGATTGTCCTCGGGATCCGTCGATCTGCATCTTGAGGCCTGTGACAACGAGACAGCACAGGCAGGGTTGTTGTCGGGAACCTATGACGTTGTGCTGTTCGTGAGCGATGGTGCCCGACCCGAGATTGAATACGAGCCATTGGTCACCGCCCCGGCCTACTGTCTGCTACCTGCGCGGCATGTGCTGGCCGACCGGCAATCCGTGACGTTGCAACAGATCGCGCAGTCGCCTTTGGTGGCATTGAACCGCCCCTTTGCCACCGACTATTACAAGCAGCTTTTTGTCAGGCAGGGTGTGTCACCCCATGTCGTGGCGCATGCAACTTCCACCGAAATGGTGCGCAGCCTGGTTGGGGCAGGTCTGGGGTGTGCGGTTCTGAACATGGTGCCGCAGACCGATGTGACCTATGCGGGCGATCGCGTGGTCGCGGTCCCGATCGCAGACGATCTTCCGGGTCTCAGTCTTGCCGTGGGGTATGCCAAGACTGCACCACGCCGGGTTGTGGAATGCTTTGCGACAGCGTGCAAAGCGTACTTCAATGACACGGCTTCCGGGCGCTGCATCGTGGCCTGACGGCGGCGATACCAGGACTGTCCAACGCGGCCCGGTTTTGATGTGACGCGGTCAGGATCAACGCCGGAGGCGTGTACTTGTCAAACAGCGGACCGTCTTTTAGCGTCGCAGATACCTAACCGGGCAGCGGGGTGTCTTCCGGACTCGCCCGACGTCGATAATGACGCGTGAAACCCCCGCGAAACTGGCCGTTGCCAAAACGGCTATTTCGAACGGCGCACCGGCTGGTGCGCAAAACACGGAGGGTTTTCATGAAAACCGTAGGAGTGATCGGCATCGGGGATATGGGCAGCGGGCTGGCCAAAAACCTGATCAAGAACGGGTACACCGTCACCGGGATAGATCTGCTGCCCGAACGACAAAAGGCATTCGCCGAGATGGGGGGCCTGCCTGCAGCATCAGCGGCAGAGGTGGGCCGTGCTTCGGATGTCATCTATGTCATGGTGATGACCGGGGCACAGGCGAAAGAGGTGATCCTGGGGCCGGACGGCGTGGTCGCCAACATGAACGCAGGTGGAGCGGTGATCCTGACCGCGACGGTTCACGCAAGCGAAGCGCGCGAGATCGCGGACGGCATGGCCGGGTCAGGCGTGCATCTGATCGATTCGCCGGTATCGGGCGGGTATCCCGGTGCACAAGCCGGGACCCTGACGATGATGGCGGCGGCACCGGACGACGTGCTTGATGCGTTCGCCGATGTCATGCAGGCAGTGTCGGCAAACATCCACCGCGTGGGGACGTCACCGGGTGACGGGCAGACTGTGAAAGCCTGCCTTCAATCGCTGATCGGCGCGCAGTTTTCGGCAACATTCGAAGCGGCAGCGCTGGCGGCCAAGGCGGGTGTGTCGGGGCAGGTCTTGTATGACGTGTTCTCGACCTCAAGCGCGGGGTGCGGTGTGGTGAACAACGCCCTGGAAAAGATCATTGACCGGCAATTCGAAGGCACCGGCAGTCATATCAATACGATGCACAAGGATCTGACGATCTCGATGACGCTTGGGCAAGAGCTTGGCGTGCCGCTTCATACGGCGGCATCTGCGATGCAGGTGTTTCACGCGGGCCGGACCAAGTATCCCAACGGCGACAATTGGGTCTGCACCCGCGTGATCGAAGAGATCGTCGGCGCAGAGCTTCATCGCAAGGGCGCCAAGTCATGAAGCTTGGCGTCATCTGTGACGGCATCAGCCGCGATCTCGGGCATGCCGTGGATGTCATGGACGCGTTCGGACTTGAATACGCCGAGTTGCAGTTTGTCTGGGACCACGAGGTGGGGGACCACCCGCCCGAGCAAATCCGCGAAATCGACGCGTTGCTGCGGGACCGGGGCAAGCCGGTGTCGTGCCTGTCGCGGCATATCTTCGCCGGCATGACCAAGGACAATGTTCCGGGTGACGACCTGCATCGGACGCATATGGATGCACTCAGGCGGGTGATCGACATGGCGCATGTTGTCGGCTCACCTCTGGTGCGGATCATGACTCCGAAGAAAGAGCAGATCCTGTTCGGCGCGCATGGGGCCGAAAAGTGGAACGTTGCGCATGGCGCCTGGGACGCGATGTTGCCGCTGATTGCGCCTGCGGTCGATGTGGCGCGGGATGCAGGCGTCACCCTGGTGGTTGAGACCGGCAATGGGACGATGGTGAATTCCAACCACACCGCGCGAAAGCTGATCGACGACCTGGGTGCGAAGGATGCATTGAAGGTGCTTTGGGATCCCGGAAACAACTGCTGGTGCCATGAACTGGCCTATCCAGACGGCTATGACGTGGTGCGCGATGGCTATCTTGGGCATGTACATATCAAGGACGTGCAGGTGGACACCCCGCGCGCGTATCTTGAAGTGAGGCCGATGGGAGCCGGGCAACTCGGCCCGCTGTTCGGTCCGATGGCGGATGCGCTGCGACGGGATGGATATGACGGCGTGGTCTCGTTCGAGAGTGTGTATCACCCCGGTGATGGAGACTTCGAGGCCGGGTTCCATCGCTGCATCGGGCCATTCAAGGAGTGGTTCGGCTGAATGACCTCATGCTGGCGCGGCGCGCAATGTGCCGCCGCGCTGGCTTCGGAACAGGATCAGGATCATGATGCCGATGTTCATGCCGTTCCAGACAATGCCGTTGACGAAGGCCCATTGGTAGCTTCCGGTCACGTCGTAGATCCAGCCCGATAGCCAACCGCCCAAGGCCATGCCGAGAATGGTCATCATCATGACGAAACCGACACGCGCACCCGCCTCTTTCGTGGGCATGTACTCGCGTACGATGATGGCATAGCTCGGAACGATGCCCCCCTGGCTGAGTCCGAAGATCAGGCTGACCACGTAAAGCGACACAAGCCCTCCGGCAGGAAGGTAAAGAAACAGCGCAATGGCTTGCAGGGTGGACCCGATCAGCAGCGTCGGGATGCCGCCGAACCTGTCCGCAAGCGTGCCGGATATGAGGCGTGAAACGACGCCGCCCAACAGCATGAGAGACAGCATCTCTGCCCCGACGGCAGCCCCGAAACCATAATCAACACAAAGAGCGACGATATGCACCTGCGGCATCGACATGGCCACGCAGCACCCGATGCCAGCAAAGCTGAGCATGACCTGCAATTGTCGCGGCGTGAAGCCGGTGGCCTTGGTGCGCAAGGCCGATTGCGTATCGGCGATGCGCATGGCGTCATCTGGCAAAGGGCGGCGCAGCAGCAGCGCCAGGGGAGGCACGACCAGCAGGGTGACAACGCCGATGGCAGTATAGCTCCAACGCCAGGATTCGTCGCCTGCCACCGCTTCGAGCGCAAGTGGCCAGATCGACCCGGACAGGTAGTTGCCCGACGCCACAAGCGCGACCGCGATGCCGCGGCGCTTCAGGAACCATTTGGACAGATCAGCAATCAAGGGGCCAAACCCGATCGCGGACGCAAAGCCGATAAAGAAATGCAGAACGATCAGCATCCAGAGAGACGGGCTCAGGGCTGCCAGAATATAGGCTATGGCGACGCCAGTGCTGCAAACCGAAAGGGTCAGCGCGACGCCATATCGGTCGACCCAACGTCCCACAACGAAATTGCCAAGCGCAAAACCGATCATCGTCAGTGTGTAAGGCACCGATACATCTGCACGGCTTGCCGCGAATTCGGCCTGAACGCTTGGCATGACGACGATGGGGATCCAGATGCTGACATTGATGACAATCGCTATCAGCACCGTCACCAACAGACGGCCCCACGCGTATCTGCTGTCCAGGGTTGCGACATCAATCATTCCGTCACTCTAGTGGCTTGTCGCATTTGCACCAGTGGCGTTTTTCGTGCTTTCGGCTTGTTTACGCCACAAGGACAGATCAGCTTTCGCTGGCGGCAAGATCCTTGAGGATCGGACAATCGGGGCGTTGATCGCCCGCGCAGGACCGGACAAGTTCCGACAGCGTATCGCGCATGGATTGCAGTTGCGCGATCTTGTCCTCGATCTTGTGCAGATGTGCTTCGGCCAGCGTTTTGACATCGGCGCTGGCACGGGATTGGTCTTCGTAGAGCGTCAGCAATGTGCGGCAGTCTTCGATGCTGAAACCCAATGCGCGCGCGCGGCTGAGGAACGCCAATTTGTGCATGTCGCTGTCGCGGAACGCACGGTACCCGTTGGCATCACGCAGCGGTTTGATCAAACCGATCTCTTCGTAGTACCGGATGGTTTTCGGGGGCAGTCCGGCGGCTTTGGCGACTTCACCTATGTTCATGCGGGTGCCTCCTCAAGCGCGCGGCGGACCGATTGCCGGTCTTCCTGCGCGGGTTGAACCTTGCGCAGTCTCAACGCGTTGCTGACCACGAAGACCGAACTGAGAGCCATCGCGCCAGCGCCGAGCATGGGTGACAACAGGATGCCGAACGCAGGATACAGTGCGCCGGCAGCCACCGGGATAAGCGCTGTGTTGTACGCAAAGGCCCAAAACAGGTTCTGACGGATGTTCGACATGGTCTTGCGGGACACGTCGACAGCGTTCACCACCCCCGAGACCCGACCCGAGGAAAGAACGATGTCCGCGGCCTCGATAGCCACGTCGGTGCCTGTTCCGATGGCAAGCCCGGTGTCGGCTTCTGCCAGCGCAGGCGCGTCGTTGATTCCGTCGCCAACAAAGGCAACGGCACCAAAGCTAGCGCGCAAGGATTTGATCGCATCCACCTTGCCGTCCGGAAGAACGCCAGCGGTGACATGGTCGATCCCCAGTTGGCGTGCGATGGCGTCGGCTGCAACCTGGTTGTCCCCCGAAATCATCGCCACCTTGAGCCCTTGCGCATGAAGCGCGGCAATGGCGGGTTTTGCCGTGGGCTTGATCTGGTCGGCAACCGCAAACACGGCGGCCGCCTTGTTGTCGATGGCGACACACACAAGAGTATGGCCCTTTTGCGCGTTGGCCGTGATGCTGTCTTGAAGCGCGCTGGTATTGACGTTGTTCTTCACCAGCCAGCGTTCCGAACCGACAAGAACCGTCTGACCATTCACGTTCGCTTTCAGACCGTAACCGGGGATCGTTTCGCTGGATTCCACGCTTGGAAGCTTGGCCGGTGCAGCCGTCAGGATGGCCCGCGCTATGGGGTGGTCTGAGCTTTGCTCAACCGCCGCCGTCAGGGTCAAAGCCGTGTTCGGGTCGAAGCCTCCCACCGTGGTCTGATCCACAAGGGTTGGGCGACCTTCGGTCAGGGTGCCGGTTTTATCGAAAGCGATGACCTTTGCACTGTCGAGCCGTTGCAGCGCGTCACCTTTGCGGAAAAGCACGCCAAGTTCGGCCGCGCGGCCCGTTCCGACCATGATGGATGTGGGCGTCGCAAGGCCCATCGCGCAGGGGCATGCGATGATCAACACAGCCACGCCGGCAGTCAGCGCATAGCTGAGATCGGGGCCAAAGATGAGCCAGATCGCGACTGTCAGCGCAGCGATGGCAAGAACCACTGGTACGAATATGCGCACAACCTTGTCGGCAAGCGCCTGAATGGGCAGTTTCGCACCCTGCGCGGTTTGCACCATGTCAATGATCCGCGCCAGTACCGTGTCCTGACCCACGGCCGTGGCCCGGTAGATCAGCGGCGCATTGCCATTGATCGTGCCGCCCGTGACGGCATCGCCAGCCGATTTGGAGACGGGCAGGGGTTCTCCGGTGATCATGCTCTCATCCACGAACGACGTGCCGTCCGTGACGATCCCGTCCACGGCGATGCGGGCTCCGGGGCGGGCTTCGATGATGTCGTCTGTGTGAACGTCCGCAAGGGGAATGTCGCTGAAGACGCCATCGCGCTTCACGCGCACCGTGTCGGGGCGCAGACCTACCAGATGTCGAATGGCGGCCCCGGTCCGTCCCTTGGCGCGGGCTTCCATCCAGCGGCCTGCCAGAATGAGGGTGACAATGACGGCAGCCGCTTCGAAATAGACGGCACGGGTGCCGGTTGGCAGGAGGCCGGGTGCAAAGGTGGCAATGGTGGAAAAGATCCACGCCGCCCCCGTGCCAAGCGCAACAAGACTGTTCATGTCCGGTGCACCCTTGAACAGAAGCGGCAGACCGATGCGGAAAAAGCGCCGGCCCGGCCAGACAAGAACCATAGTCACAAGCAGGAACTGCAGAACCCAGAAGGTCTGCATGCCGATGCTGCCCATGATGGCGTGATGCAGCGGCGGAAAGAGGTGCCCGCCCATTTCGGTCAGGAACACCGGCAGGGTAAGCGCACCCGCAATCAGCGTATCCCGCTTGAGCGGGCTGATTTCATCATGTTCCTGCGGGGCCGCTGCCGTTACTGGAGTGGCATCGTACCCTGCCTTGCTGACAACCTCTGCGAGGGCGGCAGGGTCGATTGCGCCATCGAGGATACGCACTTCCGCGGTTTCGGTTGCCAGGTTCACGTTGGCACCCACGACCCCTGGTTCCGCCAAAAGCGCGCGTTCCACGCGCCCGACGCAAGAGGCGCAGCTCATGCCCGTGATGCGCAGGCGGTGGGTGGTCTCATGTGCGGGATATCCGGCATCGGCCAACGCCTTGGTCAAGATGTCTACGCTGGCATCGCCCGTTACCTGCGCCATGCGGTTCGCGATGTTGACGGATGCCGATTGCACCCCGGGCGCGGCTTGCAAGGCACGTTCAGCGCGCCCTGCGCAACCTGCGCAGCTCAGGTTATCGACGGCGAAACGGAGTGTGGTCATGGGGCATGTCCTTTTGGCTCGACCCTGCACATAAGGTTTCCAGTCACTGGAAGGTCAAGGGCCGGATCAAAAGAGTTTCCCGAATGATCCGCACGTTTTGTTTCGACGCTCAGTTCCCTCTGCGACGGTAACAAACTGCCGAATAAGACCTGATCGCCAAATTATGGGCGAAATTCCCGGCTACCTTTTCGGTGAATTGAATTTAAAAGGATTTTTTGGATGTCAGAGTCACTGGCGATTTTTGTGGATGGGGACAACTTGCCTGCCAGATATGCGGGCAAGATCCTGCGATGCGCCGCGTCGTTTGGTCAGGTGTCTGTCGCTCGCGTATACGGGAATGAAATTGCCATTGGGTGTTGGCGCAATGCTCCATCCTTCCAGTTTATCTATTCCGGGAGCGAGAAGAACGCGACCGATGTCCTGATGGCGATAGAGGCGACGGAATACGTTTTGTCCAATCGGGTCGGCACCGTTGTCCTGGGCAGTTCGGATGCAGATTTCAGCCACCTTGCCCGGTTCATCCGTGCGCGTGGTGTTCATGTTATCGGGGTCGGGGAGCCAAAAACCAAAGCGACACTGCGCAAGGCATGTTCCGAATTTCGGGAATTGGAGGATGAGACACCTCCCGTGAAGAAACAGACGCATCTGACCGATCTGGATAAAAAGGTTGTCAGCCTTATTGCGTCGTCCGGGAAAAATGGCGTGACGCTGACACAGTTCGGAACGATGATGTATCAGAAGCATAACACTTCCATTTCCGCCAAACCGGACAAGACGTGGCGGGGCTACCTTTCGGGCAAGCCAACGCTTTATGATCTCGATCCTCGTGGACCCAATGCGAAGGTACGTCTGAAGCCCGACGCGGTTCCTTAACCCAAGCCGGTTTCCGCTGCGATCTGGGCGCGGCTTTTGCGGGCACGTTCGGTTGCGGATTTCAACTGTCCACAGGCTGCCATGATGTCTTCGCCGCGTGGGGTGCGGATGGGCGACGCATAGCCTGCCTTGTAGATGATATCGGCAAAGGCTTCGATCCGGGACCAGTCAGAGCGTTCATAAGGCGCGCCCGGCCATTCGTTGAACGGAATCAGGTTGATCTTGGCCGGGATACCCTGGATCAGCTTCACAAGGCGTCGGGCGTCTTCATCGCTGTCGTTCACGTCCTTGAGCATCACGTATTCAAAAGTGATGCGCTCGGAGTTGGATTTCTTCGGATATTCGCGCAGCGCGTCCAGCAGCGTTTCGATATTCCAGCGCTTGTTGATCGGCACCAGCCTGTCGCGCACTTCGTCGGTCGTGGCATGGAAACTCACGGCCAGCAGGCAGCCGATCTCTTCTGCCGTCTTGGCGATTTCCGGCACGACGCCCGACGTGCTCAGCGTGATGCGGCGGCGCGACAGGGCGATGCCTTCGCCATCCATTGCGATCTTCATGGCGTCGCGCACGTTCTCGAAATTGTAGAGCGGTTCGCCCATGCCCATCAGAACGATGTTCGAAAGCAGGCGCGGGCCCGCCTCACCGGTGCCGATGCCGGGTTGCGGCCATTCGTCGAGGTCGTCACGCGCGAGCATGACCTGCCCGATGAGCTCGCCTGCCGTCAGATTGCGCACCAGCTTTTGCGTGCCGGTGTGGCAGAAGGAACAGGTCAGTGTGCAACCGACCTGGGATGAGATGCAGAGCGTGCCGCGATCGGTTTCGGGGATGTAGACCACCTCGACCTCGTGCCCACCTGCGATTCGGACAAGGTATTTGCGCGTGCCATCGGCCGAGACGTTTTTCGACACGATCTCTGGCACGGCGATATCGAAATGCTCGTCAAGCTGCGCGCGGTAGGTCTTGGCCAGGTTCGTCATCGCGTGAAAGTCGCGGACACCCCATTGATAGACCCACTGCCAGATCTGGTTCACCCGCATCTTGGCTTGCTTCTCGGGTGTTCCGATTGCGATCAGCGCGTCGCGCAGGGCCGGTCGGGTCAGGCCGACGATATTCGTCTTGCCACCCTCGGGCGCTTTGCGCGGGATGGTCAGAACGTCTTGCGTGATCGGTGCAGCGCCGGTCATGTCTTGGGCCTTTCTCGGAGATGAGTTGGGTCACATATAGGAGTCTTTGCCATTTGCCAAAGGGGAAAGACGGGGCAAGGCTCTTCGATGAACCTTGCCAGGCGTCTTCGAAGACGCTTTTTGACGTGATTTCGAAACCACGGTGTCCCCGACCTTTCGAAAGGTCGTTGATCCTCAGATCAGCGTCCAGGCCTGATAGGCCAGCCCGATCAGAAACGCGCCGCCCAGCGAGATCGCGATGTAGAGCGTAAAGACCCGGGGTTTCACCAGTGCCCAGACCGCGATGGCCGCAGGAAGCGATGTCACGCCGCCCGCGACAAGAAAGGCCAGCCCTGCGCCTGACGCCATGCCTTGCTCCATCAGACCGCTGATCAGTGGCAAGGCCGCATAGCCGTTGAGATAAGCCGGCACTCCGACCGCCGTTGCGATTGCGATGGGGCCAATACCTGTTCCACCAAGGACAGAGGTGATCGTCTCTGCCGGAACATAAGCGAGCATCAGGCTTTCGAGGAGGAAGGCAAGCACCAGCCATTGTGCGAGAAAGAGCGTGGTCTTGAGAGCCTCTTTTCCGAATTTCTCAACCCGGTCCGCGTGATTCCAGAACCGCCAGACAACGGGTTTGGGGTTCCGAATCCTCGCAGCGCCGCACCCACCATTGCCAACGCCTTCGCGCAGGGCGTCGTGCAAGACATGGGTTCCTGCAAGGGACAGCACGACAAAGCCGCCTGCGATACCAAGGCCAATCGCCGCAAGCGTCTTGGCGATGGCGAATTCGAGGCCAAGCACACCCGATGTGAGCAGGAACATCGACGGATCCATCACTGGTGACGCAAGCCAGAACGCCATCACCGCCGACAGCGGAACACCCATTGTCAGAAGCGCGGCAATCAGCGGGATCACCCCGCAAGAGCAGAACGGCGACAGGCCCCCGGCCAGTGCCGCGAGCACGATCATCAGCGCAGGCGATCCGGTGAAGGCGCGCGCGATCAGGTTATCCGCCCCGGTGGCCACGGCCCAGGCCGCGATGCCGATGGACAGAATCAGGTAGGGGCCGGTGTGCAGCAGGGCGTCCGCAACAAACACAACGCTTTGTGCCGCTTGTGGTGTCGATACCAGAGCCGTCAGCAGCAGGATCACACCCGATGCCAGCCAGACCTTGTGTTTTTTGAAAGCGACCGCGATTTGGTTTGGCGGGGCGTTTGGAGAGAGATCGGCCATGTGCGGCCTCCATTGGTTCAGGCGGCCGTGTTCGATGTGTTCGCGGCAAATCCGGTGCAGCATTCTTCGGACAGAAAGCCGAGCACACCGTTCATCTTGTCGAAATCGACGGTGTTGATCACCGCGCGGCCTTGTTTCGATTGTACGATCAATCCCGCCTCCACGAGCATCCTGAGGTGATGCGCCTGTGTCGAGGCGGGCAAACCCAGGTGCGATGCGATGTCGCCGACCGTCAGTCCGTCATGCCCCGCTTTGACGAGAACGCGGAAGATCCGCAGACGGGCCTCGTGACCAAGCGCGGCAAGTGCGCGGGCGATATCCTGGGTTCGATCCATGAAACTACATAACTAGATTTATAGTTTTAATGCAAGTCAGAAAAATGCGATAAAAAAAGGGCCGCGATTGCGACCCTGTTTCGTGCTTCAAAGCTGTGTCAGGCACCTGACATATGCCGGTGTCAGGACGCGCAGCGTTTCTCTGCATCCTCGACTGCGGCGGTGAAGCCCAAAAGCGAAAACGTGTCTTTCGTGGTTGTCCCGCGTGAGGATTGAGCCGTGAGAACCGCGTCAGCGCCACGCTTCATGGCCGTGATTATTCTGCGATCGTCTTCTTCACCCGCTGGCCAGGCCCATTCGCCTTCGGTGAACAATTCGAACTCTGTGCCACCGATATTCACGTTGACGGTAGAGCCTTCTGCGAACGGATAGCCACCGGTAAAGGCCACCTGTCCCTGCACCTCGTCCCCCGGACGATAGAACACCATCAACAGAATCTCGCCTCTGGTCACGGCGACAACCCGGCCTCCGCGCGTGTTGACGCTTTCCTTGTACGTGGTCACTGCCCAGCATTCGCGTGGGTCCTGACCTTCGAACACGCTCCAGTCTGTGATTGCGTTGACACGGTTCGTGCTTGTTTCCTGCGCCATGCTGGAGCCAGCAGACATCAGCATGATTGTGCCGACTGCCATCCCGCCAATCCATGAATTCATCCGTCCAGCCTCCAGACTGTCCTTAGCCTCAATATATCCGTCCGCCGCAGTATGGGTTCAGCCCATCGTTATGTCACTGCGACTTTGCTCTCGACGGCATCAGAATAGCCTGATTTATGGAGAGCTTTAAAGCCCAGTTGGCAGTTTTTTGCCCAACTTCAAGGGAGCGAAGACATGGGACAACCCGCATCACTCGCCGAGGTCTGGCGCGGACCCTTTCACGAAAGTCATCACCTTGGACATGCCGTGATTTGCGACGGTTCCGGGCAGATCATCGCTGCCTGGGGTGACCCTGATGCGGTGGTCCTGCCGCGCAGTTCGTCCAAGATGATTCAGGCCTTGCCGCTTCTGACGTCTGGTGCCGCCAAGGCGCGGGGATTGACAGGGGAGCAGCTTGCGCTGGCCTGTGCGTCGCACCAAGGTGCTGCCATCCACGTCGAGCGGGTGAACCGTTGGTTGACCGAACTCGGACTCGACGACGACGCCCTGCGCTGTGGTCCTCAGGTGAGCCGTGATACCGATCTCAAGCTGGCGATGATCCGCAATCACGAATCTCCCTGCCGGGTGCATAACAACTGTTCGGGCAAACATGCGGGCTTTCTGACCTTGGCACAGCATCTGAAAGCCGGACCAGACTATGTCGACCCCGACCATCCGGTACAGGCGGCCTGCCTTGAGGCGTTTGAAACCGTGACTGCGCAGGATAGCCCGGGTTTCGGGATCGACGGTTGTTCTGCCCCCAATTTCGCAACGACGATGCATGGCATGGCGCGCGCAATGGGGTGGTTTGCAACCGCATCCCAGCGGTCTGACAGCATGAGCGTGGCAGGGGCGGCCTTGGTCGAGGCGATGCACACATATCCGGAACTCGTTGCTGGCGAAGGCCGCGCCTGCACACGGTTGATGCGCGTGGCAAAGGAACCGGTCGCGTTGAAGACAGGAGCCGAGGGGTATTTTGTCGCGATCCTGCCAACCCGCGGATTGGGCATAGCCGTTAAGGCGGCGGACGGGGCCACCCGTGCGGCCGAGTGCGCCATTGCAGCGCTTTTGGCGCGGCTCGACGTGCTTGATCCAGCAAACCCCGAAGTGGCGGCGTTCCTCAATCCCATCATCTACAATTGGGATGGGCTGAAAACCGGTCAGATCAAACCGGCCCCGGGGCTTCTGGTGTAACGAACTCGTCACGGCGATAGCCCTGCACGAACAAAAGCGCGGTCAGGTCGCCATGGTTCACACGCAGCTTGGCCTGCGCCTGAACGCTGGGTTTGGCATGCAGCGCCACCCCAGCGCCTGCACGTTGCAGCATGTCCAGATCGTTGGCCCCGTCGCCAACGGCAAGGACATCCTGCTCTGAAATCTGCAGCTTTTGCGTGATTTCCTCCAAAGCGGTGACCTTTGCCGCACGCCCCAGGATCGGCCGACCCACGTCACCGCTGAGCGTTGCGCCATCCCCCAGCAAAGTGTTTGCCCGGTGTTCGTCGAATCCAAGCGTATGCGCCACGCGCTGCGTGAACGCGGTAAAGCCGCCTGACACAAGCGCGGCATATGCCTTGTTGGCCCGCATTGTCGCAAGCAGGACCGGCCCACCCGGCATGAGCGTGATGCGGTCTTTCAGCACCTCGTCGATGACGGTCAGCGGCAACCCCTTCAGCAATCCGACGCGTTCGAGCAGGGCGCCTTCGAAGTCCAGTTCGCCGTTCATGGCGCGCGCCGTGATGGCTTTGACCTGTGCGCCCACACCGGCGACCTCGGCCAACTCGTCGATGCATTCCTGCTGGATCATGGTGCTGTCCATGTCGGCAAGCAGCATCTTTTTCCGTCGCCCCTTGCTGGGTTGGATCACCAGATCGACACCTTGATCCTGCAATGCGGTCCAACTGGTCGTCGCGGTGTCCGGAACACGATCCATTTCGAATTCCGCCGCTTCATCCGGCGAAAGCCAAACAACATCCGAACCGCCCCACGCATCGCGCAGCGCTTTCGCCAAGGCAGGGTCAAGTGCCGCAGGTCGGGCAATCAGTGTGGCGGTGTACATGCTGTGTGTCCTTTTCCGTCACGCGGCGCTTTAGCCCTCGAAAAGAGGAAAGACCAGATCGAACAGGGGGCCAAGGCCAAGCGTCGTCTTTCCACGGACAGGCTGTTGGCAGCTCAAAGCGGGCTGCGCGCAAGGTTTCCGATCGGCGACATCTGCGCCCGGACTATTCTTCGAATGCGTCACATTGGCGACATTTTCCGACTTGCGTGTTTTGAGAGGCCCGCATAAACGCGGCGGTGGGACACCCCTCCCCAACGAGGGGCGCTTATCTGG
>CAYZAD010000036.1:0-18930 GCA_964476315.1 uncultured Rhodobacterales bacterium
GCCTACGCCACCGGTCCCTGCATGTGCCATGACACGCTGCGGATGCCGTTCACAGCAGGCCATGTCTGCGAGGCGATCAAGCGGCTTTATTCCGGCAAGGTCACGTTCCACGACGGCGCGGCGCAGGTGGCCGATGGCGTCACCGTGCATTGCATCGGCGGCCACAGTCGCGGCCTGCAATGCGTGCGTGTGCGAACGCAGGCCGGATGGTTGGTTCTGGCCTCTGATGCCGCGCATTTCTACGAGAACGTTCTTGCGCGCAAACCCTTTCCCATCGTGGTCGATCTGCAGAACATGTTGGATGGCTTTGAAACGCTGGAACGGCTTGCCTCCACGTCAGGCCTTATCATTCCCGGCCATGATCCCCTGGTGCGACAGCACTTCCCCAGCGTGATGGCGCAGCACATTTTTAGGCTCGATGTCGGACCAGACAGGGACGTCCGGCTGTAAAGACCGTTGTCCGGGATGGCGTTACCGGGCATCTGCCCTTGACCCGGTTCTGACCAAGGCGTGCCCGGGTGTCATCTGCCCCTGTCAACCGGTGCCTGGACAGCTTTTCACGCCTTCGAAAGCATCCGCAGACCCTGTGTCCGAACGAACCGCATTGCGGGAACGGGGCAGGCGGGCGACCTCGCGCGCGTGAATGCCCAGCATCATCAGCGCCGGCCACAGCAGGTAGGCCTCGATCTCGATGTTCTCGCCAAAGGACAGGATGGTGAAGGTCATCATGATGCCCATCGGCAAATAGCCCCGCGGGGACCTGGCGGCGTCCACGATCGTCAGCAGGGTTTGCCAGACAAACGGGATCAAAAGGCTGACCATGCCCACCAGCCCTTTGACGAACAGCAGCCCGAACCATGTGTGGTGACTGCCGATGGGCATGTATTCAACAAGATGCGGACCGGGATGGACCGTGCCGTGACCGAACCAGTAGGCGTCGTTTTCCCAACGCTCGGACGCGATGCGCTGCAACGTGGCGCGGACGCGGGTGCTGTCGGCGCGTGCGCCCTTGAAGGCCGCGACGAAATCCATGGCCGCCGCCAGCACCATCCCCCCGAACACCGCCATCGACGCCATCAGCCCGGCCACGGTCTGCCATGCCCAGCCACGCAGGATCAGCGGCATCATCCGGGGCCCGATGGTGCAGGCCACAACCCCGACAAGCCCCATGCGGGATTTCGAGGCAAGGATCATCAGCAGACCTGCCGCAATGCCGATGGCCTTCCATTTGGGGGACCGGTCTTCCAGCGCAAACAGCAGCATGATGACGCCTAGCAGTGCCGCAAAGGGCGACCACGGCGCGTAGAACTGCCAGCGCGGGGTCCAGCTTGCCGGATCCCATGTGAACAGGAACACGGTGAAATATTCCGGCCCCGGCCCCCCAACCGCCTTGAGTGGCGAGGTGAAAATGCGTTCCGGCAACCCCACGTAAGGCGCAACCAGCAGCATCGGTGCAAGGACAAGCGTCCAAAGCCCGACGATGCACTGGCCCCGTACAAGCACCTCGCGCCGGATGGGCAAGACCGCCCCGACCAGTGGAAAAAGAGCCAGAAGCGCCCAGCCCTTGGCCCATCCGATGGATGACTTGATGGTCTTGCCGGTCCCAAGCCCCCAATCGAGATGCCCCACCCACAGCGCGATCAGCATCCCCAGCATGCCAGCGATCCAGACCCAGACGATCAGGGGGATCGGCCCGGTCGCACGCATGTCGGGGCGCACCGCAGGGCCGAGGTAGAGCACGACAAGCGCCAGCCCGCCCAGCATCCAGGCCAGCACCGGCCCCACCACGTAAAGCGCGCCAAACGCGTAGAACGGCCATGTCAGTGTCAGCGTTTTCAGAACAACGCGCTCTATCGGGTTTTCAGGGGTCATTCCGGATCCCGGGTTGTCGGCAGAAGGCGTGTGATGACAGCCTTGCGTGTCCAGCCCAACAGCAGTCCGACCAGCATCATGAACGTGGCCGCACCGCCTGCCGCAATCGCGATTTTCTTGTTCGGCGAAGACGGTCTTTCCGGCAGCGACGGGTTTTCCAGAACCTGCACAAGGGGATAGGAGGCGAAGAAGTCGGATTTGCTGGATTGCGCGCGCGCGATGGCCGATGCAAAGACGGCTTCGGCCACCGCAAAATCGCGTTCCAGGTCCTGCAATGCAGCAGCGGCACGGCGCTTGATGTCCAGATCGGCTTCGCTGGCGGCCAGCTGATCCTGAAGCGCGGCCAGTTCCTGCGATGTGCCGGCGCGGTCTGCATCCTTTTCGACCAGTTGCGACAGCAGATCGGCCCGCACGCCATTGGGGGCAAGGTCCAGCGCGGCAAGGTCTGCGCGCGGCAGGCCGGTGATCGCCACGGCCAGATCAAGCGCCACGGCCGCCGCGCCATCGCGGGCCTGACGTGCCTCCTGCACCTTGGGGTGGGACGGCCCGTAATGGGCCTGCGCTTCGGCCAGTGCCGCTTCGAAGACCGCGCCTTCCTGCAACATCTTGACGTAAGAGCCATCGGCAAAAAGCTTCAGTGTGGCAGCCGCTTTGCGCGCATCGACGCCAAGCCGGGATTCGAGCTGCGCAACCTCGGCGGACTTGTCGCTCAGAACGGCCGACAGCTCCTGCATGCGCGATGTCAGCGCCAGATGACGGTCCACCAGGTCTTCGTATTGGTCCATCGACAACAGACCGCTTTCGGCCTGCAACGCTGCAATCTCTGCGCGGGTTTCCGACACTGAACGGCGGTAATCGGCGATGGCCTGCAATCCGCTGTCTTCGCGGGTATCGACCTCGTCGGTGCGCAGCGCGTCGAGTTCGGCAAAGAAGGCCGCAAGGATCGCATCGGCCCGGGCCTGGGCGTCAATCGGGCTGTCTCCGACCATCTCGATGTGAATGAGGCTTGTCTGGTCGACAAGGTTGACGCGCGGACGGCCCAACGCGGATTGCGGGATCTCGAGGCTGCGGGCGGCTTCCGCCAGAATACGGTCCGCGCCCAGCAGGCGCTTGTAGGTTTCCGTCGGGCTGACCGCGTTGCTTGCAAAGGCAGAGCTTGCGTAAGACGACGCCTGTCCGATGCCGTTCAGGTTCAAAGAGGCCGACGCGCCCGACCCCGGCAGGATCAGCGACGCCACCGACTTGTAGCGTTCCGGTGCGGTTTTCAGATAGCCCGTGATCGGCGCCCAGATCATCGCCCCGCCCAGCAGGGCAAAGGCCATATACCGCGGAAGGCGTCCAAGATCGCTCAACGCACCGCCGACCAGGGCGCGGCGGATGCGGTTGCGCTTGGGTTTTGCGGTCTGGCGGGGGGCGTCGGCCCAAATGGCTTGATCGGTCATCGGCTGGCTCCTTTGCCGATGTCGATAAACCAGCGCAGCACGTCACGCATGCGCGCGGACGGTTATCCTTGTGCGCAAGCGGTTGTGGGGCCTATCCGAACGGGTAGGTCAGAACAGCCCGGCCTCGCGGGCAATCAGCGCGGCCTGTGTGCGATTGGCGGCACCTACCTTGCGGTAAAGCGTCTTCATGTGCAGCTTGACCGTGGGTTCCTGGATATCGAGCTGCCGCGCGATTTCCTTGTTGGACAGCCCCTGCGTCAGACCTTCCAGAACCTGCAATTCCCGTTCCGTCAGTTTCTCGGCCAAAGGGTTCTTGGTGGGTTCTTCGGCAGCCGTCATGAAATCGAGCGGCGCGTATTGTTCGCCCATGGCCATGAACTTCACCGCGTTGACAAAGGATTTCGCCGGCAGCGATTTCGGGACGAACCCCGCAGCTCCGGCCTCCAGCGCCTGTTCAGCGATCTTCCTCGACGCTTCCCCCGAAATGAGCGCAACGCGCTGGCCGCCCTGCATCGTCAGCGCCTGCTTCAACCCGTCAAGACCGTTCATGCCCGGCATGTTGTAATCCAGCAGGATCAGATCGAATGACACCTCTGTTTCGATCTGGCGACGGGCATCGTCGAAAGACGCGACCGCGACCGTCTCCATGCTTCCTTCGTTTTCAAGAAACAGGACCAGCGTGTCCCTGAGAAGATCGTGATCGTCGGCAATCAGTATTCGCATCGCGCTGTCCTAAGGTTGCCCAACAACTCTAGCCAGCAACCGCAGAGGTTGAAAGCCGGGATCTGCGGGGAAATTTGGTCATGTTGTAAACCGAACGGATAGGTTGGCGTGCGCGTCGGGTTAGCCGGTGACGCCATCCGCGCTATCCAAGTAACCAATTAACCACCTCAACTCTCCGTCTGCTCAGTTGAGACAAGTGCCTGACTTCGTTGATTGAATTGTCAATCGAACTCGAACTCAGGTCACATATCATGCAACACGCTGCCATTGATTTTAACGCTGCTTCGCCGGTTTCCGGCCTCTCAAGAACCTATCTCGACACGCTCGACCTTGCGCTGGTGGACGCCACCAAGGATGACGCCATCGATGCGCTTCTGGCGCCGGGCCGCAGGCGTGCCTTTTTCATGAACGCACATTGCTGCAATATCATGCAGACGAACCATCATTACGCGATGGCGGTCCGCACGGCGGATATGCTTTTGCCCGATGGAATCGGTGTGTCGCTGGCCGCCAAGATGGACGGAAAGGCGCTGACCGCCAATCTGAACGGAACCGATCTGGTGCCGGATCTGCTGGCAAAGGCCGCAGGTCAGGGCAAGTCCGTATTCCTGTTCGGCGGCACTCCGGGCACGGCGGAACGCGCCGCGCACAACCTGATGGCAAAAATCCCGAACCTGACCATCGCGGGCACGCGTGACGGCTATGACGGGGCGCGCGACACCGACGCCGTTGTCGCGGACATCAACGCAAGCGGTGCCGATATCGTGCTGGTCGCGCTGGGCGTGCCGATGCAGGAACTCTGGCTGCACCGCAACGCCATCCGTCTGAACGCCTCTCTGTCGCTGGGTGTCGGCGCATTGTTCGACTTTCTGGCCGGCAACGTCCGCCGTGCGCCTGCCCTGGTCCGCAAGGCCCGCTGCGAATGGGTCTGGCGTCTGGCGATGGAGCCGAAGCGGATGGCCAACCGCTACCTTGTGGGCAATGCCGTGTTCATGGCCCGCGCTGCGCGGAAGGCCATGCGCGATGTGACGCCCGCCGCCGTCGCGCGCCGCGCGCTGGACATTTCGGTCGCAACAAGCGCCCTTGCGCTGCTGTTCCCGGTGTTCGCCCTCACGGCGGCGGCGATCCGTCTGGAAAGCAAGGGGCCGGTGTTTTTCCGCCAGACGCGGATCGGCAAGGACGGCAAGCCGTTCGAGATGATCAAGTTCCGGTCCATGGTGCAGAACGCCGAAGATCTGCGCGCCGACCTGTTGTCACACTCGGATCGCGACGGCATCTGCTTCAAGTCCAAATCAGACCCGCGGATCACCCGCGTTGGCCGCTTCATCCGTCGCGCGTCGATCGATGAATTGCCGCAAGTCTGGAACGTCCTGCGGGGCGAGATGGCAATCGTCGGCCCGCGTCCGGCTTTGCCCAGCGAAGTCGCCGCCTATCCGGCGCGCGCGCTTGGCCGTCTTGCGGTCAAACCCGGCATCACCGGCATCTGGCAAATCTCTGGCCGGGCCGAGATCGGTTTCGACCAGATGATCGACATGGACCTCGATTATGCGCGCTCGCGGACCGTGTTGCTGGACCTGCTGATCATCCTGTTCACGTTCCGGGCCGTCGTGTCGGGCCGTGGCGCTCACTGACGCGGACCATGGTCGCGTATCTTTAACAAGGACCCGAAAAATGACACATGTTCGCAAGGCCGTCTTCCCTGTTGCCGGTATGGGCACACGCTTTCTGCCCGCCACGAAATCCGTTCCCAAGGAAATGCTGCCCATCGTGGATCGCCCGCTGATCCAATACGCCATCGACGAGGCCCGTGAGGCCGGGATCGAAGAATTCATCTTTGTCTCGGCTGCCGGAAAGGGCGCGTTGGAAGACTATTTCGACACGGCGGCGGCGCTGGAAATGCGGCTGAAGGCGGCGGGCAAGGACGCGGCACTTGATGCGCTCGCCCCGACCCGCATGCCCGAGGGCGCGTTGACCATCCTGCGTCAGGCCAACCCCAAAGGCCTGGGTCATGCCGTTCGCCAGGCCAAGCGTCACATCGGGAATGAACCGTTTGCCGTGCTGTTGCCGGACGACCTGATCAAGGGAACGCCGGGTGCCCTGTCGCAGATGGTCCATGCCCATGCCACGGTTGGCGGGCATATGGTGGCCACCATGGACGTGCCGCGCGAAGCGGTCAGTGCCTATGGCGTGCTGGACGTGGTGTCGGAACAGGGCCGCATCGCATATGCCCGCGGCATGGTGGAAAAACCGCGCGCGGATGTTGCGCCCTCGACCAAGGCGGTGATCGGGCGCTATATTCTGCAGCCCGAGATCTTTGACCGGTTGGACATCCTTGGCCCCGGCGCGGGCGGCGAAATCCAGTTGACCGACGCCATCAGCGCGGATGTGGACCGCATTGGCGTCAGCGGCTTCCGCTTTGCCGGAGAGCGGTTCGACTGCGGCTCGATCCAGGGCTTCGTACAGGCCACAGCGGCATTCGCGCTGGCGCGGGCTGACCTTGCGGGCGATTTCCGCGAGTACATGATGCGCGAATTGCAGGAACAGCGCATCGCGGCCTGATGGTCCGCCGACCTATCCGAAAGGATAGGTCGGTATCCCAATGCCCGGATGCGCCCTGCCGCAAGGTCTGTCATACTCCCCGCACCACATGATGGAGCGTCCCATGTTCAAACTTTTTGCAAATGCCGTCCTCGGGCTGTTTCTGGCGCTCGGACCAACCGCTTCTGCCCAGGCGTCGGATATTGCAGCACCCTCTGGCGCGGCGATCCTCACAATTTCAGGGGATATCGCCACAACCAATGTCGATGATACGCTGGTCTTCGATGCCGAAACGCTGGCCGGGCTTGGCACGGTCGCGATCGAAACCAGCACGATCTGGACCGAGGGTGTGAACACGTTTGAAGGCGTCCCGCTCAAGACGCTGGTCGACCTTGTGGGGGCAGAGGATGGACAGCTGCGTGCCTCTGCGATCAATGACTACACCGTGGAAGTCCCAGTTGCGGACGCGGTGGAGGACGGTCCTATCGTTGCGTACATGTTCAACGGGGAAATGATGTCAGTGCGGGATAAGGGGCCGCTCTGGATTATCTACCCCTACGATCAGAACGCGGCCTACCAGACCGAATTGATCTACTCGCGCAGCATCTGGCAACTCGACAGGATTGAAGTCGTGCGCTAGCCAAAACCACCACTCACGAACGGCATGACGGAGGGACACCTTGCCCGCCAAGAACCCAGTCACTGCAAAGTCCGGTCAAGCCTTTCTGGTTTCGGCCGGACTGTTCGTTATCGCGGCCATCGCTTTTCTGACATTCAGCGTGCAACGCGAGATCGAGCTGCTGGGCGCGGCCGAAACGGACAATGTGCAATGGTCGCTGGCACAGGCAGAGGTGGAGTTCCTTGAATATGCAATTCAACTGAATGGGGCGACACCCGATCTGGAAACGCTGAAGCTGCGCTTTGACGTATTTTTCAGCCGCATCAACACGATGCAGACCGCAAGCGTGTTCGAAGACTTGCGCGGGATCGACGGGACGCAGGACAAACTGGCCGAGATCAGGGCGTTCCTTGACGAAAGCGCGGACATCATCGATGCGGGTGACGCGGCAATCCTGACAAACCTGGACAGGCTGCAAAGCCTTGTGGACGACACGCGGCAGACCGTCCGGTTGCTGGCAAAATCCGGTTTGGCCGCCTTTGCCGAGGCGTCCGACAAACAGCGCATGCTGGTGGTCCGGACCATGGCGCAGCTGGCGATTGCCGTGGTCGGCCTGATCGGTGCGCTGTTCGTCGGTGTGATCTTTCTCAACAGGCTGAATGCACGGTTGGTCGCCCGCGAAAGGCAGCAGGCGCAAATCGCCACGCGCATGAACACGGTGATCTCGACCTCGCTGGACGCCGTCATCGTCAGCGATGACAAAGGCCGCATCATAGAGTTCAACCCCGCTGCCGAGACAACATTCGGCCATCATGCAGAAGACGTGCTGGGACGGGATATCGGCAAGGTCATCGTTCCCGACCACATGAGGGACGCCCATGATGCTGGCATGGAGCGGATGCGCAAGTCAGGCGAACGCCGTGTCGTCGGCAAGGGGCGGGTTCAGCTTGAGGGCAAGCGCGCGAACGGGGATACCTTTCCGGTTGAACTCGCGCTGCAATCCGCCACCACTGACGATGGCGAGATCTTCATCGCATTCCTGCGCGACATTTCTGCGCGCGTGGCCAATGAAAAAGCCCTGGTCGAGGCGCGGGACAAGGCGCTTGCGGGTGAAAAGCTCAAGACGGATTTCCTGGCGACCATGAGCCACGAGATCAGGACGCCGTTGAACGGTCTTTTGGGCAACATGAACCTCTTGCGCGACACAAAGCTGTCGAAAGAGCAGGATCAGTATCTTGGATATATGGAATCCTCCGGGCGGCTCTTGATGAGCCATATCTCGGATGTGCTCGATATCACGCGCTATGACGCGGGCAAGCTCGACACCCGCAGCGAACCCGTGAACGTCTCGGCGCTGCTGGAAGACATCATCGACAACCAAAGCGGCACCGCCGCCGACAACGAGACATCGCTGGAATGGGGCTGGGTCGGGGAGCCGATGCACTGGATCGTGTCAGACCATGACCGGTTGCAGCACGTGATGATGAACCTGATCGGCAATGCCGTCAAATTCACGCGGCGGGGAAAGGTCGCTGTCACGGCGCGCGTCGAGTTGGCTGGTGACCAGACCCATCTTGTTCTTGATGTGGCCGATACCGGTGTCGGCATCGAAGAGGCGCTTGTCGATCAGGTTTTCGACGATTTCGTGATCGGCAACACCACCCGCAACCGCGAGGTCGGAGGCACCGGGCTTGGCCTTGGCATCGCGAAACGTTTCGTAAATGCACTTGGGGGGAGCATTAAAGTGGAAAGCACAGTAGGTCAGGGATCGACATTCACCGTCACCCTTCCCGTGATCGCGGCCCAGGCGCCGGTTGAAAAGGCACAGGACGCACCGGTCCGGGCCGCCACGCGCAAGCTGCGCGTGCTGCTGGTCGAGGACAACGAGGTCAACCGCCTTGTCGCCCGCAAGATGATCGAAGCCGATGGGCACACGGTGACAGAGGCCCATGACGGGCAGGAAGGGGCCGATCTGGCTGCGGCGCAAGGCTTTGACATCATCTTCATGGATATCAACATGCCGGTCATGGACGGGCGTGATGCCACGCGCCGAATCCGGCTCTCGGGGACGGGATCATGCGATGCCCCGATCATTGCCTTGACCGCCAACGCCATGGCGAATGAACAGGCGGACCTTCTGGAGGATGGCATGAATGCCGTTCTGACAAAGCCGCTGTCGCGCGATGCCTTGCGCGATGTCCTGGCGCATCACGGTGCGCGCGAAGAACCGCGCCGACCCTCTTTGGTGGACCCGACCCACAGCGCCGAAACCCGCCACGCAATCGGTGAACAGGCTTTTGCCAAGCTCAGTGCGCGCTTTGCGCACGAGGTCGAAGACCTTGTCGAATGGCTCGGTTCGGAAGTGGAGCATGACTATCTTGAGGTTGCGTCCCGCAGTCACAAGGTGGCGGGCAGCGCGGCCGTATTTGGCGCCATTGCCTTGCGGGAAACGCTCAAGGACATCGAAAACGCGGCCAAAACCGGAGACGGCACCGCCCTTAAGGCCGCATATGTGTCCTTGCCGGAACTCTGGTCGGCGACGAAACGGGATTTGCTCTAGACCCTAGCGCACCAGCGTCGCGACGCTGACGATCCCGATCACCCGCGCGATTTCAGTGATGTTCGTGACCGTGCTGTCATAGCAGGCCAGCGCATCGCCTGGCAGCAGGTAGGGATCGTAATCATCCCGATCCGCGCGGCGCAGCAGGTTTTCGATGTCGCGTTCGATCACGGCGGATACGCCGGTGACCGGGTTGCGCGTGAACAGGACCGCCGAGCGGTCGGCGCTCGTGCTGCGCGGTCCGCCCACGCAGTTGGCATCGATCACCGCCTGCATGTAGCGCGTGCCGTAAGGCACTTCGCGGACCGTCTGACCGATGGCAGAGGACGCGTTGTTGGTGGCGGGCTGGGTCAGGTTGGACAGGTACAGGCTGACCCCCGGCGGGCTGATCGGGCTGGGCCGCATCAGGTCGTCCTGGAAACACTGTCGGCTGGGAACGGTCACTTCGTCCCCGGTCAGCAGCATGATGTCGACGGCATTCTGCCCTTCGAAGACGCCCCGCATATCAAGCCGGTACACACGCCCGTCGCGCCGCACCTGCACGGCCGAGATATCGGCATCCGGGCGCACGCCCCCCGCGGCACGCAAGGCGGCAGACAGGTTGCGCGCCTCGGTCGAGGCTCCCAGCGCTTCCTGGCGGCGGGTGTCCAGACGGTCTCCGGACACGCCCCCGATCTCGACCGCGCGCGGTTCGAACACGGCCCCCGACACGCCGACGGTCACCGATGCGAAATCGGCGGCGCGCACCGATACGCGCGGCGGGGTGGTGTAGAAATCGTTGGCCAGAAGCTGCGAGACGATATCGGCTTCGATCTGCGCGGTGCTGCGCCCCTGCGCCGGGATCGGCGACAGGAACGGCAGTTTCAGGCTGCCATCGCGCGAAATGACATAATCGCCGTTGAACGTCTCGTCATCGCCGACACGCACATCCACCAGATCGTTGCGCGTCAGCCGTTCGCCGGTCAGCGCAGAGGCGGCGATGGTCGATCCCTTGCCACCGCCTGCGCCCAGGGGCAGGCAGGCCTGGGCGTTCATCGTGGCAGACCGGAGAAAATCGGCATTGGCGCGTGACACGTCGGGTGCGCGCCATTGTGCCTGGTAGGCTTTGCCCTCGGCCACGGGTTCCAGGTTGTCCGGAACGTCGTAAGCGCCGCATGCCGTACAAAGCAGCAATGCCGTTATTGCGCTCTTTGTTCTGCCCATGCTCGTGCCGCCGCCTGTGTCCTTGCTCTGGCACAGTCATAAAAGCTGACGCCCAGCCGGTCCATGGGAAGTATGCCACCCGGCCTATCCAAAGGGGTAGGTTGCGGCCCAAATGCACCCATTTGCTGCCCGGAGGTGTCCGAGACAGCGCCGGACGGTCCCGGTATCTGCTGCATATCGCAACCGCATGAGCACAGAACCATGGCCCCCCAGCAGAACATTCGAACCTTCGCGGCGAACCTCCTGTCTTACGGGGCGTCCGAAGTTGCGTCCAAGGCGTCGCGCCTGCTGGTGGTCATCATCGTCGCCCGCACGCTGGACCTGACCGAAGTCGGGATCGCGGCGGCGGCCATGGCGGCGGCGGATATCCTGAAGTCCCTCACGGAAAATGGCGTGGTGCAACGCATCATCGCCGCCAAGGACCGCGAGCTTGAAGCAACCTGCGCCACGGCCTCCCGGATTTTCTGGGTGTGGTGCCTCTCTCTTTTCGTGCTGCAAGCCGCGGTCGCCGGGGCGATGTATGCGCTGGGCAGCAGCCCGACGCTGGCGATCCTGGTGCTGATCCTTGGTGCCGAATTCCTGTTCATGCCCGCAGGCCTTGTGCAGGTTGCCCTGGCCATGCGCGCGGGCAAGCTGAAGCAGACCGCCGCCATTGCCGGCACGCAGGTGGTGGGCGCCAATCTTCTGGCCGCAGCCGTCGTCTTTGTCTGGCCTTCGGCGATTGCGCTGCTCTTGCCGCGATTGCTGTCAGCACCGATCTGGCTGATCGCGGTTCGCCGTCTGCACCCATGGTCGCGTGACACCTCTGCCGGTTTTGCGCCGCTGCGTCCGTTCTTTGTCTATGGCCGGTCGGTGCTGGGCACCGAACTGGTCAAGGCGATCCGTTTGCAGGCTGACAAGATCGTCGTCGGCATGACCCTGGGCGGCGAAGCGCTGGGCCTTTACTTCATGGCCTTCAACGCCGGCCTCAGCCTGTCGAACGCGTTCACGATGGCGTTTGCGACGGTGCTCTTTCCGGCGCTCAGCCAGACATCCGACCAGGCGCAGGCGCTGCGTCACAGCCTTTATGTCGCGCTTGGCCTGATCACGCCGGTGATCGTGCTGCAGGCCGTGGCCGCCCCGATCTATGTGCCGATCCTGCTGGGTGCCGATTGGGCGCAGATCGCCGGCATCGTGTCGATCCTGTGCCTTGTGGCCATCCCGACCACGCTCTGGACGGCCACGGCTGGATGGCTGCGCGCGAACAACCGCCCCGAGGTGGAACTGATGGTCACCGCCGCGCTGGCGCTGGCGACCGTGGCCAACACCTTTGTCTTCGCCCCGTTTGGACTGACCGCGGTGGCCACCGGATATGCCTGCGTCACGACGCTTGTCTTTGTGGTGGCCTCCTGGCCCGGACTGCGCGCGGCGTTCTTTCCCCAACCCCTGCAAGAGGCGTGATCCATGCCGCATTTTTCCGTTGTCATCCCGTGCTTCAACGCCGAAGCCACCCTGCGCGACACGCTGGACAGCATCTGCGCCCAATCCTACCGCGATTTCGAGGTGATCTGCGTCGATGACGGCTCCACCGATGAAACCCGCGCCCTGATCCTTGATGCGCAACGCACGGACACCCGCATCACGCTGGCCCGCAACACTGGCAAAGGCCCCAGCGATGCCCGCAACCTTGGCGCAATGAGCCTTGCGCGGGGCGAGATCATCGCGTTTTGCGATGCGGACGACCAGTGGGCCCCGGACAAGCTGGCCGAGCTGGCCACGGTGTTCGAAACAACACCCTGCGAAGCCGCCTATTCGAAAATCGCGTTCTTCTGCGAACGCCCGGACGATGCCGTGACCCTGTCCACCGTGCCCGAAGGCGATCTGACGATCTCGTGGCTGCTGGGCGAAAACCCGGTCTGCACCATGTCCAACCTTGCCATCCGCCGTGATGCCTTTGTCGCGTCGGGCGGGTTCAACAGCGCGATCGTGCACAATGAAGACCTGGAATGGCTTATTCGGGTTCTTGGCCTTGGCGCGCGTGTCGTCGGCATTGACAAGACGCTGACATACTACCGTGCCAATCCCGACGGTCTGTCGGCCAACCTGACGGCGATGCTGGCGGGGCGTGACGCGGCCCTGAAGACCGCGCGGGCGTTTGGCTTTACCCCGTCCCGCACCGATCAGGCCATCCACATGCGTTATCTTGCGCGGCGCGCCTTGCGGGTCGGTGCAAACCGCACCGACGCGTTCAAGTTCGCAGCGCGCGGGCTGCTGTCCAGCCCGGCAGGGTTCTTCCGGTCCCCACGCCGCGGCGCGCTGACCCTGTGCGGTGCCCTTGCCGCGCTGGTTCTGCCCCCGCAGACGCGCCAGACGCTTTTTTCCTGATCACGGCCTCAGCACATCCAAGGAGACGCGACATGCCCATCGCCTCAATCATCGTTCCTGCCTACAATGTCGAAAAAACACTGGCCACCACGCTGACCGCGCTGCTGAACCAGACCTTTGCGGAGTACGAGGTTGTCATCGTCAATGACGGGTCGACCGATGGCACAGCCGATATCGCGGCCACCTTCCAGTCAGACCCCCGCGTGCGGGTGATCCACCAGCGCAATCGCGGTCTGGCGGGTGCGCGCAACAGTGGCATCGCGGCGGCGCGGGGCCGGTATATCGGGTTCTGCGACGCCGACGATCTGTGGGAGCCGCAAAAGCTTGGCGTGCATGTCCTGCATCTGGATCGCAACCCGGAGGTTGGTGTCAGCTATTCGGGCTCGGCGTTGATCGACGACAATGGCAGCCTGTTGGGCACGGCGCAGAAACCGCGCCTGAACAACGTGACCGCTGCTCATGTTCTCAAGCGCAATCCGATTGGCAACGGGTCCGCCCCGGTCATCCGGAAGTCGGTGTTCGAAGACATCGCCTATCGCCCAAAGCACGAAACCGAGCGGGACTGGTATTTTGACGAAACGCTGCGCCAGTCCGAGGACATCGAGTGCTGGCTGCGCATCGCGATCACCACAAGCTGGGTGTTTGAAGGCGTGCCGGGATTGCTGACGCAATACCGGATTTCGCAGGGTGCGCTGTCGGCGAATACCGATAGGCAGTTCGCGACGTGGCAGCAGATGATCGACAAGCTGACGCCCCTGGCGCCCGAGCTTTTTGCGCGCCACGCCCCCGCCGCACGGGCCTACCAGCTGCGCTATCTTGCGCGTCGCGCCATCTGCGACCGGGATGCCGACCGCGCGGTGCGGCTGGTGCAAGCGGCGTTCAAGACCTCGCTGCGGCCCGTCGTGGAAGAACCGGTCAAAAGCGCGGTCACGCTTCTGGCGGCGCTGTTTCTGAAGGCGGGCGGGGGGCTGGCGCTTGATCTTGTCACCGCGTCCCGGGGCAAGCAAAATGCGTAAGCGTCCGGTTGTCGTGCACCTGATCGATGACACCACGGCCGGTGGTGTCATGCGTGTGCTGGATCACATCACCACGTCCGCCGATATGGCGCAGATCGCGGATCATCGGCTCGTCCGTGTGGATCGTGGGCAGATCAGCCTGCAGCGGCATCGCTGCGATGTGATCGTGTCGCACCTGTCTATCAGTTGGCGCACCTTGCCCGTGTTCGTGGCTCTGAAACTGGCGAACCGGCATGCACGGCTTGTCCATGTCGAACACAGCTATACCGAAGCGTTCGTCCATCACAATGTCCCCAACCTGCGGCGGTTCCATACGCTTTTGAAAACCGCGTTCACGCTGTTCGACCGGGTCGTCGCCGTCAGCGAGGGGCAGGCCGCATGGCTGCGCCGTGCGGGTCTGTGCCCGGATCACCGGTTGTCGGTCATCCGGTCCTGCGTGGACCTGGCCCCATTCCAATCGTTGCCGCCCGCGCGGCCAGCGCCCCGGGTCATCGGTGCGATTGGTCGGCTTGACCGGCAAAAGGGGTTCGACACCCTGATCGCGGCTTTCCGGGAAACCGGGCGAAACGACGTCTCCCTGCATATCTATGGAACCGGCGATCAGTCCGAGGCATTGCGGGCGCATGCCGGGGACGACACGCGTATTCAGTTCAGGGGACATGTCGATGATCCGCTCGCGGCATATCGCGACGTTGACATCCTCGTGGTGCCATCGCTTTGGGAGGCATACGGCCTTGTCGCCATCGAGGCGCTCTGCGCCGGTCGGACCGTGCTGTGCGCCGACGTTGACGGGCTTCGGGACCATGCCGATTACGGGGCACAGCTTTTGCCGGAGACGACGGTTGATCAGATGAAAGCAAGGCTGAATGCCATCCTCGGCAATACGGGTTTTGCGGAACCGCGTGTGGACCGGGATGTTGGGCGGCAATTGCAGGGTGCATTCGTGGCCGGGTGGAGAGACCTGATCGGCGGGTTGTGCCCGTCCTGACAGCCTGACCCCCGGCTTTCTGCGGGAGTGGTCAGGGCGATGATGGCCTTGCTCTTTTGACGGGACGGGGCTACCGCTCCTGTCGGAAGGAGCGGCGCATGACCGATGTTCACAAAGGTGTCGCAGCGATCGTCGCGGCCTGCTCGATCTGGGGATTGTCACCGCTTTTCTACAAGGCGTTAAGCGACGTGCCACCGCTTGAAGTGCTGGCGCATCGCACCGTCTGGTCGCTGGTCTTTTTTGCACTGGTGCTGCTGATCCAGTCGCGGCTGGGTCACCTGTGGCGCGCCGTGTCGGACTGGCGCGTGACGCGGGTCATCGTGTTCTCTGCGCTGATGATTTCGGTCAATTGGTTCCTGTTCATCTGGTCGATCCAGGTCGGTCGGGCGACGGAATCGTCGCTCGGGTATTACATTTTTCCGCTTGTTGCGGTGCTGATCGGGCGTGTCTGGCTGGGCGAACGGCTTGCGCCGGTGCAGTGGGTTGCCGTCAGCCTTGCGGTGGCCGCTGTTCTGCTCCTGACCTTCGGTTTGCAGATCGTGCCGTGGATCTCGCTTGTGCTGGCCGTGACCTTTGGCCTTTACGGGCTGGCCAAGAAGGGTCTTGATCTGGGCCCGGTCGTGTCTGTGACGGCCGAGGTGCTGATCCTGACCCCGCTGGCCGCGTTCTGGCTGGTGTCCTTGCATGCAGGCCCCGGTGGCGCGTTTGGCGCTGACATTTTGCAGACCGTGCTTCTGATGGCGTCAGGGCCGATCACCGCCTTGCCGCTGATCCTGTTTTCCTACGGCGCGCGGCGGTTGGCGATGTCCACGGTGGGGATCGTGCAATACATCAACCCGACGCTGCAGTTTCTTTGCGCGGTCTTCATCTTCGGCGAACCGTTCGGTCTGGTTCATCTTGGGGCGTTTTCGCTGATCTGGACCGCGCTTGCGCTTTATTCCGTCAGCGCCCTGCGTCAGGACAAGGCGCGCCGCAGGGCGGCGATGGTGTCGGAAGCCGAGGTCGTGGTTTCCACGAAGCCAAGCAGCGAGGCATCGGCAAAGCCGTGATCGACCACGTGGGACAGCAGGGCCGACAGCGGCGCCCAGTAATCTTCGACGCTGAGCAGGATGATCGGTTTGCCATGCAGGCCCAGCTGCCGCCATGTCAGAACTTCGAAGAATTCATCCAGTGATCCGGCCCCACCGGGCAGAACCACGATGGCATCGGCATTCATCACCATGACCTTTTTGCGCTCATGCATGGTTTCGGTGACGATAAAGCTGGTCAGATCGCGCTTGCCCACCTCGAGGTCAAGCAAATGGGTCGGGATCACGCCGAAGGTTTCTCCACCTGCTTCTTGCGCGGCCCGCGCGGTCAGCCCCATCAGCCCGACATCGCCCGCGCCGTAGACCAGCCGCCAGCCCGCTCCGGCAATGGCGCGCCCCAGCGCATCGGCTTCGCGCGCGAAGGCGGGCATGTCCCCGGAGCGGGACCCGCAATAGACACAGATCGATTTCATGGTCATGGGCATATCCTTCGCGTGCAGAGTGCTAGAGTGTCAGTATTGACAAGGGGTTGTGAGTTGTCTCGTGATACCTGTGTTGATATGCACGCTCAATGCCGGTCATGACGCGGATGATCGGAGGCGTACTCGGGGGATCATGAGTAAATTCGCTTTCGCAAAGGGCGCGCCGGGTTTGGCGCTGGGCGGTGTGGCTGCCGCGGCGGCCATCGCCGTGGGGCTGTATGTCAGCGGATCGCTGTTTCCCGAAACCGCGCCGGTTCAGGAACTGCCACCTCAGACACAGCCCGAACCACAGCCCGAGGCCGCCGCACCGCAAACCACCGAGGTGCCGCAGACCGATCAGGTCGTGGCCGTCCCCGAACCCGAACCGATCGCAGAGGCACCGGAACCGGTGGCCGAAGACACGCAATCGGCACCGGAAGAAGAACCGCCGGTCGCAGGCAGCCCCGTGGTCGAGGACGCGGTGGAGACGGCAGAGGAACCGGGCGACACCGCGCCGGAACCGCAAACGGCCCCCGCACCGCGGTTCGACATCGTGCGCGTGGCGCCTGACGGATCGACGCTTGTGGCCGGGTCTGCCCTTGGGGCGGAAATTGTACGGATTCTTCTGGATGGGGCGGAGGTTGGAACGGCAACCGTGGACCGGGTGGGCAAGTTCGTGGCCTTCCTCGATCTGCCCAACAGCGACCAGCCGCGCGTGGTGAGCCTTTTGTCAGAAGGTGAGCTTGGCGCGGTCGAAAGCCGCGATCAGGTGATCCTTGCCCCGTCTGTCAGGGTGGCCGCACAAGAGCCCGCGGCAGAGACACCGCCGGCCCGCATCGATGACGGGACGCCGCCCGAGGTTGAGACCGAAAGCGCACCTGCCGATGTGATTGCCATGGCCGAACCCGTTGCCGAACCGGAACTGAACCCGTTGCCGGCCCCGGAGACAGGCGCGGCGGCGCCATCTGTGGCCGACACTGCGCAAGAGCCCGCCGCGGCAGAGCCTGCCGCGCCGCAAGTGGCGCCGCAAGTGGCGCAGGACGTGGCGGAACCTGTGCAGACCGCGCCGGATGTGCAGGACAGTGGCCCGGCAGCCGTGGTTCAGGCCGACACGCTGGATGTGCAGACATCGTCCCCGCAGGCGCTGCCATCGCAGGTGTCGCGTGTGCAGCCCCCCGCAACGCCGGACACGATCCAGCCGCAAGACGCGGCTGCCCCCGAAGCCCCGGCGGTGATCCTGTCGACCGAAGCCGGGATCGAGGTTCTGCAATCGGCCGGGGCGGCCCCGCAGGCGCTGGACCAGATCGCACTGGACGCGATCACCTACGAAGATGCGGGGGCCGTGGCGCTGGCCGGGCGCGGCACGGCGGATGAATTCGTGCGCGTCTATATCGACAACGAACCCGTGCTGACGACCGAAATCACGCCGGATGGCCGCTGGCGCGCCGATTTGCCGGATGTGGACAGCGGCACCTACACGTTGCGCGTGGATGCGGTGAACCGCGAAGGAACCGTCACGTCGCGTGTCGAAAGCCCGTTCCTGCGCGAAGACCCGGTGCTGTTGGCGCAGGCCATCGAACGGGGCGAAGCCTCCGCGACGGTGCAGGTCGTGACCGTACAACCGGGCAACACGCTCTGGGCGATTGCGCGTGACCGTTACGGCGAAGGCCCGGCCTATGTGCGCGTGTTCGAGGCCAACCGCGACCGCATCCGCGATCCGGACCTCATCTATCCCGGCCAGGTGTTTTCGATCCCCGACTAGGCGCTGGCCGGGCAAACTGTCATCTGCGCGTGATGTTGTCGGGCTATCGCTGCGACAACCACTGCATATTGCGGGGCTTGCCCCTTGGGTTCCGCGATATATAGTCTTTGGTATAGATCGGGGCGGGGCTCCCGTCCTGACGCTGAAACAGGCAGACAGGGCAGGAGACGAGTCCCCCGATGGATGGCAATTTCAGAACGGCTTTCGTACGCGAACCGGGTGCGCTTCGGCACCATCCGGCGCTGGTGTTGAACGCGGATTACCGGCCTCTCAGCTATTACCCGCTGTCGCTTTGGCCCTGGCAGGATGCGGTCAAGGCGGCGTTTCTCGACAGGGTGGACATCGTCGCCGAAT
>CAYZAD010000037.1:0-18448 GCA_964476315.1 uncultured Rhodobacterales bacterium
CGGCGTGTTTGGACATGGTGCAGATCATGTAAAGCCCTGCCGCCTTGGCGTGGCTCGGGATCGTTTCGGGCGACGGGCGCTTCCATTTGGAGATGTCGAGCTTGGCGCCCTTCATCTTGGCGTCACCGTAATAGGCGCCCCATTCCCAACTTGCGATGGCCATACGGACCGGGTTGCGGGCAGAGGCGACCCCCATGTCCTCACCTGCGCCACGCCAGGCCACCGCGCGGACATAGGCGTCGGATTGACCGTTCGCTTCAAGCACGGCTGCCTTGGCGGCTTCGATTTCGTCCACCGTGTAAGGGATTTCGAAGTCGATCATCTGGGCCGAGCGCTTCAATCGTTCCGAATGCTCGCGCGATTTGAAAATCTTGCCGTTATAGGCACGTTCCCCTTCGAAGACCGAACTGGCATAGTGCATGGCATGCGTGAGGATGTGGACATTGGCATCGCGCCAATCAATCATCTGGCCGTCCATCCAGATGGTTCCGTCGCGGTCATCATAAGTTCCGGCCATGTCGTATCTCCCTACCCGGATTTTCGAATATTGCGCAAATTAGGTCCGAAGCGGACATAATGTTGCGCCAAAACTGAGATTCGCTACCATTTGGCCCTTGGAATGTCAACAAGACTGACATATTTTCGTGCGGAACGGAAAAGACGGACCGGATCGAAATCATGGCCGAGGGACAGACACCGGGAACCGCAGGCGGACAGGCGCTGCTGTACCTGACCGATGAACAGTTGCGCCAGGGCATCGAAGCCATGTTCTTTGCCTATCGCGGGTTTACCGCTGATCCTGACCGTATCCTCGAGGGCATGTCTTATGGCCGCGCGCACCACCGTGCTTTGCATTTCATACGGTGTGCGCCGGGAACGACTGTGAACAATCTGCTGGCGATACTTGGCGTGACCAAGCAATCGCTGAACCGTGTGTTGCGTACCCTGATCGAAGATGGTCTTGTCGAAAGCCACGTAGGTCTGAGTGACAAGAGGGAACGGCATTTGACTTTGACCGAAGCAGGAGCAGCGCTGGAACGGCAATTGTCCGATGCACAGCGTGTTCGAATGCGCGATGCATATCGCAAGGCCGGACCAGAGGCGGTTGCCGGTTTCAAGACTGTACTGGAAGCCATGATGGACGACGACATGCGCCAAGCCTACCTGGCCTTGAGAGAGGGACGTTAGAACAGTGGACCCGGACGCGCATCTTCTTATTGTCGACGACGATGAACGCATTCGCGGGTTGTTGCAGAAATTCCTGATCCGCAACGGGTTCCTGGTGAGCGCGGCCCGTGACGCTGCCCATGCCCGGCGAATCCTGTCCGGTCTGGATTTCGACCTCATCGTTCTGGATGTGATGATGCCCGGCGAAGACGGGATCAGCCTGACCAAAGGCATCCGCGAAACCTCGACCACGCCGATCCTTCTGCTGACAGCGCGCGCCGAGACAGAGGACCGGATTGCGGGGCTCGAAGCGGGGGCGGACGATTATCTGGCCAAGCCGTTCGAGCCCAAGGAACTGCTCTTGCGGATCAACGCGATCCTGCGGCGCATGCCAGAGCCTGTCGCCGACGATGGCGCGCCCAAATATCTGAGCCTGGGACCCATTCGATACGACACGGAACGCGGCGAGATGTGGCGCGGCGAAGACCTTGTGCGCCTGACATCGACCGAGATCCAGTTGATGAAGATATTTGCCTCCAGACCCGGTGAGCCGTTGAGCCGGTCCCAGTTGGTGGAAGAACTGGGCCGGGACCGTGGGCAAAGCCAGGAGCGGGCGGTTGACGTCCAGATCACCCGTTTGCGCCGCAAGCTTGAAGACAATCCCAAGCAGCCTCGCTATTTGCAGACGGTGCGTGGTGCCGGGTATATGCTGGCACCTGACTGAACTGTCGGACTTGACCATTCAGAAACGACGAAGCAGGGGGACAGCGCATGACGACAGCCTTGATCACACATGCCGACTGCCTGGAGCATGTTACGCCAAACGGACATCCAGAACGCGTGGCCCGTCTGGAACATGTTTTGCACGCCTTGCAGGATCTGGACCTGAAGCGCGAAACCGCGCCGGAGGTTGACCCGGAGCATTTGGCCTATGTTCATCCTCAGTCGCATATCGATGCGATCAGGGCGGCCATACCCACCGAGGGTCATTACCAGATCGATGCAGATACCTGGGTATCCCCCGGGTCGTGGCGCGCGGCGTCCCGTGCCGCGGGGGCGGTTGTCAAAGCCGTTGACATGGTTCTGGACGCAGAGGTTGGAAATGCGTTCTGTGCGATCCGGCCACCGGGACATCACGCCGAGAAAACGACGGCCATGGGGTTTTGCCTGTTCGGTAACGCTGCCATCGGTGCAAAACATGCGCTTGAGGCGCATGGACTGAGCCGTGTCGCCATCGTCGATTTCGACGTCCATCATGGCAACGGGACCCAGGATCTTCTCTGGGACGAAGAGCGCGCATTGGTCATCACCAGCCAGCAGATGCCGCTGTGGCCCGGCACGGGGGCTCCGTCCGAACGCGGGGCGCATGACAACGTGATGAACCTGCCGCTTCCGCCGCGGTCCGGCGGTGCCGAAATGCGCGCCGTGTACGAGACGCAGGTGTTTCCAAGGCTGCGGGATTTCCGGCCCGAGCTGTTGATCCTGTCTGCCGGTTTCGATGCGCATCAGGACGATCCCTTGGCGGAACTTCAATGGAGCACAGAAGATTTCCGCTGGTTGACGCAAAAGCTTTGCGGGCTGGCATCCGAATTATGCGAAGGGCGCGTCGTCTCGACTCTGGAAGGTGGGTATGATTTGTCTGCGCTTGCTGCAAGCACGCGCGTGCATGTGGAAGAACTGATGGAGGCCGCGTCATGAGCGACACACCCGTGAACGAGATGAGCTTTGAAGCGGCAATGGCCGAGTTGGAAAAGGTTGTTGGTCAACTGGAACTTGGGGATGTGGCGCTCGAGGAATCCATCGCTTTGTACGAGCGTGGTGCGGCCTTGAAAAAGCGCTGTGAGGCCAAGTTGAACGAGGCGCAGGAAAAGGTGGCGGCGATCACGCTGGATGCCGACGGGCAGCCGACCGGAACGACACCCGTAGACCCGCAGTAACCGCGATGTTTTCCCGAGTGCTGAAAGACGATGCCGCCCGGATCGAGGCGCATCTGTCGTCCGTCATGGCCAATGATCCCGACCTGCCCGTGGTGCAGGGCATGCGCTATGCGGTGTCGGGTGGCAAGCGCCTGCGCGGGTTTCTGGTGATGGAAAGTGCCCGCCTGCACGGTGTGTCCGAGGCGCAGTCGGTCTGGGCGGCGTCGGCGATCGAGGCGATCCATGCCTATAGCCTCGTGCATGACGACTTGCCTTGCATGGACGATGACGATCTGCGTCGCGGTTTGCCCACCGTGCACAAGAAATGGGATGACGGCACCGCTGTTCTTGTTGGGGACGCGCTGCAAACGCTTGGGTTCGAGTTGGTGCTTGATCCGGCATGCCACGCGGATGCGGCGGTGCGTGCCGACCTCGCGCTGAGCCTCGCACGGGCCTCCGGACGGTCTGGAATGGTTCTGGGGCAGGCTCTGGATATCGCGGCAGAAAGCGCGGATGCCCCCTTGGGGCTTGAACAGATCACCGAATTGCAGGCCGGAAAAACCGGGGCGTTGATCGTCTGGTCTGCGCAAGCGGGTGCAAGGCTGGCGCAGGCGGATGCATCGCCTTTGACGAAATATGCAACGGCTTTGGGTCTGGCTTTCCAGATTGCAGATGACATTCTGGATGTCGAAGGGGATGAGACAACGGTTGGCAAAGCGGTGGGCAAGGATGCAGATCGCGGCAAGGCAACCTTTGTGTCGCTGCTTGGTCTTGATGGGGCGAAAGCACGTGCAAGAGACCTTGTCACAGCAGCCTGTGATGCCATGTCACCCTACGGGGCGCGGGCCAATACCTTGAACGAAGCGGCACAGTTCGTTATCTCGCGCGACACCTAACCCGGCGCGGAGGCGCGGAACATGTCTTATACACCCAAGACACCCCTTCTGGACACGGTGTCCTCTCCTGCGGATCTGAAGCGGTTTTCCGACGCCCAGTTGGTACAACTTGCCGACGAATTGCGTCGTGACACCGTTGCGGCGGTGTCCCGGACCGGCGGACATCTGGGGGCGGGCCTCGGTGTCGTGGAACTGACTGTCGCGCTGCACGCGGTCTTTGAGGCCCCGCGCGACAAGATCATCTGGGACGTCTCGCACCAGTGCTATCCGCACAAGATCCTGACCGGGCGGCGGGACCGCATGGACACCCTTCGGCAGGAAAATGGCCTTTCCGGTTTTACCAAACGGTCTGAATCTCCGTACGACCCTTTTGGCGCGGCGCATAGCTCAACCTCGATTTCAGCGGCCCTCGGCTTTGCCGTGGCGCGCGATCTGGGCGGCAATTGCGACACCGGGCATGGCGATGCAATCGCGGTGATCGGCGATGGCGCGATGAGCGCGGGCATGGCCTATGAGGCGATGAACAATGCCGGACATCTCAAAAAGCGGCTGATTGTCATCCTCAACGACAATGAAATGAGCATTGCCGAACCGACAGGTGCGCTGTCGTCCTACCTTGCGCAGCTTTACGCCGGCGCACCGTTCCAGGATTTGAAAGATGCCGCCAAAGGCGCTGTCAGCTTTCTGCCAGAGCCGTTCCGCGAAGGCGCGAAACGGGCCAAGGACATGCTCAAAGGCATGGCGGTGGGCGGTACGCTGTTCGAGGCGCTGGGGTTTTCGTATATCGGGCCGATCGACGGTCACGACCTGAACCAGCTTTTGCCGCTGCTGCGGACAGTCAAGGACCGCGCGGATGGCCCGATCCTCATTCACGCGATCACGAAGAAAGGCAAAGGGTATGCCCCGGCCGAAGATGCGGCGGATCGCGGGCATGCGCGGGCCAAGTTCGACGTGGTCACCGGCCAGCAGAAAAAAGCGCCCTCCAACGCGCCGAGCTATACCAAGGTGTTTGCGCAAGCCTTGCTGGAAGAGGCCGCTGATGACCCCATGATTTGCGCGATCACGGCGGCCATGCCGGATGGGACGGGGCTTGATCTGTTTGCCGAACGCTACCCGTCACGGACCTTCGATGTGGGGATTGCCGAACAACATGGGGTGACCTTCTGTGCGGGACTTGCCGCTGGGGGGCTGAAGCCGTTTTGCACGATGTATTCGACATTCCTGCAGCGCGGATACGATCAGGTGGTGCACGACGTCGCCATTCAGCGCTTGCCCGTGCGGTTCGCCATCGACCGGGCCGGGTTGGTTGGTGCTGACGGGGCAACCCATGCGGGCAGCTATGACATTGCCTATCTGGCGAACCTGCCGGGATTTGTCGTCATGGCGGCGGCCGACGAAGCGGAACTCAAACACATGGTTGCCACGGCGGTGGCCCATGATGATGGGCCAATTGCCTTTCGCTATCCGCGCGGAGAAGGGCAGGGCGTTGACCTGCCAGAGCGTGGCAAGGTCCTTGAAATCGGCAAAGGCCGCATGATCCGCGAAGGCAGCCAGGTGGCGATCCTGTCTTTCGGAACCCGATTGGGCGAAGTGATGACCGCTTGCGAAGCGCTGTCGGCGAAGGGCATTTCTCCGACAGTGGCAGATGCACGGTTTGCAAAGCCCCTGGATCGCGAATTGATTTTGCAACTTGTCGCGGACCATGACGCGCTGATCACCATCGAAGAAGGTGCCGTCGGCGGTTTTGGCAGCCACGTTGCCCAGCTTCTGGCCGAAGAAGGAGTCTTTGACCACGGTCTGAAGTTCCGTTCGATGGTGTTGCCGGACATCTTTATCGATCAGGCGAGCCCAAGTGCCATGTATGACGTGGCGGGCTTGAACGCCGAACACATCGAGGCAAAGGTGCTGGACGTGATGGGGGTGGCCAAACTGGGCAAACGCGCATGACGCGCAAGCGCTAGAACAGGCCCGCGATCAACTGCAGGACAAAGAGCAGCGTTCCGGCAAGAACGCTGTAGCCTGCGATCAGAACCAGCCCGTCGCGCACCATCAACCCGAATGCCACCAACGCGACGCCGCCTGCGCTGATGGATGTGAACATTGGCACGATTTCCAGAAATGGCCATGTCGCGGCAACGGCCATCACCGAAAGCAGGGCCATCCTGTCAAGGGGCGGGATTGTCAGAAACCTGAGCCGGTCGCGGCTTTTGCTGTCGAGCCAACGGGCCGGACGCCGCAGAAACTTCACCGCGCGTGCCAATTGTGGGGCGGTGATCTTGCGGTTTGCCAGCCGGGACGGCAGCCAGATGTGACGGCGGCCAAAAAAGGCCTGAACCGCAATGATCAAGATCACCAACCCACCGGTCGTGGGCATCAGTGGAATGATCGATAACGGAGACACCAGGATCAGCGCCGGAACCAGCAGGATCGCCGCGAAGGACCGTGGACCGGCCCGGTTCAGCATGGCTTGAACGGTCAAACCGTCATGCGCATCTGTCGGTTGGTCATCGGCACCTGTTTCGGGGTTGTCCGGGTCCAGCGCGTCAAGCAGGCCTGAAAGCGACCGTGGCGCGCGGGGCGTGTCTGTCACGCGGCGTTCTGCTCGGCCGCAAGAACGGCTTCGAGCCCCTTTCGATAATCGGGATATTTGAGCGTAACGTGCAGGTCTGTCTTGATCAGATCGTTACGCACCCGTTTGCTTTCCGCATAGAAACTGCGGGCCATCGGTGTCATGTCGGCCTCTTCAAACGGAACCTCGGGCGGCGGAGCAACGCCGAGCAGTTGGGCCGCGTATGTGATGACATCCTGTGGCGGGGCCGGATCATCGTCGCAAAGGTTATAGGCTGTCCCGGGGTGGGGCGCTGCCATTGAAGCCTCAAGCACCTGCGCAATATCCTCCACATGGATGCGGCTGAAGACCTGGTTTTTCTTGATGATGCGCCGCGCGGTGCCGCTTCGAACCTTTGAGAAAGGACCGCGGCCCGGACCGTAAATGCCCGCCAGCCTGAAGATATGCAGCGGCAGATCGGGGATCGCGGCCCAGGCGTTTTCGGCCCGGACACGCCGACGTCCGCGTTCGGTTGATGGTGTCAGTGGCGAGGTTTCGTCAATCCAGTCGCCTTGTGCATCGCCATAAACGCCCGTGGTCGATAGATAGCCCACCCATGTCAGGCGCGCCGCCTGTGCTTCGATATCGGATTTGAGCAGGGCAAGCGTCGGGTCGCCATCCTCTGTCGGACCGGCCGAGACCAGGACATGGCTGGCGTTTTCGAGCCAGGGCAAAATTGCATTGCGATCCCACAACAGCGGCGTGATGCCTTGCTGGCGCAAGGCGTCGAAATTATCGGGGTCGCGCGTTGTGCCCGCAATGCGCCATCCCTGCGGCACCAGTCGCTTGGCCAGATGGGACGCGCTATATCCGTGACCCAATGAAAGCAGTGTCTTTTCCATGGTCAGACAAGTGGTGTCTCTGCGACAAAATGCAAGTTTGTCACGCAGTTGTCAGGGCGCGCCACCAAGGACCTTCAGCTGGCGTAATCCGATCCTTCCGCATCAAGAATGGCCTTGAGCTCTGCAAGATGCCGGTCGCCCTGTTCTGGGTAGTCTTCCAACTCCTGCGCGGTCTTTTCCGCGATCTCGTCTGACAGCACATTGAGGGGCTGCCCGGTCTGCAACGCGCGGATATATGTCTCTGCTGCCCGTTCGAAATAGTACAGACGATTAAAGGTATCGGCGACCGTATCACCTATGATCATCACCCCGTGGTTTCCCATGATCATGACCTTCTGTTTCGGGTCCGTGAAAAGCTGCGCGCAGCGTTCGCCTTCCTCTTCAAATGCCAAGCCCCCGTAATTGCTGTCGATCACGTACCTGTTGAAGAAGGTGGCGCAATTCTGGTCGATGGGCGGCAGGTGCGGGTCCTGGAGGCAGGCCAGCACTGTCGCGTGGATCGAATGAACGTGCATGGCGCAGCGTGCATGCGGGCAGTGGCGGTGCAAGCCACCATGCAAACCCCATGCTGTCGGATCCGGCGCGTTGGGGCCGTTGAGCGTATCGGGGTCGTTCGCGTCGATGACAAGCAGGTCACTCGCCTTGATCCGGGCAAAGTGCATCTGGTTCGGATTCATCAGGAACCGCGTGCCGTCCTCATTGATCGACAGGCTGAAATGATTGGCCACCGCTTCATGAAAGTTCAAGCGGGCCGTCCACCGGAATGCAGCCGCAAGATCGACGCGTTCGTCCCAGTGGTCCATGTTTGGGGCAAGCCGTGTGACGCTCATATCGGGTATCCTTTTACCTGGCGGGGGTCAGTCTGTTTCGGGGGGCGATACGGGTTTCGATGGAACCCACGCATACCCGTCCGGGCACAGCAGATAGCATTCACGCAATCCATGGGGTTTGTCTGTCGGGGGTTGCAACACGGTGAACCCGGCTGCCGCCGCTTTTGCGCACGCGATATCCGGATCGGTGTCATACATGCGGATCTCAATCCCGGTACCGCGTGGCGGGTTTTCGGGCAGAAGGTTCAAAAGCGGATTTTGCGAATAGGTGCTGTCTGAGTGCAACTGAAAGATGTCCGATCCGTAGGTCATGATCGCGAAATCCTGCGACACGCGATGTGCAGACATCCCGAAAACATCTGTCAACCGATGCGCCAGTGCCTCGACGCTGCGTGTCACGATATTGATCCCGAGCCCTCGCAGGCTCGCGCCAAACACGTCGGCTTTCACCGTTTCAAAGTCCATTGTTCCCCGCATGTCATCAGGCACCTGGGATCAGCTTGATCCTGTGTCATGGACCTGTCAACCTGCCGGTCAGGCAGGCGAAACGCAAGGAAGGTCCGGCATGCAAGACCGCATGATCAATCTCGATATTCAGACGCCTGACGCACCACCGTCAGAGTTGTTCGACAACGCGAAGGCTGCGGTCGACAGGTTGTGCAGCCTCTATGACATCTCTGCACGCTTTTTGTGTGAGTGCTTTCAGAAAGCCATGGAACAGGGCCATCCGGGCGTTCGCTACCGCGCCTTTTATCCGGAGGTGCGGATCACCACGACGACATTTGCCAAAGTGGACAGCCGCCTGAGCTTTGGCCACGTGGCCCATCCCGGCACCCATGCCGCAACGATCACTCAGCCGGGATTGTTTCGCCATTACCTTGAACAGCAAATCGGTCTGCTGCTGGACAACCACGGTGTGCCGGTACAGGTCGGCATGTCGACCACCCCGATGCCGGTTCACTTTGCCGTCGCAAATGACGCTGCAATCTCCGTACCCCAAGAGGGGGCGGCAGAGTTCATTCTGCGCGATGTCTTCGATGTGCCGGATTTGGCGACGACCAACGACGATATCGTGAATGGAGTCTCGGCCCCTGCGCCGGATGGGGCCGAACCCCTTGCTCCGTTCACGGCGCAGCGCGTCGATTATTCCCTGGCACGGCTCGCACATTACACGGCCACCGACCCCGAGCATTTTCAGAACCACGTGCTTTTCACGAACTACCAGTTTTACGTGGCCGAATTCGAAGCCTATGCGCGCGCGCAACTGGCCGATCCGGAAAGCGGCTACACCAGCTTTGTCAGCACCGGCAACGTCGAAATTACGCAACATGACACGCCGATTGATCCGGCAACAAAGATGCCCCAGATGCCGACATACCATCTCAAGCGGAAGGGGGGCGCAGGCATCACGCTGGTGAATATCGGGGTCGGCCCGTCAAACGCCAAAACGGCAACCGATCATATCGCCGTGCTGCGGCCCCATGCGTGGCTCATGGTGGGGCATTGCGCAGGGCTGCGCAGTTCACAATCGCTGGGCGATTTCGTGTTGGCGCACGCCTATCTGCGCGAAGATCGCGTGTTGGACGACGATCTGCCGGTTTGGGTGCCGGTGCCGGCACTGGCTGAAATCCAGATCGCGCTCGAGCGCGCGGTTGCCACAGAAACCCAATTGGAAGGGTATGATCTGAAACGGATCATGCGCACAGGGACCGTGGCCAGCGTTGACAATCGCAATTGGGAACTGCGCGATCAGCACGGTCCGGTCCAACGCCTCAGCCAAAGCCGGGCCATCGCGCTTGATATGGAAAGCGCGACGATCGCTGCGAACGGGTTTCGCTTTCGGGTGCCCTATGGAACCTTGCTCTGCGTCAGCGACAAGCCGCTTCATGGTGAACTCAAGCTGCCGGGCATGGCATCGGACTTTTACAAAACACAGGTCGCGCGACATCTGATGATCGGCATCCATGCGATGGAACACCTCCGCGAAATGCCTCTGGAACGCATTCACAGCCGGAAATTGCGCAGCTTTGAGGAAACCGCATTTCTTTGACCGATTCTGTTTTGGACCACATATTGGGCTGAATTCCCCAGCGTCAGGCTTGGAAACCTGTGGAAAAGCGCCGAAAAAGGGGAAAATCCCTTGTTTTTATGACACCAGCCGTTGTGTTGGGCACCAATATACGGTTATTTTTTCACCGTGAGGCCCAAGATCGGGCAGTGAAGGAGACCACGAAATGGCGAAGCCAATGACAAAGACCCAGCTTGTGGCCGCTTTGGCCGAAGAAATGGGCAGCGACAAGAAATCTGCAAGCGCGGCGTTGGACGCAGTGACGAGCATCATCACCAAGGAAGTCGCCGCCGGTGGTGCAGTGACGCTTCCTGGTGTTGGCAAGATTTACTGCCGCGAACGTCCAGAACGCATGGTACGCAACCCGGCCACGGGTGAGCAGTTCAAGAAAGAAGCCGACAAGGTGGTCAAGATGACCATTGCGAAGGCATTGAAAGACAGCGTGAACGGCTAAGCCGTGATCCGGAAGAATGGGACAGGGCCGCTCTTGTAGCGGCCTTTTCTTTTTGGGCGGTCAGGTTTTGTCGTCGGCGGGGTGATCTTCGATCAAAGCCTTCTCAAGTTTTTCCTTTTCGAACTCTTCGTTCTTCCAAAGGGGGACACCGGTGGATACGACGGACCGCCCCATCATGTGTGCCCCGATCGGTGCCGTCAGGAGAATGAAGAGCACGATCGCAACAACGCGGATGACGATTTCAGAGCTTCCGAAAACCACCGCACATCCTGCCAGGATCAGACCTGTCGACAGCGTGCCGATCTTGGTCGAGGCATGCATGCGGATCAGCACATCCGGCATCCGCAGCAGCCCCAGCGCCCCGATAAAGGCAAATATCCCGCCCAGAATGATCAGACTGCCTGCAATCACGTCAATCATTGGTCCGATCCTCCCGGCTGCGCATTGAATTCCGTTCTGCAAAGCGGGCCAGCGCCACGGTGGCAAGAAACCCGACCAGGGCCAGCACCAGTGCCACGTCCAGGAATGCAGCTGTGCCGTATCGCACGGCGGCAAGCCCGCAGAAGGCAACAATCGCAACTGTCATGAAATCGAGCGCCACAACACGATCCTGAAGGCTCGGCCCCTTGACCATGCGGATGAAGGCCAGAACGACGGACAAAACCACGCTCATGAAGCCGATCTCAAGGCTCAGGTCTAGAAATCCGTCCATTATCGGCCCTCCACGGCATCAATCACCCAACGCTCCATTCCGTTCTTGAGGCTCTTTCGCAAGGCATCAATGTCATCCGCGAACATCGCGTGGATCAAAAGCGTTTTCCGGTCTTCGCTCACGTCAAGGCTCAGGGTGCCGGGTGTCAGCGAAATCAGGTTCGTCACCAGCAGGATGCCCGCGTCGGATTTGACATCCAGAGGCATCTCGATGATCGCCGGCCTTGCGCGGTGTTTCGGTGTCAAGACATCCACCGCCACCGCAATGCTGGATACGACCAGTTCATAGTGGAACATGATGATCAACTTGATCCAGGCGGTGACGCGTTGGAAATAGGTCGTTGTCCCGATCAGGGGCTGGATGAGCCAAAGCGCTGCATAGCCGATGACGAAGCCGACAAAGAGGCTCGACAGCGACACGGTGCCGGTAAAGGCCACCCAGGCCACGGCAAGCATGACGTTCAGTCCAAACGTGTTCATGGCTGCTCTCCCAAGACGGCGGTGATGTAGGCGGTGGGATCCAAAAGCTGTGCAGCGGACGCCTCTGCGAACTGCACGAATGGTTCGGGCATCACACCGATGATCACGGTCAGAACGGCAAGACCCGCGATGGGAACAAGAAACGCAGCGCGGTCGCGGTCAGACAGCGACGAAAGCTTGGGTTCGACGCCGTCGGGATGCGGTTCCCAGAACGCCTGTGCCCAGATTTTGGTCATTGAATAGATGGTCAGCAGCCCGACCGCGAGCGCGATTGCGGCAATGATCCAGCCCTGCACGTCAAGCGCCGCCTTGACCAACAGGAACTTGGCCCAGAAACCCGACAGGGGCGGGAACCCGGCTAGTGAGAACGCGGGCACGACGAAAAGAACGGCCAGCAAAGGCGCGGATTTGTAAAGGCCGCCGATGCGGGTCAGTTCCGTCCCGCCTGCGATGCGCTGGGCCACGCCCGCGATCAGGAACAGGTTCGCTTTGACCACGATGTGGTGCACCAGGTAAAACACCGCGCCAACGATGGCCAAGGGCGTCAGAAGCGCGAGGCCAAGGATCATGTAGCCAATCTGGCTCACGATGTGGAACGACAGGATCTTGCGCATGTCGCTTTGCGCCGCAGCCCCCAGAACGCCGACCACCATCGTAAAGCCCGCAACCCACAGCAGGATGGTGTGCGTGAAGGCCGTGTCATGGTCGAAGACCAGCGTGAACATGCGCAGCAGGGCGTACACGCCCACCTTGGTCAGCAGACCTGCAAACACCGCAGACACAGCGAATGCAGGTGTGTGATACGACGCGGGGAGCCAGAAGAAGAGCGGGAAGACCGCTGCTTTCACTCCGAACGCGATCATGAACAAAACCGCGACCACGGTGAGCAACCGTTGATCCGCCCCGTCGACGGCACTGGCAAGGTCCGCCATGTTGAGCGTGCCGGTCATGCCGTAAAGCAGGCCGATCCCGGTCAGGAACATGATGGTCGACACCAGGTTCAGCGCCACGTATTTGACGCCACCGTCAATCTGGTCCGGACGCCCGCCAAGCACGAGAAGCCCGAAGGACGCGATCAGCATGACCTCGAACCAGACATACAGGTTGAAGAGGTCGCCCGTCACGAACGCGCCAACGACACCTGCAATCAGCATGTTGAACAGGGCATGATAGCCCAGCCGCTCCATCCTCTCGTCGATGTCGGCAAGGGCATAGATGGATACGGCAACGGCGACGATGGCTGTAATCAGAACCATCACTGCCGACAACAGGTCCGCAACCAGGGTGATGCCGAACGGGGCCGCCCAGCCGCCCATCTGGCCCGCCACCACGCCTTCGCGCAGGACCGTGTTCATGAGAACAAGCGACGCAATCAGCAGGATGCCGGATCCCACAACCGAAATCCATCTGCCTGCTGGCATGTCCCGTGTCAGGAAGGTTGCGACCGCAGTCAGGAACGGGATCGCAATGGGAAGTGCTAGAAGCCAGCTCACTTATGCGCCTCTTCAGGTTCGGCGAGACGCATCTCGTCGGGTGTCAGGGAATTCAGCGAGGTCCAGGCGCGAAACACCAGGACAATCGCAAAGGCGAACAGGCCGAAACCGATCACGATGGCTGTCAGCACAAGGGCCTGTGGCAGTGCGTTGGCCGCGATCGTTGGTGCGTCGGCCCCTTCCGGGATCAGGGGGGGCGCGCCATCGGTCAGGCGCCCGCCCACAAAGATCGTCAGGTTGGCCGCGTTCGAGATCAGGACCAGTCCGAAGATGAACCGCAAAAGGTGGTTCGACAGCATCAGGTAGACCGAACATGCCACAAGCACGCCGATGGTGATGGCAAAGAGGACCTCCATCAGATTTCCTCCTCCATGGCGAACACCAGGGTCAGCACAGAGCCGAAAACCACGAGATACACCCCGATGTCGAACACCAGAACGGATGACAGGGGAAGCCCTTTGTCCTCTTCGGTTGCCCCAATGAACAACCACTGACCGGTGAAGAGCGCATCGCCGAAGACTGCCGCGAAAAGACCTGCCGACAGCGCGATGAGCAAACCCCATATCGCGATTGTTTGAGGCAGGACGCGCAGCGCATTTCGGGCCTCGCTTACGCTGCACCCGATGGCGTAAAGGACAAATCCCGTGGCGCCGGTCAGCCCGCCGATGAACCCGCCGCCCGGCTCGTTATGCCCCCGAAGCATCATGTAAACCGAGAAGACCAACAGCAGGCCCGCCAGATAGGACGTCCCGGCACGCAGGATGACGGAATTCATTGCTCACCTCCTTTGCGGGTTGTGCGCAAAAGCGCGTAAGCCGACAGCGCCGCGATGACGACCACCGCGATCTCGCCAAAGGTGTCGAGCGCGCGGAAGTCCACGAGGATGACGTTGACGATGTTTCTGCCATAGGCTTCGGGCCAACTCGTGACCTCGAAATACTCGGTCAAACGCAGGTCCAATGGCGAGGACACAACCGCCACAAGCATCAAGGTCACGGCACCGCCAACGGCGACAGACAACGCGGCATGGCTGGCGTTGAAACTGGGTTTGGGCAAAGACGGCAGCCGCAGCATGACCACAGCGACCAGCACGACGATCAGGGTTTCCACCAGCAATTGCGTGATCGCAACGTCAGGTGCGCTGAACACGATGAATATGAGGGCGATGCCGATACCGACCACACCCAGTGCCGCAATCGCCGCGATGCGGGAACTTGTCACGAGGGTCAGCACCGCACCCGCCGCGATCAGGAGCGCAATGGACGTGTGTTTCCATTCGACATCCGAAAGATCGACCGTGAAGGCGGGAATGCCCGTATAGATCAGCGTCAGGATGACACCTGCCGCGATGGTCAGGAATGTTCCGAACAGGTAGCTTGACAACTTGCCGTTCTGGACAAGCCGTGTTTGCCAAGCAGCCAGCGCCTTGAGCCCGTTCAGGAACCCATCCCACTTGATGTCGAGGTTCGGGATGGCATTGAACCCACGGTCCAGCATCGCGCGGATGCGGACATGCGCGGCGTAAATCGCAAGACCGATCACAAAGGTCGCGATGCTCAGGAAAAGCGGGATGTTGATCCCGGCCCACAGTTTCAGTTCCTTGGCTTCCTCGACCTGTCCGGTCAGGGACAGAACCGTCGGGTTGATCAACGCCACTTGCAAAAGATCGGGGTAGATGCCGAATACCGTACCAAGAATGGCAAGCACCACCGGCCCCATCAGCATCTGCCACGGCGCTTCTTTCGGGGACTGCGTTGAAAGGGGCGTGCCTTGCCAGAAGGGGCGGAATGCGACCACGCCCGCCACGGCCAGCATCAGCGAATTGGCCAACAGAGCCGCGCCCGCCACGAACAGAGGTTCGGACGCCACCGCGATAGCGCCGGCGTATTTCAATTCCTTGCCGATGAACCCGAGGAACGGCGGAAAACCGGCCATGGACATCGCGGCCAAAGCGGCGGCAAAGGCTGTGACGGGCATCAACCGCCCAAGACCGCCCAGTTGGTCGGTTTCCCGCGTTCCGGTCGACTTGTCGATGCAGCCGACCACAAGAAACAAGGCCGCTTTGTACAGCGAATGCACGATCAGAAAGGTCGCGAAGGCGGTCATCGCATAGCCGGATTCCTGTCCGAGAAACAACGTCAAGGTGCCAAGCGCCATCAGCGTTGTATATGCCAGCGCTTGCTTGAGGTCGGTTTGGCGCAGGGCCAGCAGGCTGGCGAAGACGGCGGTGACCGCGCCCAGGATGGTCAGTGTCCAAAGCCACACGTCCGTGCCGGAAAACGCGGGATGGATGCGCGCCATCACATAGACACCCGCCTTGACCATGGTCGCGGAATGCAGAAATGCGCTCACCGGGGTTGGGGCGGCCATCGCGTTGGGCAACCAGAAATGAAATGGCACCTGTGCGGATTTGGTGAATGCCCCGGCCAGCAGCAGGATCAGGATGGGCAGGTACATCGCATGCGCCTTCAGCTCATCCCCCATCGTGAGCAGCCCTGAAATGCTTGTTGTTCCGGCGACGGCCGCCAGCAGGATGAGGCCGGCCAGAAAGGCCAATCCGCCCGCACCTGTCACGAACAACGCCTGAAGCGCGTTGCGACGGCTTTTCTCGGCCTCATGCGAGAATCCGATCAGCATGTAAGAGGTGAGCGTCGTCAGTTCCCAAAAGACAAAGAGCACGATCAAGTCGTCGGCCAGCACAAGCCCCAGCATCGACACCATGAATGCCGTGAGAAACATCGAGAACCGGTCGTATTGCGGGTGTCCTGCAAGATACGTGTTGGAATACAGCAGAACGAGCGTGCCAATGCCCGAGATCAGAAGCGAAAACGTGAGGCTGAGCCCGTCAACAAGGAACGCGAACTCGATGCCCAGAGACGGGATCCACGGCACGGACCAGCGGATGGCCTCGAGATCGGCAATCGTCGGCACCAGCGAAATGAAATACGCGAAAAGCGCTGCGGCAAACAGGACGGGGATGACCCCGCTGATGCCGTTTCCGCGTCCGTCCGAAGAGGTATCAGCAGCCATCAGAGGGGCGCTCCTTCTAGTTCAACCGGCGAAACGAATCCCCGTGCCTTGACCGTCAGGACAGAGCAGGTCACGTGGTTCAGGATGGTCTCGGCAGTGTTGCCGATGAAAAGCCCGGCGACACCGGTCCGTGCCAGCGTGCCCATGATGATCGTATCGATGCTTTCGGCTTTCGCATGCTCGGGGATGACATCCGCTGCCATGCCCTTGATGTGCAGAACGCGCATGATGTCTGTAAATTCCGAGAATTCAGCGACCAGACGCTGCAAGCGCATTTCGCTGTCGCTGCGTTCTTTTTCGACCATGCGATTGACGTTCAGTTCGGGTATCTTTGCAAGGCCGTGACGCAGCGCTGCCTCTTCCTGCAACCGCCATGCATTGACGACATCCAGCTTTGCACCGTCCTGGCGCGCAAGAGATGTCGCAAGGTCCATGATCATCCGGTTCAGGTCGGTGCGCGTTTCATCATCGAAATCGGGGTCAACAGCGACAAGAATGCGCTTTGACTTGGGGTCTGAGGCGGAATTGAGAATCCAGACAGGGCAGGGGCATTTGCGCAGAAGATGCATGTCTTCGCCCGGAAAGAACGCATTTCCGGCGGATCGGTGTGCGCCCTTGATCACAAGGTCATGCCCGGCGCGCAGAACCTGCCTGATCACTTCGATGAATGGCGTTCCAACCAACAGCTTCGTGTCGATCGTGACGCCCTGCTTGCGCAGGCGGTCTGCCTGTTCATCGAGTTTGCTTTGATGGACCTTGAGGATCGTCTGTTCGATTTCCTTCGCGTTCAAACCGGGCACCTTGGAAAAGGCGCGGGACAGATCGGGTGATCCGCCGGTGTCGATCGTACTGACAAGCGTGACACGCGCGCCGTTTTCCCGCGACAACCAGGTCAGTCGGTCCATTGCCTGCTCATAGGCGCTCTGTTCGTTTGCGACGAACAGGATATTTTTGAACCGCTTCATCGCGTTCACTCCCTCACCCTGCGATGACATAGGGTCGCAGTCATCATTGACCAAATCGAAATCGCGGGTAGTTTTGATAGGCAACATCTATCAAAAGGCCGGTCATGCCGACGATTCAGCAATTGCGATATCTGGTGGCGCTGTCCGACCACCTTCATTTCCGTCGTGCGGCCGAAGCGTGCAATGTCACGCAGCCGACTCTGAGCGCCCAGGTGAAAGATCTCGAAGTGCGTCTTGGTACGGCTTTGGTCGAACGCAGCCGGTCCAAGGTCATCATGACACCCACGGGCAGGGACATCGCAGAACGGGGCCGCCGCATCTTGCGGGAAGTGCAGGAGATCCACTCCATCGCGAAATCCCGTCAGAGCGTGCTGGAATCGGTCATCCGCATCGGCGTGGTGCAAACGGTCGGATCGTATTTCCTGCCGCTGGTGATCCCGGATCTGCACGCCAAGTATCCCAAGCTGGGTTTGTATATCCGGGAGGGGCTGCCCGACAGTCTTCTGAACAGCTTGGAGGAAGGCGCGATTGATCTGTTGTTCTTTCCGCTCCCGGTCTCCCGCGCCGATCTGGAAACGCTGTCCCTGTTTCGCGAACCGATTCAGGTTGTTGTTCCGTCCGATCACCGCTTGGCGCGGGAAACGGAAATCGATCCGGGGATGCTGCGGGGGGAAACGATCCTGTCTCTGGAGCAGGGGCACAAGCTTTATGAGTTGGTGCGCAAGATTTCGGACGATTACGGGGTCGAGTTGTCACACGACTACGAAGGCACGAGCCTCGACACGTTGCGCCAGATGGTGGCGACGGGCATGGGGGTTTCGCTCATGCCAGCGCTCTACGTGCATTCCGAGGTCGCGCATCAGGACATCGTCGTCGCGCGCCCTTTCCGGGGGACGGCCCCATCGCGCACCATCGGGATGGTCTGGCGCAAAGGCACGTCGCGTGAAAAGGAGTTTCGGCTGCTGGGTGACCTGATTTGCAAAACCCT
>CAYZAD010000038.1:0-18190 GCA_964476315.1 uncultured Rhodobacterales bacterium
CGATGAACCACAGCATGGAGGGAATGATTTTCGCGATGGATATCTTTGCGATGGCACAGGTGATCAGCACGACCGATGCCACCGGAGGGGTCTGTTGCCCGATGCCCAGATTGATGGTCAGGATCAGTCCGAAATGCACGCGGTCGATGCCAAGCTGATCTGCCAGCGGCAGAAAGATCGGAACCAGCATCAGGATGGCGGGCGTCCCGTGGATGATGGTGCCCGCCAGCAGGAAGAAGATATTGATGGCGGCCAGAACGACCCAGTAGTTGTCAGAGATGCCGAGGATGGCCTGTGCGATGTCCTGCGGGATACGCTGGTTGGTCAGGTACCAGCCAAGCAGCGTGGAGGTGGCGACGATGAACATCAGCATGGCCGAGCGTTTGCCCGCGATCCGCAAGGTGTCGATCAGCGTCCCAAGACGCACCGTGCGATAGAAGACCGCCGCCAGCACGATGGACCAGAATGCGGCGATGGCGCCTGCCTCGGTCGCGGTGAAGATGCCGCCGAGGATGCCAACCAGCACCAGCACCGGCAAGGTCAGCGGAATGAGGGCGTCTTTGCCCGTCTCGGCGACCCGGCGAACCGAGAATTCGCCTTCGGTCGGATAGTCGCGCTTGACCGCCAGCATGTAGGTTGTGCCCATCAGCAGCGCGCAGACCAGCAGGCCCGGCACGATGCCCGCCGCGAAAAGTTCCGCGATAGAGGTATTGGCGACATAGGCGTAAAGGATCAGGTTCAGCGACGGCGGCACGATGATCGCCATGGTGGCAGAGGTTGACGTGACAGCGGCGGCAAAGGCGGCCGGGTAACCGCGCTTGCGCATTTGCGGGATCATGACCGACCCGATCGCGGCGGCGTCGGAGGTGGCCGTGCCGGAAATCTCGGAAAAGAAGAGCGAGGTCAGGATATTGACATGGGCAAGCCCACCCCGGATGTGGCCGACCAGCGAAGAGGCGAAGGCGATGAGCTTTTCCGCGATGCGGCCCTGGTTCATGATTTCGCCCGCGATCATGAAGAGGAGGGCTGCGACCAGCAGGTAGTTGTTAGCACCGCCAAACGGGATCAACCCCATGATCTGTGGCATCACGGCCGGATCGAGAAGGATCATCGTCGCGGCAGTGACCCCCAGGACAAACGCGATGGGCAGGCCCGCGACAAGAAGCGTGACAAGGAGGATCAGGATGATCCAGCCGGGATCAAGGAACATCAGGCGTCACTTTCAGGTAAGAGGTCATCAGGATTGATGCGACCCGTTGCAATGCCGGCGATGCGCACTGCGCAGAACAGCAGGATCAGCACACCGCCAATCGCCATGGTGCCGCGAAACAGGATCATCGGCAGGTCGATGGAAATGAGCGTGCGGCCCGCAAAGCTGAGCGCGGCGATCCCGCCGTACCACGCCAAGAGCCCGCCAAAGCCGCCCATCAACACGAGGTTTGCCAGCGTGACGACACGTTTCACGGCGGGGGGCAGAATGCGGAGCACCGCGTCAAAGCCGAGATGTTCGTTCGTGCGGGTGAGGTAGGCCGCGCCGATGAAGGTGAGCGAGGCGAGCACGTGGGCGGGCAGTTCCTCGCCCCACGAGACGCTGTCGTTCAGGATGAACCGGGCGAAAACCGCCCAGTTCAGAAGCAGGAGCAGCAATCCCGCCATGGCGATGACCAGCGCATCAAGCGTCGCGGTGATCCAACGGTCGCCGATGTCGATGAGATTGGTCAAACGCGCCATGATGGATCACTCGATGCCAAGAGCCGTTTTGGTCGCTGCGATCATGTCGGCGCCGATGACGTCGACAAATGTCGGGCTTTCATAAAGCGGGGCTGCGGCGGCCTGGAACGCGGCGAAATCGACTTCGTTGATTTCCAGCTTGTCGGCAAGCGCGGCGATGGTCTCGGTGTCGGTGGTTTCACCCCATTCGAACGTCCACGGCGCCACATCCTTTGCCACGCTGAGGACGGTTTCCTTCAATTCCGGGTCAAGGCTGGCGAGGAACGGCTCTCCGAAGACGAGGAAGGTGGGCAGGTACACGTGGTTCGACAGCGACATGTAGCCCTGAACTTCGTAAAGCTTGGCCGTGTCGACCACGTTGGCCGGGTTTTCCTGTCCGTCGATGGTGCCCTGATCGAGCGCGGAATACACCTCTCCGAAGGACAGCGGCGTTGCATTGGCACCAAGCGTGTTGAACATCTCGACGCGCTGCTTGTTGGTCGGTGTCCGGATTTTCAGGCCTTCGAGATCGGCAGGCGTGACGATGGGGCGGACCTTGTTCGTGATCTGGCGGAAACCGTTGTCCCACATTGCGGCGAGGACCATACCGGTGCCTTCGAACCCGTCGGCCAGCATGTCACCAGCCGGGCTGGCGGCAAAGGCCTGAACCGCAGCGCGGTCTTCGAACAGGTAGGGAAGGTCAAAAATCGCGGTGCGCGTGTTCACCTGGCTGACAGCGGAAGCCGACAGCGACGCGTGGTGCGTACCCAGCCCGAGGCCCTGCAGCACGTCTTCTTCCTTGCCCAGTGTATTGGACATGAAGATCTGCACGTCGATGGCGTCTGGTGCGGCAGCTTCGACGCGCTTTTCATATTCCTGGAGGAAGACGTGGGCAAATGAGCCTTCCGGCAAGGATGAGTTGATCTGCAGAACAGCTTCCGCTGCGGCAGCAAACGGGAACAGGGCGGCGACCGTCGTGGTCAGGAAATATCGTGTCATGGTTCAGTCCTCTTGAAGAAAAGGCGTGTTCGATTCGCGGTACCTGCATGAAAAATACTTTTCAGGTAAGATGCATCAAGAAATGAACATTTCTCAAGCCACATACATGGACTGCCCGAAAAATGAGCGCATGCCACCGGCCTGAGGTGGTTTTCTGTGCCAGGTAAAGAGGGTGCGACGCGGGCGGAACCGTCTAGAGTTCACCAAACCGGTCGTGGATATCCTCGATCCGGCCAAGGCGGGTGCGTCCGTTCGCGCCCGACAGTTCAAGGGCACGGGCGGCAATCAGGTTGCAGACCGCCAGCACGCCCGTGTGATTGAGCAGTGGCCCTGACGACGATGTCGCGCATGGGAAACGCCATTTGACCGGCAGGGCCTCGAGCGCGGGCATATCCCCGATCACGGCGGTTTGCGTGCCCGCCGCGATCGCGGTTTCGGCGAGGATCGTTGCAAGTTTGGGCGCGCGGCGAATGGCCAGAAGGATGAGAACGTCGTCTTTTTCAAATGTCGCCGCGGTCTCGGCAAGGGTTTCGCCGGACCTGGGGATCAGGATGACTTGCGGCAACACCTGCCCGATTTGCCAGGCAAGATAGTTGGCAAGGGGATAGCCGGCGCGGAATCCCGCCACCCAGACGCGTGGCGCGGTCTGCACTGCGGTGACAAGGTCATCCACGACGTCCACGTCCAGTTCCTTGAAGCTTTGTTCGAGGTTGAAACGTGACTGTTCCAGATGTGACGCGACCGCGTTTGTCTTGTTGCCATCGGTTGCGCCAAAGCGAAGGAGCGCGGCGCCGGTGTGGCTTTCGTCGCGCACGGCCTTGCGCGCCTCATCATAGGATGCATAGCCGATCTTGCGGACAAACCGCGACACGGTCGCGTTGGAGACACCGGCAAGCTCTGCAATTTCGGAAGCGGAATATCCCGCCATGTCGCCCGGAAAATCCAGAACGGCTTCGGCCAGACGGCGTTCGCTTGGGTGCAGATCGGGCAAGCTGGCACGCACCCGCGCCATGAAGGATTTGAGAGCCACTTTTTTCATGCATGAAACATGCTTTTCATGCGCGGCGAGGTAAAGGCCCCAAACGACGCACGGGCAAATCTCTTTGGTTGTGATGTGCCACGGGCCGCGCGGGTGCGAAAAATACAGTCCGGCGTCCGGATCGGACAACACGGTTGCGCCGGCTCTGTTAAACGGACGGCTCCTCGGCGCGGATGCGATAGACCGTGCGGGCGGTTCCGCTGAACAGGGCTTCCAGGTCTGCACGCGGGCACGTGGCAAGACTGGTCGCAAGGTTTTCGAATTGCCGGGTCACCGGGCAATTGACACCTTCGACCGGCATGTTCGAGCCATACATCATCCGTGCCGCGCCAAGTGTCTTGAGCGCATGGGCGACATGCGGCGACAGGGCAGAGGGTTGCCATGCCTTGTCGACCGTCCAAAGACCCGACAGCTTGAGATAGACATTCGGTATGTCCGCGAGGATGCGGAGACCTTCCTGCCAATGGCCGAGGTTGCCGGGGCGTGATGGTTCCAGTGTTGCGAAATGGTTGATGACGATCTTCAGATCCGGATGGCCGCTTGCAAATGCTCCGACCTCTGGCAGTTGTTCGGGGACAACCACCATGTCGAGGCAGAGATCGTGACGTGCCAGATGCCGCGCGGCCTCCTGGAAACCGGTGTCGGACAAGACGCCACGTCGCGTCGCGACGCGCCACCGTCCCTCGGTATCCCATGCGACGGGTGTTCGGATGCCGCGCAGGATCGGCAAGGCGCGATGCCGATCAACCTGCGCGATGGCATCGGGAGCCGACAGGTCGACCTCTGCCACAGCGGCATGGGGCCAGCCCGTGCGTTCTGACAGGTGCTGAAGCCACCGGGTTTCGTCTGCCGGGTCGTCCGCCCCGCAATTCGCCTGTACATGCACGCTGGCGGACACGGGCAAACCGCCCATGTCCTTGAGGTAGTCGGCAGGCAGGTAATCCCTGCGAATGGTGGCCTTGTCCCCGAAACGCGCTGGCGGCGCGGATGGCGCGAGCCAGCGATAGGGGAACCTGTCCAGTTGCCAGAAATGGTGGTGTGCATCGACAAGCGGTATCCCGGCCAAGAGGTCTTGGACGCTTGCGGCGACGCGGCCTTGCGGACGGGTCAATAGGTTGCCCGCCCGCCGGACAGGTCGAAGACCGCCCCGGTGGTAAAGCTGTTTTCGCGCGAGCACAGCCAGGCGATCATCGCTGCGGCCTCGTTCAGTTCAAGGAACCTGCCGCGCGGGATCTTGGAGAGCATGTAGTCGATGTGTTCCTGGCTCATCTGGTCGAAGATGCGCGTGCGGGCCGCTGCGGGCGTGACGCAATTGACCGCGATGTCGAGATGGGCAAGCTCTTTGCCGATCGATTTGGTCAGACCTATGACACCGGCCTTTGAGGCGGAATAGGCCGAGGCATTGGGATTTCCCTCTTTGCCCGCGACGGAGGCGATGTTCACGATCCTGCCGTAGCTTTCGGCAACCATCGACGGAATGATCGCGCGATTGACGTGAAAGGTGCCCAGGAGATTGATCTCGGTGATCGCCTTGAATTCATCGACCGGGTATTCGGCCAGCGGCGCGTTCGATCCGGCAATCCCGGCAGAGTTCACGAGGATCGCAACCGGGCCAGCGGCGTCGACCGTCGCTTTGGTGGCCGCCTCCACGCTGGCCCAATCGGCAATATCGACCGCTTGCGCCAAAGCACCGTTTCCCAGCGTTTCAGCAGTGGTCGCGGCCAGATCGCCGTCACGATCCCAAAGCACGACCCGCGCACCCCCGGCTGACAGCCGCTCTGCCACTGCGCGGCCAATCCCTTGTGCGCCGCCTGTGACGACCGCCGTCTGATTTTCGAATTCCTTCACTCTGCCAGTGCCTTTCCTGTTCGGTGAATGTCGTGTTGGGTGCCGCCTGCGTTCTGTGACGCGAGCAGCGCATGAAGCGTTTCCACGGCACGAGCGCCGACGTCACCCGGGCTTTCGTTGCGTCCCAATCCGAGGGCAATGTCAACCAAACGGTTCGCGGGCCCCTCGCAGCTATAGGTCCAGGCCCCCGGCGGGACTGTCTTGGTTTCGAGCGTTCCGCCCGACAGCTTGAGGATCAGGCGTTCGGTTTCGATATCAAGGATCAGGGACCCTGCGCTGCCGTAAAGCCGGATGTCCACCTCGAATCCGTGTCCGTCCGGCACGCCGCAACTGCCCGACAGAACCCCCGTGGCCCCGTTGGTGAAGCGGATTGCAGCGGCGTCGTGCAGATCGATCGTGGAAGGCGCGTTGAAGGTCAGGGCCTTGACCGAGGACGCGCGCAGGTCGGTCGCCCAGTAGAGGATGCCCAGCGCATGCGACAGCTGACCATAGGCGAATCCGCCGCCGAAATCCGGCGATTCCCACGTGGTTCGATCCGGCTGGATCGCGATATGTTTCCAACGCTGTATGCCCCCGCCCGAAAAGATCGAACGCGTGAAAGACGCCATGTGGCAGACAACGTGTTCGATGGTTCCGATCTGCGCGACCATGTCCTTGATCGCATCGAGCCCTGGCTTGTAGTTCCAGCCATAGGCGACCAGGAGTTCCTTGCCGGACCGCCTGGCGGTTGCGTCAAGCTCCCATGCCTGGGTCGGATCGAGGCACATTGGTTTTTCGACCAGAACATGACAGCCCTTTTCCAGAAAGGCGCGCGCCTGTTCGTAATGCAGGTTATGGGGCGAGGCGATGACCGCGATGTCGATGTCGCGCTCCAGCACATCGCGCCAGTTCTCGGTTGCGAACGCAAAACCGAATTCATCGCGTATCAGGTCGAGTTCCTGGCGCCCAAGTCGGCAAACACTGTCCAGAACCACTTCGGAGCGCGCGGCCAGAACGGGAATATGCATGCGATAGGCAAAGTGACCCGCCCCGATGATCGCGGCCCTGAGCGGGCGTGCTGGCGTTACGGGCGTGTCGGTCATGTGCTTTTCCTGATCTTGAGGCTGTATCCGATATCATGAACGGAACGATCCGCGTCGTTGCCTTGCAGACGACCGAACACGATTTCGGCAGCACGCTCACCAATGGCGCGGCCCCTGATCTGAACGGTTGTCATGGGCACCGGAAGCAGGGCCGAATGGCTGAGGTCTCCAAAACCCGCGATTGCGATATCCTCGGGCACGCGGACCCCGTTGGACAGGCACCAGAGCATTGCGCCCTGGGCGGGAAGTTCTGCCAGAAAGACTGCCGCGTCGGGCGGTGTTGGCCGGTCGAGCAGCGACTTGATCAACGGCCCCCCGCTTTCGATGGTGGCCGGGTTGTCGAATTCGACAATCGTTTCAGAGCTGACATCGCGCCCCGCGGCGCGCATGGTATCGACGAAACCGCGCGTCCGGTCGGCGGCCTGGTCGTTGTTCCTGGATGCGCCGCCCACCATCACGATATTCTGATAGCCCTTTTCGATCAGGTAGCGGGTCATTTCGGCAGCCGCTGCGTAATTGTCGAAGCCCACAGCGCTGTCGATGACGTCGTCCGAGACGTTCCATGCCTCGACAACCGGGCCGTCGAAACGCTCCAGCATCTTGCGGGTCGCGTCGGTGTGGGAGAACCCGGTCAGGATGATCGCGTCGGCCTGACGGGCGATAAAGGTTCTGACCGCCTCTTCTTCGGCTTCGGGCGACCAGTTGCTGACGGCAAGCAACATGCGAAGACCATGCGCATCAAGCGCCCCGGTCACGCCTTGGGCGAAATCGGCGAAGAGAGAGCTTGCGAGGATCGGAACAACGACCCCGATCATGTCGGATCTCTTGGACACCAGCGACCGCGCGGCAAGGTTTGGCACGTAGCCAAGCTCTGCGATGGTTTTTTGTATCCGCTCCCGCGTGTCGGCGTGAACCGTTTCAGGCTGGCGCAGAGCCCGGGAGACCGTGATCAGGGACAGGCCCGCAGCCTTGGAGACATCCTTGAGCGTCACCTTCTTCTTCATCTCCATCGCCACTCAAAGCGCCCTCCCGATTGTCTGCGACATCCCTTTTGAACATGGGGATACCCCAGGTTCCCATGAGATCAAAAATGTAATTGACATACGAGTATCATTGGCCATACGGTCCGTCAATATGAAATGATATACGCATATCATTCGCTTTGATCAGAGTGTGGAGCTCTGATTCATCAGGGAGGAATACATGAAACATTCAATCAGCCGGCGCACATTCCTGAACACGACCGCCGCCGCGGGCGCCGTGTCTCTGGCACCGTTCAAGGCCGCACATGCCGCGTCGGGCGACGTGTCTGTCTGGAAATTCGGCGGCACCCCGACCGAGGTCGAACAATGGGCGCTGCGCAATGACGCCTTCGCTGCGGCGCACCCGGATATCGGGCTGAATTATTCCTATTTCAATGGCCAGATTCGGCGGCAGAAGATCCTTGCCGGCTTTCAGACCCGCCGCCTTGCGGACGTCATCATTGCGTTCGGACAGGACATTCCCGAATTCGCCGGTTTCGAGATGATCCAGCCGCTTGACGAGATTGCCAGCGACAAGATCGCGGGCTGGAAAGACAGACTTGTGCCCGAAGTGATGGCCTCTGGCATGCATGAGGGCAAACTTTACGGCCTGCCGACCTATGTCGACATGGCAAGTTTCCTGGCCGTCAACCTTGACGCGCTCGAGGAGGCGGGGTTCGACCGTCCGCCCGCGACCTGGTCGGAATTGCGCGAATACGCCAAGGCCATGACCAAGCCCGACCGGCCCGGCATCGCCTTTCCGGCAACGACGGCCCCGGTCGATATCAACATCTTCGAGGGGATCGCCTATGCCAATGGCGGGCGCATCTTTGACGAGGAGACCGGCACTGTCACGCTGAACGACGCAGGTGTCGTGGATGCGCTGCAACTCTATGTCGACCTCATCGCGGATGGCTCCACCCCGGCGGCGACATCGCTGACCGAAACCTTCTTCCGCGATACGGCACAGTTGTTCGGGCAGGGCCGGACGGCCATGTGGATTGGCCTGTCGTGGCTGAACACACCATGGGGCGTCAACGAAGATGTGCGCTGGACCGGCGTCCCCTTCCCGCGTCCCGACGCACCATCGGGCAGCTTTGCACCCGTCAACGCGATCATGGACCCGACGGCCATTCTCATGGTGTCGTCCCGGGCCGAAAACCCCGAAGCGGCGGTCGAATACCTCGATTTCTGGTCGCAGAACGAGCAACTGGAGATTTGGGGCGGGCAACCCGAGGTGGCACGCATCCCGGCGGGCAAGGCCGCGTGGGACAATGCCGAATTGGCAGAGGTCTGGCCGAACTGGGTCGAAGCGTACAATGCCGGGACGCTGTTCGAAGGGGCGGCCCCCATGCCGCGTTTCATCGGTGTTTCGGCAATCGAGTCCGCGCTGGGAACGGCCTTGCAGGAAGCGGTGCTTGGCACCAAGACGCCGCAACAGGCGCTGGACGATGCGACCGCCGCAGCCCAGGCCCAGATCGACCTGATCCGCGGCTGATACAAACCTCCCGAGAGGCCCGACGACCATGCAGAACGACCGCCTTCTGGCGTATTTCATGATATTGCCTGTAGTGGCGGCCGTTCTCGCGTTCGTCGTCGGGCCCACTTACAATGTTGCCACGCTCAGCCTCACACAGGTCGTGATGGGGCAGGAGCGCGGGTTTGGCACGCTGGACAATTTCCGCGCGCTTGCCGCCGATCCGGTGTTCTGGACCGTCATGAAGAATACGGCGATCTGGATCATTGGCGGCACGATCCTTTGCGTGGCCGTGGGCCTTGGCGTTGGCACCTTCCTTGCCGTCGACAGCCGCATGACAACATGGCTGCGCGCGCTGATCCTGCTGCCCTGGGTGTTGCCGGACGTGGTGACCGCGATGGCCTGGAAATGGATGCTGCACGGGCAGGTCGGCATCATCGGGCAGACGCTGTCCTCGACCGGCATGACAGAAGAAACCATCTCGTTCCTGGGGGACCCGGACCTGGTGATGTGGACGCTCGTGGTGGTGCTGATCTGGCGCAAGATGCCGCTTGTTGCGCTGATCCTGTGTGCCGCGATCCGGTCTGTGCCCGACGATCAACTCGAAGCGGCGCGTATGGACGGGGCGACAGCGTTTGAACGGTTCCGCTTTGTCGTTTTGCCGAACATTGCGTTTTCGCTGACGGCGGTCACGGTGATTTCGATGATCTGGATCACGGCCGAATTTGCCCTGCCCTGGATCATGACCGGGGGCGGCCCGGCCAATGCCAGCCAGATCATGGCGACCTATATCTATCAGCAGAGCTTTGAGTTCTTCAATTGGGGTGTCGCCTCGGCCATGTCGGTGGTCAACCTGGTGATGCTGGCAACGATTGTCGCGCTTTACCTCTACATCAACCGCCGTTCCTGGGCGTCGGAGGGCGCGCAATGAACGAGACACCGCGCACATGGTACTGGATCGGGCTGAGCCTGATCGGCACGGTCATCGCGATCTATGTGCTATTTCCGGTCTTCTGGCTTTTCCTTGCGTCGTTCAAGACGCAGGCCGAACTGGCCCGCCTGCCGGTCGCGTTCTGGCCGGAGTCGCCGACGCTCGATGCCTATACCGCCCTTTTTTCGCCCACGCATCAAAAGGGCCAACTGCTGGACTGGCCGCGTTTGATCAGCAACAGCTTTTTCGTGGCCGTGACCTCCACCATCCTGGTGGTCTTTTTCGGGACGCTTGCAGGCTATGCCTTTGCGCGGCTGAATTTTCCCGGACGCGACCTGATCCTTGGCGGTTTGCTGATCAGCCGGATGTTTCAGGGGGCGGCGCTGCTGCTGCCCACCTATCGCCTGATGAACATGCTGGGGTTGCAGGACAGCCTGATCGGTCTTGTGCTGCTATACAGCGCCTTCGGCTTGCCATTCGCGACATGGATCATCGCCTCGTCCCTGCGTGAGATCCCGCGCGAGTTGGAGGAAAGCGCGATGATGGATGGGGCAACCCGGCTGCAGAGCATGGTTCTTGTGGTCCTGCCGCTGGCAACGCCTGCCCTTATCACTGCCGCGATGTGGCACTTTGTCGGGGCCTGGTCGGAATTCGCGTTCGCCTCGATCCTGCTGGAATCGAACGAGAACAAGACGGTGACCATCGGGTTGGCCAGCTTCGTGGAGCTTTTCACACTCGAATTCCAGTTCGTGGGCGCTGCCGCGACGATTGTGGCCCTGCCCATCATGCTCGTCTTCTTCTTTGGGCAACGCTATTTCACGCGCGGCCTGTTGGCAGGGGCTGTGAAGGGATGAAGATCACCGGAGTCACCGCGCGCGCCGTCGATGTCGGCTTTCAGAAGCAGGCCTTGCAGACGACGCGCGTTGCATCGCCCATGTCCCGCTTTCCCCGCTTTGCCGAACAACGGGCCAGTTGGATGTGGCCCACCAAGAAAGCATTTGTCCGCATAGACACCGAAGATGGGTGTGTTGGCTGGTCCTGCACCAATGGCGGTGAGATCGTGGAGATGATCGTCAACATGCATCTGGCCCGGCTGCTTGTGGGTGAAGATGCAGACCAGATCGAAACGCTTTGGGATCAGATGGCGGCTGCGCTTTTGCCGAACGACCGTTCGGGGTTCGCGATGATGGCCGTTGCCGCCATCGATATCGCGCTCTGGGATGTGCGGGCACGCAGCGCCGGGCAACCTCTGGTCGCCGTGCTGGGTGGAGCCAAGCGCGACAGCCTGCCGGTCTATGTCACCACGTCGGACCCTGTGTCAGGCCTGGCCTGCAAGCCGCATGGGCTCAAGGCAGCCGCGCCTTATGGTCCCGAGGCGGGCGATGAGGGGTTGCAGGCGAATGTCGACCTGCTGCGCCGGTTTTCGGACGCGGCCGGGCCGGGGACCCCGGTGATGATTGATGCGTTCATGGCATGGGACGCCGATTACACCCTGCGTTTTGCGGAGGCGGCCCGCCATCTGCCGCTTGCGTGGATCGAAGATCCGCTCCCCCCGAACGATATGGACGGGATGATCAAGCTGCGGCACGAATTGGACCCCGATCTGCCGCTCGCGCTGGGTAATTTTGCGTTTTCCCGCGCCGATTGCGCCGAATTGCTGCATTATGGACTGCCGGGCATTCTGCAACCCGATGTCGCCTGGGCCGGAGGTGTGACCGAAGCGCTGCGCATTCTGGATATGGCCGAAGACGCGGGCGTTCCGGTGATCCTTCACAACACCTGCGAACAGCCTTGGGCGCTGGCCATTGCGGCTGCGCGTCAAACCGATCCACTGGTCGAGTTCGTTGACCGTGGAGCTGTGTCACCGCTTTACGAACTGATGGGCGACCGGCCCGTCATTGCCGACGGCACCGTAGCCGTCGCGGGCAGCGGATCGGGCCATGTGCCGCCCGATTTCGTCGCTGCGTCTTTCACCAACCTCGCGCCGCAAGGGACTTGAGCCATGGGATCCGTCGCACTCAGAAACATTCGCAAATCCTACGGCGCGGTCGAAGTCCTGCATGGCATCGATCTTGATATCGCCGATGGAGAGTTCACCGTGCTTGTCGGGCCTTCGGGATGTGGAAAGTCCACGTTGCTGCGGTCGATTGCCGGGCTGGAGACCATCAGCGGGGGCGAGATCGTGCTGGATGACACGGTCATCAACACGCTGCAGCCGAAAGAGCGCGACATCGCAATGGTGTTCCAGAACTACGCGCTATATCCGCACATGAACGTGTCGCAGAACATGGCGTTTTCGTTGCGGCTGGCGAAGGTTCCGAAGGACGAGCAAGACCGCAAGGTGCGCGCCGCGGCCGAGATCCTTGATCTGACGCCCCTGCTTGAACGGTATCCGCGCCAGTTATCCGGCGGTCAGCGCCAGCGCGTCGCCATGGGGCGTGCCATCGTCCGCGACCCGAAGGTCTTTCTGTTCGATGAACCGCTGTCGAACCTTGATGCAAAACTGCGGGTGCAGATGCGTTCCGAGATCAAGGAGCTTCATCAGCGTCTGAAGACGACCACGATCTATGTCACGCATGACCAGATCGAAGCGATGACGATGGCCGACAAGATCGTCGTCATGCGCGGCGGCCATGTGGAGCAAATCGGAACACCGCTTGAGCTTTACGACCATCCGGCCAGCGTTTTCGTTGCCGGCTTTATCGGGTCACCGGCGATGAACCTCGTGCGTGCCACCGTTACTGAAACCGGGGTTCTGACCGGTGACGGTGCGCCTTTAGGACCAACGCATCCCGGATTGTCTGTCGGGCAGAGCATCATTGCGGGTTTCCGCCCCGAGCATCTGCGCCTGTCCGAGACAGGCATTCCGGCGACGGTGGTTCTGGTCGAACCCACAGGCGCGGAAACCCAGCTGACCCTTCGCGCGGGGCAGGAGACGCTTGTCCTGACCACCCGCGACCGGATCCGCGTGTCGCCGGGGGATGCCGTTCACCTGAGTGTCGAGGACGGCAAGGTGCATTGCTTTGACCCCGAGAGCGAAGCCCGTCTTGGGCAGGAACGGTGACGGAATGAGGATCGCCGACGTCAGGGTCATCCGCTTCCGCACCCATGCCGACCGGTGGGATATCGGACATGCCCGCCTGAAACCCGGGGCCGAGGTCATTCAGACCGTCACCTGCATCGACACGGACGAAGGCCTGACGGGGTACTTTTTCGGCGGCGGCAAGCACGGCGATCAGGATGGCATGACCCCCGACGAACAGCGCCTCATCGAAGGACAGGTGCGCGACATGATCCTTGGCGCGGACCCGTTCGACCGGGAACTGATCTGGAAGTGGATGTGGGTCCGCAATATCCCCGAAGTCGCACAGAGCGTGATTGACTGCGCGCTTTGGGATCTTGCAGGGCGGCATGCCAACCTGCCTGTCTATAAACTGATGGGCGGGGCGCGCGACAAGGTGCCGGCCTATGCCTCGACCTATCCGAATATCGGCCAGCCACGGGTCTATGCCGAACACGCGCTTGCCTGTCAGGCCGAGGGTTACCGCGCCTACAAGATCCATCCGCATTATTTCTGGAATCCCGACACGGGCCAGCCGACCAATGGCCGGCCGTCCAACATCCGCGCCGATATCGAAACGATCAACATGGTTCGCGACGCCGTTGGGCCCGACATGGTGCTGATGTACGATGTCTGGGGCACCTATCACACGATCGAAGAAACCATTAAGGTCGGGCGCGAGCTTGAACGGCGTGATTTCTACTGGTTCGAGCACCCGATGCCGGAATACCGGGTCGAGAGTTACCGCCGCCTGTGCCGGGAATTGTCGATCCCGATCCTTGCCCCCGAGATCGCGGCAGGTGGCGTGTTCACCCGCGCCGAGTGGATTTTGCAAGGCGCGTCGGACATGAGCCGGATGGACATCCGGCGGGGCGGCATCACTGGCTGCCGGAAAACCGCCATCGTCTGCGAAGCCTATGGCCAGCGCTGCGAGATCCACATGGCGGGCTGGGGCAATCTGCAGGTCATGGGCGGTACATCCGAAGACACGAGCGAGTGGTACGAAAAGGGTCTGCTTGCCCCCGGTGTCGATTATGACGCGCCGCATCCCTATCTGGAACGGAACTGCGATCCGATGGACAGCGACGGATGTGTTGCCCTGCCGGATGGCCCCGGGCTCGGATATGCGCCGATCTGGGACTACATCGATGACAATCGGGTGGCGGCATGACCGTCTATCGCCGCGCCTGGACAATGCAGCTCAGGGAAGGGGCGGAAGACGCGTATGACGCCGCCCATGCCGCCATCTGGCCGGAATTGGCGGAACAGATGGTTGTCGATGGGATCTGCCGGTTTCACCTTTTCCGGTCTGGCCTGACGGTTTTCGCCCTGCAGGAACGTTCGCAGCCTTTTCCCGACGCGGATGCACAGCCCAGCGCAGTGACCGCGAAATGGTGGCAGAGCATGGCGCCGCTCATGTTGACCGATGCCACGGGGCGCCCCTGCCGCACCGAACTCAAGGAGGTTTTCGACCTCGGATCTGAAACCGGACAGGGGAGATGACACGATGACCGGCATTACGGGTATTGTCCCGATCCTCCTGACACCGTTCCACGCGGACGAGACAATCGACCATGCCAGCCTGCACAGGCAGGTGGACATGGTTCTGAACGCCGGTGTCCATGGTCTTGGCATTGCCATCGGCAGCGAGATCTTCAAGCTGACGCCAACCGAGCGTATCGACATGCTGCGCAGGGTGGCGGACCAGGTCGCGGGCGCGGTTCCGGTGGTGATGAACACCTCTGCGCCGGGAACAGAGCTTGCCGTCAGACTGGCCGCCGATGCGGCGCAGGCCGGTGCGACGCGGCTGATGATCTGGCCGCCCGATTTCTTTCCCACGGGGCCTGACGCAGTGGTCGTTCACCTGTCACGGATCGCGGCCGAAACCGGTTTGCCCATCATCCTGCAGGACGTGCCGCAGTCCCCGATTTCACCGGCATTGGCGCTGCGGATCGCGGAAGATGTGCCGCTGGTCGATACCATCAAGGTCGAGACTCAGCCCACCGTCGAACAGGTCGGCGCAATGGTGCGTGCCGCAGGGGACAGGTTGACGATCCTTGGCGGCGCTGGCGGAGGCACGCTGATCGAGGAATTCCGGCGCGGGGCGCGGGGCACGATGCCGTTCGCCAGCCAGTCGCAGGATTTCATGGCGGTCTGGACCGCGCTTGAAACCGGCGACATGGCGACGGCCCAGGACATCATCGAGACCCGTATCCTGCCGGTCAGCCGTCTCGGATTTCAAGGGCGTGACCTTTTCTACCACGTGCATAAAGCGCTGCTCGTGCAGCAGACGCTGTTCGAGACTGCGACCGTGCGCATGCCCACCGCCCTGCCCGACGACATCACCCGACACGAGATTGACGGTCTTCTTGCCCGGTTCGGTTGACCGCCCTGCGATCCGAACGGCAAGCCCCCTGCCACGATGGCATGCCACAGCTGACGCAAAGCCGTATCCTGAACGTCAGACTATCGGTGTCAAAGGTGATGGTTTTGTCGGCCAGTCCCGCAGAACATGGTCAAGACAATAGCTTATACGAAGGATACGTGTTTTGGTGAATTCAGGATCGTTGTGAGGACGCAGACATGACCGCGCTGGAACCCATTCATTTGTCCGAGGGCGCGCTGGCAGCGGTCCTGTCCCCACGGGGTGGAACCGTTCTGAGATGCACGTGGCACGGCATCCCGATCCTGCGCTCTGCCGCCGATGGCGCCCCACCCGGTGACAGCGCGTGCTATCCGTTGGTTCCGTTTGGCAACCGGGTGCGGGGCAACAGGTTCCGGTTCGCGGACCATGACTACGAATTGCAGCCCAACATGGCCGGAGACCCGCATTACCTGCATGGAGAAGGTTGGCAAAGCGACTGGCATGTGGCCGACCGGACGCCCGTTTCGGTGGAGATGCGCCATGCGCATGATGGCTCTGGAATACCGTATGTCTACGAGGCCACGCAGACGGTTTCCGTGTCGGCCGAGGTGCTGTGCATGACACTGGCCGTCACCAATACGGGACAGCGACCGATGCCTTTCGGAATCGGGTTTCATCCTTTCTTTCCGCTGACGCGGGACACAAAACTTGAATTCCGGGCTGGCCGCATGAGGGACGAATTGCCGGGCTGGCTTCCTGGGCCCGTCGTGCCAAAGCCGGCAGATCTGGATTTCGAAACGGCCTCGCCGCTGCCGGACCGCTGGATCAACAATGGTTTCGAAGACTGGAACGGCGCGGCACGGATCACGTGGGAGGATGACGGCATCGCGCTGGACATCAATGCAGACCCGGTGTTCTGGACCGCTCAGCTTTATTCACCGGGACGGTCCGCCGATGCAAATGGCGAAACGGATCACTTTGCATTCGAACCGATGAGCCATCTTGCCAATGGTCACAACATGGACGATCTGGGCGGACTGACGCCGCTGGCACCGGGCAAGACACTTTCCGGCACGGTGCGCTTTACCCCGACGCGGATCTGACCCAGGCCAACACTGGCGGAGCCCCGATATGTCCGCCCGGGTTGTCCCAATCGGTTACGGAAACCCGATGAAGGAGAGGGTGCGTTCCAGCCCCTGCCGCATGTGGTCGTCCAGATGGGCAAGCATGGCGGCCAGATCAGAACCGGACGCAAGCGCGATATACGTATCATGCGCTTCGCGAAGCGGGCCGCTGCGCCCATGCGCCTGCTGATGCATCACGAAGTAGAACTGGAGGTTGGGGCGCAGCCGCTGCCAACTGCGCATGAGCAGCTTATGGTCGGACAGCTCGTAACACCAGGAATGCAGGTCCAATTCGCGTTCGATGGCGCCGAACGGATCGGGGTTTCCGTCAATGACCTCAATGAGGGCGGAGTTGCGGCTTTGCAGATCGATGATCGTGTCGGGGGTGCGTCGGTCCCAGCATTGCTGGAAGGCCAGTTTTTCAAGTGCGGTCCGCAGGGAGTAGATCTCTTCGAGGTCTTTTCGGGTGACCGTGCGCACGAACAGCCCCTTGTAAGGTTCCGAAACCAGCAGGCCCAATTCGACGAGATCGCGGATCGCCTCGCGAAGCGGGCCGCGGCTGATGCCCAGTGCTTCTGACAGTTCCGTTTCCGTCAACCGCTCTCCGGCAGGCAGCTTGCCCGAAATGATCAACCCTTTGACCCGGTCCACTGCCTGACCGCGCAATGTCGGATTGCCAACAGGCTTGAGCGACGACAAGGCGCTCATGACGCCTGCCTCACATGATCGGCGACCAGGGTCTTGTAGAGGTCCCTGATCCGTTTGGTGACCGGCCGTGTGCCGTCGCCGATGGGTTTGCCATCGATCTCGGCCACAGGCGTCTGCGCCCCGAAGGTTCCCGTCAGGAATGCCTCATCGGCGCCGTAAGCCTCGTAAAGCGAGAAATTCTTTTCGAATACAGGAATGGCGTTTGCGCGACACAGGTCGATGACCTTTTGCCGTGTCACGCCGTTCATGCAGTAATCACCGGTGGAGGTCCAAACCTCGCCGCGCCGCACGATGAAGAAATTGCAGGCGTTGGTGGTGTTCACAAAACCATGAGGGTCAAGCATCAGGGCTTCGTCCGCCCCGGCCTGTTCAGCCTGAAGGCAGGCAATCACGCAGTTCAGCTTCGAGTGACTGTTGTACTTGGCGTCCTGGCTCATTGGCAGACCACGAACCTGCGGGACGGTGGCAAGCCGTATACCCGCCGATTGCAGGCGGTCGACCGGTTTTGAATGTTCCATGATGATGACCAGCGTCGGGCCGGACCGGCTGAGCGACGGGTGCTGGAAGGGTTTTACCTTTACCCCGCGGGTGAGCATCAGGCGGCAATGCACGTCGGTGTGCATGTCATTGGCACGGCGGGTTGCCTCGAGCGCCTCGAAGAGGCCCTGCTTGTCCATGCCCACATCAAGGCTGACCGCCTTGCAGGAGTTGAAAAAGCGATCCATGTGCTCGTCGAAAAAGGCCCAGACCCCGTCATACAGCCGCATGCCTTCCCACATGCCGTCGCCCAGCATGAAGCCGCTGTCATAGACCGACACCTTGGC
>CAYZAD010000039.1:0-18105 GCA_964476315.1 uncultured Rhodobacterales bacterium
TGTGCCGAACGCGACCTATCGCAACCACGGCACCCATGCCGAAGGGATCGAGATTATCTTTGATCCCGATGTGATCTCGTATCGGCGGCATCTGGAGTTCTTCTTTCAGATCCATGATCCGACCACGCTCAATCGTCAGGGCAATGATCGTGGGATGAGCTATCGCTCCGCGATCTATTTTGTTGACGAGACGCAGAAGGATTGTGCGCTCGAGACCATCGCGGATGTCAATGCGTCCGGTCTCTGGCCGGGCCGCGTTGTGACAGAGGTGGAGCCAGTGGGCGACTTCTGGGAAGCCGAGCCGGAGCATCAGGATTACCTTGAGCGGTTCCCGAACGGGTATACCTGCCACTTTCCACGGCCTGATTGGGTTTTGCCGAAACGGGATGCGGCTGAATAAGAGGGTCGATTTGACTGCGCCAGTGTAATCGAGGCGAGGGGGCTTTGCCCCTCGTCTTTCACAACATTGTTTGGAACAAGAAGCGAGGCTCAGGTCTTGGACTTGCCGATGCGCGGTTCCGTGCCGGCCTTGAGGCGCTTTATATTGTCCTTGTGACGCCACAGGATGAGCGCGACAAGAAGCACTGTCAGCAGGAAGATTTGGCCCTGGCCCAGCATGATACACCACAGCGGTGACCACGCTGCGGCGACGATGGCCGAAAGGCTGGAAATCCGGCTGATCGCGGCAGTGGCGAGCCATGTTGCGCAGGACAGAAGGCCAACGGGCCATGCCAGCGCCAGCATGAGGCCAAGGAACGTTGCAACGCCTTTGCCCCCCTTGAACCCGATCCAGACCGGGAAACAATGACCGAGGAAGGCCATCAGCGCCGCGATCTGCGCCGCGTCTTCCCCGGCCATCATGCGCGCTGCAAGGACGGCAACCGCGCCCTTTGCCCCGTCAAGCAGAAGGGTGGCAGCGGCAGTGGATTTGCTGCCGGTGCGCAGCACGTTGGTTGCACCGATATTGCCAGAGCCGATTTCGCGCAGATTGCCAAGGCCAAACGCCTTGGTGAGCACCAAGCCGAACGGGATCGAGCCAAGCAGGTATCCGATGAGGCCCCACAGGGCCAATATGGCGAGGCTCGAGTCGATGAACGGCATCAGGTGCTCCGGTAGACCGAGGTTCCGCTGACGAAGGTTTCAAGAACCTTACCCTGCAAGCGCGCGCCGTCAAAGGGCGTGTTCTTGGACTTGGATTTCAGCTTGAAGCGGTCAAGCACGATGGGTTTGTCCGGGTCGAACAGCACAAGATCGGCTGGCGCGCCCTTGGTCATGCGCCCGCATTCCAGGCCAAGGCGTTTCGCCGGGTTCAATGCCAGCGCGCGGAACAGCGTTGGCAGATCCAGATCGCCGGAATGGTAAAGGCGCATGAGGACCGGAAGCATGGTTTCGAGGCCTACCGCGCCGCTTGCGGCTTCTTCGAAAGGCAGCCGCTTGCTTTCCTCGTCCTGTGGAGTGTGGAACGAACCGACAATGTCGATCAGTCCGGATTTCACGGCTTCCACCATGACATGCCGATCATCTTCGGCGCGCAGGGGCGGTTTGACTTTGAAGAAGGTCCGGTAATCCGCAACGTCGAATTCGTTCAGCGTCAGGTGGTGCATTGAGATACCCGCCGTGACGTCAAATCCATTGCGCTTGGCGCGCTCAAGCGCGGGAAGGGCGCGGATGGTGGTGATCTGGTCGGCGTGGTAGCGCACGCCTGTCATTTCGATCAGGGCGATGTCCCGGTCGAGCCCCATGCGTTCGGCCATCGGTGACACAGCCGGCAAGCCACGCAGAGAGGCGAATTTGCCAGAGGTCGTGGCCGCCCCGGCAGACAGGATCGGTTCCTGCGGGTGACCGACGATCAATGCGCCCAGCGCGCGGGCATAGGTCATGGCGCGGCTCAGCACCTTGGTGTCGCGCACGACGCTGTCGCAATCGGTAAAGGCGACGGCCCCGGCATCCATCAGGAACCCGATCTCGGTCATTTCACGGCCCTGTCGGCCTTTGGTCAAGGCGGCCATCGGCAAGACATGCACAGGGGCGGCTTCGTTCGCGCGGCGGCGGACGAATTCCAGCGTTTCGGGTGTGTCGATCGCGGGCTCGGTGTCAGGTCGGGTGACGATCGTGGTGACACCGCCTGCGGCGGCGGCCTGACCGGCAGAGCCATAGCTTTCCTTGTGGCGCTCGCCGGGTTCGCAGATCTTGACGCCGATATCGACGATCCCGGGGGCAAGGTATTTGCCATTGGCGTCCCGTCGCGCCTCGTCCGGTACGGTGTCGAAGCCGATCTGCGGATGCGGCGTGTCGAATACCTCAGCTATGACACCGTTGCGCAAGAGAACAGCACCAGGTGCGACCGTGCCTGCTTCTGGATCAATGAGTTTCGCGTTGGTGATCAGCAGGGTCATGTGGCGGATGCTCCGGGAAGGGCGGCTTTGATCGTCGCGATCACGTATTGCGGGTCTGACTGGTACTTGATCAGGTGCTTGTCCCCGGACTTGGTGACCACCTGAACAGCCCCCGCGATGGTGCGGAGCGTTTCGATGTCGTCAAGCGCAGCGTAACGTTGATAAGGGCCCTTGAGGCCCGTGTCGCTGAGGGTCCAGACCTCGTCCAGCAGTTCGGATGCCATGTACCAACCGCGTACCGCGACGGCGGCAAAACCCCCGACAGCACCCGTCCAGACATGCGGATTGCCCATTGCCCACAAAACACTCATGCCTGCGGCCATGGCGACAGCCGTCATGACGGCATGTGTCCGGATGTAGGTGCTCTTGTCGGGGCGGAACTCTGTCATGTCGGCATCGTCCTGCCCCTAGAACAGAGTGAATTTGGCGACAATGATCGCGATGGCGACAAGAACCAGTATGCCGATGATCACACCGGCATTCGGTCCCGCGTTTTTCTTTGCGGGGCGCTGCGGAGCACCCGCACCGCCATCACGACGCGACGCCGAGGCGCTTTTCACCGCAGGGCCGCGCCCGGCAGGCTTGGGTTCATTGAACGTACCCAACCAGCGCAATGGCGTTCCAATAACGAGGTCCTGTTCCGTCTGATCAAAGGCCTGTGACGGCAGCACGAGGGCGTGACCTTTCAGGCCATCCAACTGGGTACGCATTGCGTCGAAGGCGTCGCCGCTTACATCATGTGCTTTCACGAGGTAGTCTGAGAACGACATGTCGCCCAGATCCCGAAGGTCGATCACTTCCACGAAGGAATTGCGCAGCGCCTTCGCCCCAAGGGCATATTGCAACGGCCATTCCCCGGTCCCGGCCTGGGTGGTGAACCGTTCGATGGCTTCGCGGGGCAGATCGATGTGAAACACCCGGATCACGCCACGTTCGCTGCTTTTGATGTGCATTTTCGTGCTCATACCATCACGCCTTCGGATTGTGCGGCACGGCGGGCGCGCAGATTTTGCGCCAGAAGATCCATCGCGGCCATCCGCACTGCCACTCCCATTTCGACCTGCTCCTGAATGACGGAACGGTTGATATCGTCGGCCAGTGTGCCGTCAATCTCGACCCCGCGATTCATGGGACCGGGATGCATGATGATGGCGTCATCCTTGGCATGGCCCAGCTTTTCGGCGTCCAGACCGTAGCGGTGATAATATTCGCGTTCAGACGGGATAAAGCCGCCGTCCATCCGTTCCTTTTGCAGACGAAGCATCATCACCACGTCGACATCCTTCAACCCTTCGCGCATGTCTTCGAACACCTCGACTCCGAATTCGCCGATCCCCGAGGGCATCAACGTCGGGGGACCGACAAGCCGAATGCGGTTTTCCATCTTGCCCAAGAGCATGATGTTGGACCGCGCGACGCGGCTGTGGGCGATGTCTCCGCAAATCGCGATGGACAGGCGGTGCAGGCGCTTTTTCTCGCGCCGGATCGTCAGAGCATCCAATAGCGCCTGTGTCGGGTGTTCGTGCTTGCCATCGCCGGCGTTGAGAACGGCGCAGTTCACCTTTTGCGACAAAAGATCGACAGCACCGGCATGCGGATGCCGCACGACCAGAAGGTCGGGATGCATCGCGTTGAGCGTCAACGCGGTGTCGATAAGTGTTTCGCCCTTTTTGACGGACGACGCCTGCATCGCCATGTTCATGACATCCGCTCCCAGACGTTTGCCGGCCAATTCAAAGCTTGCCTGCGTGCGGGTGGAGTTTTCAAAGAACATGTTGATCTGCGTCGATCCGGCAAGAACGCCCGTGCAGGGCGTGCGATTGCGGTTGCGGTCAGCATACTGATCCGACAGATCGAGCAGGGTCGTGATTTCGTCCGGGCGCAGGGGTTCGATCCCAAGCAGGTGTCGTTGATCGAAACGCATCGCGGGGCCTTTTTGGACAAGTCGCGTGCTTATAGAAACTGCACTCGGGCACGGCAAGATGCGATCCCTTTTGCGCGTCACAATGCCGGGATAGAGTTTGGCCATGGATTCGCAGATGGATTGGCATGCGGCAAGAGCCGCCTTGGACTGGCAGCTTGAGATGGGTGTGACCGAGACGATCTCGGAAACGCCGATCAACCGCTTTGAATTGGTGGCGCCGCCGCCCAAGGCCGGAATTGCGCCTGCGGTTTCGTCACCTGTCGTGCCCGTTCAGGCGTCACCTGCCATCGACCCGGTAGCAGAAGCCGAGACTGCAGCGCGTGGCGCAAACGACCTGCATGCGCTCAGGGCCGCGATGGCTGCTTTTCCGCATTGCGAGTTGCAGAAAGGGGCGCGCAATCTGGTGTTCAGCGACGGCACCGCAGGGGCTCGGGTGATGATCGTGGGTGAAGCGCCGGGGCGTGATGAAGACCGGATCGGCAAACCGTTTGTCGGCCGCGCCGGGCAGCTGTTGGACCGGATGCTGTCGGCAATTGACTTCGGGCGTGACCGTGAAGGCGATCAGGCCGTCTATATCACGAATGTGCTGCCCTATCGCCCGCCGCAGAATCGCGACCCGAAGCCGGATGAGATGGCCATGATGTTGCCATTCCTGAAGCGGCATATCGCATTGGCCAGGCCAGAGGTGCTGGTGGTGATGGGCAACATCTCGTGTCAGGCCTTGCTGGGCAAGCGTGGGATCACGCGTTTGCGCGGCCATTGGACCGAAGCCGAAGGGCTGCCGGTTCTGCCCATGTTTCACCCTGCCTACCTGTTGCGCAATCCAGCCGCCAAGCGAGAGGCCTGGGCCGATCTGCTTGCGTTGCAGGCGCGTTTGACCCAATAGAAAGCCCCCATCATGAGCCGAATTGACGACACAAAAGACTTCCTGCCGATCCGCATTGCGGTTCTGACGGTCAGCGACACGCGGTCGCTGGAGGAAGACAGGTCCGGAGACACTCTGGTCGGGCGGATTGAAAACGCGGGTCACGTGGTTGCCGATCGCAAGATCGTTCAGGACGAACGTGCCCTGATTGCAGACCAGTTGCGTGCCTGGTGCGATCACCCTGAGATCGATGTGGTGATCTCGACCGGGGGCACGGGGCTGACGGGGCGCGATGTCACGGTCGAAGCGCATCGCGACGTCTACGAGAAAGAGATCGACGCGTTCGGCACCGTGTTCACGATGGTGTCCTTCCAGAAGATCGGCACAAGCGCCATCCAAAGCCGTGCGACAGGGGGCGTCTGCAATGGCACCTACCTTTTTGCGCTTCCGGGAAGCCCCGGTGCCTGCAAGGATGCCTGGGACGAAATTCTGAGCCTGCAGCTCGATTACCGGCATCGTCCTTGTAACTTTGTCGAGATTCTTCCGCGATTAGACGAGCATTTGCGACGGAAATGACCGGTTGATGCGTGAAACGCAAAGACCTGTTATTGGAAAACATGCAGTTCTGGCTACTTGTGAGACAAGAACTGAAATTGAGGATTGTCGCCGATGCGCTTTTTGCGCCGTAGTTTAACGGGCCTGTTTTTGTTGTCTCTGACCTTGGGACTTCTGGCCTATGCAGGTGTGCAGGTGCGCGATGCCTTGCAAGACCGCCTTGCGCAGGAACCCCGCTCTTTCCCGCAGCGCGAGCGGGTGTTTGCCGTGAACATTGCACCGGTCGTGTTTGAGACCATCACGCCGGAACTGACCGCGTTCGGACAGATCGAAAGCCGCCGCACGCTGGAGATTCGCGCTGCCGCCGGTGGTCGCGTGGTCGAGATCGCTCCGGAATTCGTGGAAGGCGGCACGGTGACCAAGGGGCAGGAGCTTTTGCGCGTTGATCCGACAGATGCCGAGGCGGTCCTGTTGCGGATGCAGAGCGACATCGTCGATGCCGAGGCCGAGCAGCGCGAAGCAGAGCGCGCTTTGGTTTTGGCCAAGGACGAGCTGGTTGCGGCAGAAGAGCAGGCCACCCTGCGCGAACGTGCGTTCCAACGCCAGCGTGACCTGCAGGAGCGGGGCGTCGGAACGGCTGCCGCCGTGGAAGTGGCCGAACTGGCAGCGGCGCAGGCGCGTCAGGCTGTCCTGTCGCGGCGTCAGGCCGTGGCGCAGGCCGAGGCGCGGATCGACCAGTCGACGACACGCCTGTCGCGCGCGTTGATTGCCGAAGCCGAAGCGCAAAGGCGGTTGGACGATACGCTGATCATTGCGGATTTCACAGGAACCCTTTCGGATGTTTCGGTCGTGCAAGGGCGATTGATCTCGTCCAACGAACAGCTTGCCAGACTGATCGATCCTGACGCGCTGGAGGTTGCGTTTCGCGTATCGACGCAGCAATTCGCACGGCTTCTGAACGAAGCCGGTCAATTGCAGGATGCAGATGTCACGGTCGTTCTGGACGTATTTGGCACCAACCTGACCGCTGAGGGGCAGTTGAGCCGCGCTGGCGCTGCCGTTGGTGACGGACAAACGGGGCGCTTGCTTTTTGCGACGCTGGATTCAGCGCCCGGATTTCGGCCGGGTGATTTCGTGACGGTCCGGATCGAAGAACCCCCCTTGGATCAGGTTGCCCGATTGCCGGCCAGTGCGCTGAATGCGGCGAACGAGGTGCTTGTCCTGGCGGATGATGACCGCCTCGAGGAGGTCCCCGTGACCCTTGTCCGGAGGCAGGGCGATGATGTCCTGGTCCGTGCACGCGGCCTTGAGGGCCGCGAGGTGGTGGCAGAGCGTACGCCGCTTCTGGGTGCCGGTATCAAGGTCCGGCCCTTGCGCACCGACACGCAGTCGGTTGAACCAGAGCAGCCGGAAATGCTGGAATTGTCCGAAGAGCGCCGCGCAAGGCTGACGGCGTTTGTGCAAGCCAACACCCGCATGCCCGAAGAAGCCCGTCAGCGTGTTTTGAACCAGTTGTCGCAAGCCAAGGTGCCCGCCCGCGTGGTCGAGCGCATTGAATCCCGGATCGGGGGGTAAGCCATGGCACGGTCGCTGCCCACCCGCGCGAGTGGCATTCTTGGATATTTCGTGCGTCACAAGACGGTTGCGAACCTTCTTTTGATCCTTCTGGTCGCAGCGGGGGCATTTGCGATCCCGAACATGCGGGCCCAGTTTTTTCCCGATGTGATCGTCGACGATATCGATGTCATCATCACATGGGACGGGGCCGGGGCCGAGGACGTGGATCGCGGTATCGTGCAGGTGCTCGAACCCGTCGTTTTGGCCGTAGAGGGCGTGGAAAGCTCGGAATCTTCGTCCCGGGAAGGTCGGGCGAGCATCCGGCTCGAGTTTGAACCCGGTTGGGACATGTCGCGCGCTGCGGATGACGTGGAAACGGCCGTCAGCGCCGTGTCGTCCCTGCCAGCGGAAGCCGAAGATCCGATCGTCCGGCGGGGCGCGTGGCGCGACCGGGTGACGGACCTTGTGATCACCGGGCCGGTGGGTGTGGATCAGCTTGCACGGTTTGCCGATGAAATGACGGTGCGCCTGTTCAACGAAGGTGTGACGCGCAGCACCATTCGGGGATTGGCGGCCCCACGCACCGTGATCGAGGTTCCGTCTGCCAATCTGATCGCATTCGATATCTCGATGCAGGAAATTGCCGAGGCCATCGCGCAAGAGGTCGATGCCGACCCCGCGGGCGATGTGGGCACCGCCAACACGCGGGTCCGGACAGGGGTTGAGAAACGGTCCGCGGATCAGATTTCGGATATCGTGCTGCGGTCAAACGATGATGGATCGAACCTGACTGTCGGTGACGTCGGTACGATCATTGTCGAGGGTATCGACCGTGAACGCAGCTATTTTGTGGGTGACAACCCGGCGATTTCGATCCGCGTGGATCGCAGCCCGCAGGGCGATGCAATCGCCATTCAGCACACCGTTGAGGACGTTGCATCCGAATTCGAGGCGTCGCTTCCCGATGGGGTGACCATCGACCTGATCCGGACACGCGCCGAAGCGATCTCGGGGCGTTTGAATATCCTGCTGGAAAACGGTCTGACGGGTCTGTCGATGGTGCTGGCGTTGTTGTTCCTGTTCCTGAACGTGCGGACGGCGTTCTGGGTTGCCGCAGGAATACCGGCCGCAATGATGGCGGCGATTGCCCTGATGTACGCCGCAGGTATCACGATCAACATGATCTCGCTTTTTGCGTTGATCATCACGCTTGGGATCGTGGTGGACGATGCCATTGTGGTGGGCGAACACGCAGACCACCTCGCACGGAGCGGGATGCCGCCGGTCGAAGCTGCGGAACGCGCGGCGCAACGTATGGCCTTGCCAGTCTTTTCGGCGACTCTGACGACCATCATTGCCTTTTTTGGTCTTGTTGCCGTAGGGGGGCGGTTCGGCGACTTGATTGCCGATATTCCGTTCACCGTGATCGTGGTGCTGACGGCCTCTCTGATCGAATGTTTCCTGATCCTGCCGAACCACATGGCCCATGCGCTGGTCCACAGTGCCAAGGATCACTGGTACGATCTTCCGTCGCGCATTGTGAACCGGGGCTTCCGCTGGGTTCGGGAAACGCTGTTCCGACCATTGATGCGCCTTGTCATCCAGGCGCGCTATGCCGTTCTGGCAGGCGCGGTGGTTCTGCTGGCGGTGCAGGCGGCGTCCTTTATCCGGGGCGATGTGCAATGGCGGTTTTTCAACGCGCCCGAGCAAAGCTCGATCACCGGCAACTTTGCCATGGCACCGGGGGCCACGCGCGAAGACACGTTCGAGATGATGCGCATTTTCCAGCAATCGGTCGAGGATGTCGCCCGAGCCATGGAAGAGCGGTATGGCGTTTATCCGGTCGACTACGTGATTGCCGAAGTCGGCGGAAACGCGGGGCGCGGGATTGCTGGGTCGGATACAAAGGACACCGATCAGCTTGGCGGCATCTCGATCGAATTGATCGATGCCGATCTGCGCCCGTTTTCCAGCCGGGCCTTCGTCAGTGAACTGCAGGACAGCGTTCCGCGTCATCCGATGGTGGAAACGATCAGTTTCCGAAGCTGGGGCTCTGGTCCTGGTGGGGATGCACTGGACGTGCAGTTCTTTGGCGCAACGGCAGAAACACTGAAAGGCGCGTCTGAAGACCTCAAGACCGCGTTGGCGCAATATCCAGAAGTGTCTGCCGTGGAGGACAACCTGGCCTATGACAAGGAAGAGCTGATCCTTGAGTTGACCCCGCAGGGACAAGCGCTGGGTTTCACTATCGATGGCCTGGGCCGTGTTTTGCGATCCCGTCTTGGTGGTATCGAGGCGGCGACCTATCCGGACGGGCCGCGCAGCGCTGAAATCCGCGTCGAATTGCCGGCTGGAGAGTTGACGGCGGATTTCCTTGAGCGGACGCAGATGCGCACCCCCGAGGGCGCTTATGTGCAGCTTGCCGATATCGTCAGCGTCGAACGCCGCACCGGGTTTTCAACGGTGCGGCGCGAAAACGGCATTCGTCTGATATCTGTCACGGGGGATATCTCCGAAGACGATCCTGCGCGGGCCAATGACATCATGCTCGCGCTTGAGACAGAGATTCTCCCGACCATCGCCAGCGAGCGCCAGGTCGAGTATCGCCTTTCGGGCTTGAGCGAACAGGAAGGTGAATTCCTCGATGATGCCCGAACCGGGCTCATTCTTGCGCTGCTCGCAATATATCTTGTTCTGTCCTGGGTGTTTGCAAGCTGGACACGGCCCATGGTCGTGATGTCGGTCATCCCGTTTGGCCTTGTCGGAACGATCTACGGACACGCGCAATGGGATGTTCCGCTGAGCATGTTCACCGTTGTCGGGCTTTTGGGCATGACGGGTATCATCATCAACGATTCCATCGTTCTGGTGACGACGATTGACGAAAAGGCCAAGGACCGTGGTCTTGTTCCCTCGATTGTCGATGGGGCGGCTGATCGTTTGCGGCCGGTTTTCCTGACTACGGCGACGACCGTGCTTGGCCTTGTGCCGCTGCTTTATGAACAGTCAAGTCAGGCACAGTTTCTCAAACCGACCGTCATCACGCTTGTGTATGGCCTTGGGTTCGGCATGTTCCTTGTTTTGCTGATTGTGCCGTCCCTGATTGCCATCCAAAGCGATATCGGCCGTCTGACGCAAACGGCGCGGCGCGGCCTGCGTTTCCGTCACATGGGGCTGCGCGCCGTAATCGGGCTGGCGGCGCTGCTGATCGTGGGTTGGCTTGGGGCGACGATGGGCGCATTTGCCTTGACCGGGCAGCTTCCCGATATGTTGCAGACCTTGCTTGCAGACATGTCCCTGCGGGCCGAGGTGACACTGTCGACAAGCCTGCTGCTCTTCATCGCTGGCGCGGCTGTGATTTGCCTTGTGATGTACGGATTGTCTGCGGTTGCTCTTGGGCTGACACGGTTTCGGCGCGCCGTCTGACGGTCAGTTCGAACATCCCTGGATGTCGACGGCCTGCGCCACGCCAATGACGGTGAACCGCAAATCAGAGCGATCGATCGCAAAGCTGGTGCCATCCACATGGATCAGTCGCGTGCTGGCGTGCAAGGTGCCACCATCCCGGTAACTGTCGGGTTCCGCGACCCAGATATACGGATTGCCTGCTTCCACGACCACGTATTCGGTTTCACCGATTTCCGGCAGGGTAATGGCCGTATGCAGGATCAATTCTCCGTCGTCACCGACTTCGATTCGACAGATCACGCTTCGTACGCCGGCTTCCTTGGCGGTATAGGGCCGATCTGTCAGCGCGGCTGCGATGGTTGGGTCGGGTCGCGTCGGAGTGGGTGGCAACGTGGCCTCGAAGGAAAGACTGGCGGGGATGCAAATGTCCTTGCAAATCCCGATGGTCAATTTCCCTGACAGATGCATGTCGCGGGATGCGTCGGCCGATGACATGTGCAGCGGGATCGTCACTTCCTGCTTGTAGCCGACAGATCGCATGCCTTGTTCGAAAAAAACCTGGGGTGTCGGCCAGTTCGTGGAAACCGATGTGATGTTTTCCAAGGCAAACCAGTCGAATTGCGGTGGGATGCCCACATCGCCCGGTGCCCGCCAATAGGTCTTCCAGCCGGGCTCAAGCAGAATGTGCAACGCGGCCATGTGGCTGCCGTCGGACATACGCCATCCCGGGCGCAGTTCCACTTTCGAAAGACCGGTCGTATCGCTGGCCGGTGTTTCGGTTGGGGCCATCAGCGCAAGCATTGCAACCACGGCCAAAAGGAAAGAGCGTTGGAACGTCATACCCAATCAGATGGCGGGTTTCGCGCGGGATGAAAAGTCACAAACCGGCGATGTTCCGCGAGGAACCTGGCATTGTGCCCTTGCAACCCATCGGGCGGGTCGCCATCTTTCATGCGTGACAGAGACCCAGACCATGACCGATCTGACCGGGCAGTTGCTGATCGCGATGCCGGGCATGCCCGACCCCCGGTTCGAGCACAGCCTGATTTATCTATGTGCCCATTCGAACGAAGGTGCGATGGGGTTGATCGTCAACAAGCCATCGGCCGACGTGACCTTTGGCAATCTTGTTGAACAATTATCCATCGAAAGCCCGATTGATGTCAGGGACATTCGTGTCCATTTCGGTGGCCCTGTCGAACTTGGCCGCGGATTTGTTCTGCATTCACCGGACTTCCAGTCCCAGATGACGACCCTGAATGTGGATGAAGCCTTTTCCATGACCGGGACGCTGGATGTTCTTGAAACCATCGCCCAAGGCGCGGGTCCGGAAAAACGGTTGATCGTTTTGGGATATGCCGGATGGGGCCCGGGCCAGTTGGAGAGTGAGATCGCCTCGAACGGATGGCTGACCTGTGATGCGAGCCCCGCCCTCGTTTTTGACACCGAGGATGATCAGAAATGGGAAGCGGCGCTGGGCAGTCTCGGGATATCTCCGCTTGCCCTGTCATCTGAAGGTGGTCGCGCCTGATCGAAACTTCTCACGGGTCGGTCAGCATAGATGATGTGATGGCACTTCACCAAAGCCGGCTTGTCAGGATTTGGCCTGGAACAGCCACGCGCCGCTGTCATCCTGCCAGCGTTCCGCGCGACCTTCGTGCCACAGATGCAGGCAATGCGCCGCTGCCTCGACCAGGGCAAGGCCGTATTCGCCCTCCCCGATGTTGCGTTTGAACAGCGGTGCAAAGCAGTCACCGGCGGACTTTGGTGTGGCGATGTGCAGTTCAAGGCGCCGCAACGCGCCATGGTGGTTTTCGATCAGTTGGTGCAATCGCAGCGGAAGACCTGTGAAGGGCAGCTTATGCCCACCCAGAACAAGGTGATCCTCGTTCGCAAGCGTTGCAAGCCGTTCGCACGCCTCAAGCCAGTCTGCCACCGGGTCGGCTTCGGGTTCTGTTGCGTAGACGCCGATATTCGAACTGATGGAGGGCAGGATCTGGTCTCCGGCAAGGACGAGATTGTCATCACGTGACCAGAGTGTGGCATGTTCCGGCGCGTGCCCATTGCCGATATGCACATCCCAGGTCCGGCCACCCGCCACGATGCTGTCGCCCTGTTTGATCCGTGAATACCCAAGCGGAAGGGGGGCAACGCAATCGGCAAAGTTGAAAGGTCGCTCTGTCCTGCGCCGTTCCAGGATGTCCTTTGCCATACCGCAGCGCTGCCAGAACGTGATCGTTTCCGGGTTGGGCGTTGCCTGTTCATCGAGTTGAAGCATACGCCCCATCAGCCATGCCGTTCGCGTGGTGATCAGGTCTGCCCCGTGTTCGGATTTGAACCAACCGGCCATCCCGATATGATCCGGATGGTGGTGTGTGACGATGACCCGCTTGACCGGTTTTCCCTCAAGCGGACCAGACAGGATATCGGCCCACAGCGCCTTTCCGCGCCTCGAGGCGAAACCGGTATCGACCAGCGTCCAGCCATCGCCGTCGTCCAGCGCATAGACGTTGACATGATCAAGCTTCATCGGCAGTGGCAGGCGTATCCACAAGACGCCCTCGGCTATCCTGATCGCCTGTCCCGGTTCGGGCGGGGTTTCCCACGGATAGCGGATGCCTTTGAAATCATGGTCCTTCATGCGGCAAGATCATCAAGGCTAAGTGCAAACAGATCATCGGCACCCTGTCGCGCATGGGCAAGAAGGCCAATGTGTTCCGGCAACAACCGATGAATATAGAACGTCGCCAGCCGCGCATGCGGACCATCTGGATCAGCCAGCGCGGCGCGCAAATGGAAATGCGCGCCCAGCACGCGGGCAAAGCCGTTCAGGTATGGACCCGATCCTGCAAAACGATCCCGGGCGCCATGTTCGACCATCCATTCGGTGGTTTCGCGCAATGTCTCGCACGCCTGCCAAACCGGATCCACCAGGTCAGGGCGGATCGCGCGCGCGGCCTCGGCCTCGGCTTCGATTTCGTCAAGAAGACGGTAGGCCGCTTCGCCCCCGTCCATGAGCTTGCGCCCGACAAGGTCCATGGACTGAATGCCGTTGGTTCCCTCGTAAATCGCGGTTACGCGAACATCGCGGGAATACTGGGCTGCACCGGTTTCCTCGATATAGCCCATTCCCCCATGGACCTGCACGCCAAGGCTGGCCACGTTGATGCCTGTTTCGGTGCCAAAGGCCTTGGTGATGGGTGTCAGAAGCGCAGCGCGGGCCGCCCAATCCGGGTGTCCGGTCGCGGTTTCCATGTCGATGGCCACTGCGTTGGCCAGTGCAATCGCGCGGGCGGCAAACGTGTCGGCTTTCATAGTGGCCAGCATGCGGCGGACATCGGCGTGATCTGTGATCGAGTTGTTGTCGGTTTTGCCCTGCTTGCGCCCTTCGGCATAGGCGAGGGCGTGCTGATACGCACCATCGGCCACACCGATGCCCTGCATGCCAACACCCAATCGCGCGTTGTTCATCATTGTGAACATGGCCCGCATCCCGTCGTTTTCCGCCCCAACCAGCCAGCCGGTTGCGCCGTCATATTGCATCACCGCCGTTGGACTGCCGTGAAGACCCATCTTGTGTTCCAGACTGACCACCTTCAGGCTGTTGGCCAAGCCAACGCTGCCGTCTTCATTGGGCAGGTGTTTGGGAACCAGGAACAGGCTGATCCCCTTGGTGCCTGCGACCGCTCCGGGCAGGCGCGCCAGAACCAGGTGGCAGGTGTTTTCGGTAAAGTCATTATCGCCCCACGAGATGTAAATCTTCTGTCCCGTGATGGCATATGTGCCGTCACCGTTCGGTTCCGCCTTGGTGCTTAGCGCGCCCACGTCACTGCCGGCATGTGGTTCCGTCAGGTTCATGGTGCCAGCCCATTCGCCAGCGATCAGTTTTGGCAGATAGAGCTTTTTCAATGCGTCGCTTGCGTGATGTTCCAAAGCTTCGATCTGTCCCTGGGTCATCAATGGCGCAAGCTGGAGCGACAGGCACGCCGCGCTCATCATTTCGTTGACGGCTGTGGCCATGGTCATGGGCAGACCCATACCACCATATTCCGGATCGGCCGCAATCGCGATCCATCCGCCTTCGGCAACTGCACGAAAACCCTCGGCGTATCCCGGCGAGGTGCGCACCACCCCGTTTTCAAGCCGTGCAGGGTTCAGGTCGCCGACCCGTTGCAACGGGGAAAGGACGTCTTCGCAAAGCTTTCCCGCTTCGGTCAGAACGGCTTTGACGGTTTCGGGCGTGGCCTCGGAAAAACGGTCGGTCGCTGCGACCTGATCGAACCCGACGACGTGGTCGAACAGGAAGCGAAATTCGGAAATGGGGGCGCGATAGGGCATTGCGGCTCTCCAAGGGTGTTGTGCAGATGTGCTGCGACTTGGCAATCACGGGCCGGGACAGTAAGCATCGGTCCCATGACCCCGAACCTGACGAATGGCGTCAGCACCATCAACCGAAACGCGGCGTCACGACAAACAAAGGTGACTTCTTTGCAAAGCTTACCGGACACGCCCCAAGGGTGTTCCACAGCCTCGGACATCCTGCAAGGCGGAGGTTTGGTCGCCTTCCCGACCGAAACCGTCTACGGCGTCGGCGCGGATGCGCGGGATGATGCGGCGGTTGCGCGGATTTACGACGCAAAGGGGCGGCCAAGCTTCAATCCCCTGATCGTACATTTTGCCGATATCGAGACAGTCAAACAGCACGTCATCTGGACCGAAGAGGCAGAGCTTTTGGCCCATGCGTTCTGGCCCGGACCATTGACGCTGGTTCTCAGGAAACGGGACACCAGCGATGTGTCGCGCCTTGTCACCGCCGGATTGGACAGCCTCGCGGTGCGCATGCCAGCGCACCCGACCGCGCGTGCCTTGCTCAAGGCCTTTGGTGGACCCGTTGCTGCGCCGTCGGCTAACCGATCTGGCCAGATCAGCCCGACGCAGGCAGAGCATGTCCTGCAGGGGTTGGGCCCCCGGATCGACGCGGTTCTGGACGGTGGCACCTGCCCCGTGGGGATCGAGTCGACCATTGTCAGCCTGCTTGACAAGCCGGTTCTGTTGCGGCCCGGAGGCATCACCGAAGAAGCGCTGACCCAAACGCTTGGCCATCCGATTGCGGTACGCAAGAATGCCGAAGCGATTTCTGCGCCCGGTCAATTGGCATCGCATTATGCACCGGCGGCCAAGGTCCGCCTGAACGCCACGGATTGGTACGCAGGCGAAGCACGCCTTGGGTTCGGGGATGTGGACTGTGATCTTAACCTGTCCGAAAGCGAAGACCTGGTAGAAGCGGCAGCACATCTTTTTGACTACCTGCATCGGTTGGATGCCAGCGGTGCCACGACCATTGCCGTATCGCCGATTCCGCATCACGGCCTGGGGGTTGCGATCAACGATCGTCTCAGCCGCGCTGCCGCTCCACGCGAAGGATAAACCCATTGGCATCCACTCCTGACCGGGACCAACCGCCTGTTGGTCTGATTGCACTTTTGTCCGCATGCAACTTTGTCGTGGGTATGGGGGCATTCGTGGTCATCGGCATGGTCCCGCTTCTGGCTTCGGACCTGGGCGTCACCACGGCGGCGGCTGGTGGGGCGATGACGGCCTATGCCATCGCCTATGCTGTCATGTCGCCCCTGCTCGTGTCGCTGACCGGCAGTATCGGACGACGGCGTGTCCTGGCGGCCGGTCTGTCGATCTTTGCCGTGGCGACATTGATGTCAGCCGTCGCGACCGACATCACGGCGCTTTACATCGCGCGTGCGCTTGCCGCGATGGGCGCAGGTGTCGTGACGCCAGTCGGGGCAGCCGTGGTGGCGGCCTTGGCTCCGCGTACCGCGCAGGGAAAATCGATTGCTGCCTTCTATTTCGGCCTGACGCTGTCGCAGGTTCTGGGCGTGCCCGCAGGTGGTTGGATCGCCTTCACGTTCGGTTGGCGCACCGCCTTCTGGATCGTTGTGGTCTTGTCTGCGCTGTCGGCGCTGTTGGTCTGGGTCCGGGTGCCTGCAGGCCTGCGTTTCACTCCGGTGTCCTTACGCGACCTCGGAGGGACCCTGAAGGACGGTGTGGTCATGGGGGCCGTTCTTTTCACGGCCAGCTTTCTGGGGGCGATTTATGTACTCTTCACCTATCTCGCACCGCTCATGGCCGAAACGATGGGCTTTGGGCGGGATGGCATCACACTGGTTTTGCTGGCCTTCGGTGCGGGCGCGGTTGTGGGCAACCTGATCGGGGGGTGGTTGACGGATCGTCTTGGCTCCGTGAAATCCCTGGTGATCCTGTGCCTTGCGCAGATCGTGCTGATGCCGATGTTTTCGGGGCTGCCGGTCGCGCCTTGGTTCGTGTTCCTTTTGGTCTTTGTCTGGTCGATCATGGGCTGGTCTTTCGTGGCGCCCCAACAGGTCCGTTTGCTGGGGCTGGCGCCGCAGCTTGCAAGCGTTGTGCTCGCTCTGAATGCGGCTGCGATTTATGTGGGAACGGCACTGGGCTCCGGCATTGGCGGCCTTGTTCAGAATTTGGGTGACATCACGTGGCTCGGCGTGGCCGCTGGCATTGTGGCGTTCGGTGCGCTTGTTCACCTGCTTGCGTCGCATCGCGCCGCAAATATCCGTGCGATGAGTTGATTTCCAAGGGGGGAATGCGTGCTGAAATTCCCCCGGCCTTCTGGATTTCCCCATGAATTCAAAGGATAGGCAGAGTCACCGGCGAACGTTTTCTTGAGAACGATTTGCAACTGTGGGGCTGTCCTCATACATATGCCTCACGCTGCATCGCAGCAGCGCAGATACATCTTGATACAGGAGGCGATGGGACATGACGTTTCTCAAAACCGCCGCACTTGCCGTCACGCTCGGCCTGACCGCAACCACAAGCATCGCACAGGAGGTGACGCTGCGCTTTCAGCACTTTGTCTCTCCGAATTCGGCAAACCCGAAGTATTTTCTCGATCCCTGGGTCCAAAAGGTCGAAGCCGAGTCAAATGGCCGGATCAAGATCGAGATTTATCCGTTCATGCAGCTTGGTGGCAAAGCGCCTGCGCAATACGATCTGATCAAGGACGGTGTGATCGATGGCGGCTGGGTGATTCCGGGCTACACACCGGGCCGCTTTCCCGAAGCAGAGGCGCTGGAACTGCCTTTCATGGTGACGAAAAGCGCTGAGGACGCGTCCCGCGCGGCATGGGTGTTTACACAAGAGCATCTTTTGGATGACTTCTCCGACGTTCACCTGATCGCGGCGCACATGCATGGGCCCGGCATCGTTCACAAGCAAGGCGATGCCATCGCTGCGGTGTCGGATTTTGCCGGTCTCAAACTGCGCGGCCCATCCCGCCCCGCGACCTTGTTGCTGGACAAGTTGGGGGCTGAACCCATCGGCCTGCCCGTGCCGCAATTCCCCGAAGCGCT
>CAYZAD010000040.1:0-17912 GCA_964476315.1 uncultured Rhodobacterales bacterium
GTGGGCCGCGCCAGCGTGTAATGTTCAACAGATGCCGCCATCAGCCCAACTCCGAGATTTTGCGCGTACCAACGATTTCAAGCCCGTAGGCTTCCAGCCCCACCACCTTGGGCGTGGGCGAATTCGTCAGCAGCGTCAGCTTCGACAATCCCAGCGATGACAGGATCTGCGCCCCCAGCCCGTATTGCCGCAACGTCTTGGGCGACACCTCGTCCCCCACATCCAGCTTCATCGACGTATCACGCAACAGCACCACGACGCCGCGCCCCTCATCGGCCACCGCCTGCATTGCGCATTGAAATTCGTCCGCCCGGCCCTTGGGACCGGTGCCAACCACGTCCAGCATCGGGTCCAGCGCATGCATCCGCACCAACACCGGCGTGTCCCCCGACAGATCGCCCTTGCTCAGAACGATATGTTCATCGCCATGGGTCTCGTCGGTATAGATTCGCATGTCCCATTCGCCACCGAATTCCGACCGGATCCTGTCCTGCTTGCGCACCCGGACAAGATTGTCATTGCGGCGGCGATAGGAGATCAGGTCGCTGATCGTGCCGATCTTCAACCCGTGCAATTGCGCAAAGGCCACCAGCTCGGGCAGCCGCGACATGGACCCGTCTTCGTTCATGATCTCACAGATCACACCCGCGGCGTTCAGCCCGGCCAGCCGAGATACGTCCACCGCCGCCTCCGTATGGCCGGCACGCACCAACACACCGCCATCCTTGGCCCGCAGCGGAAACACATGCCCCGGCGTCGCAATGTCCTGCGCGCCCTTGGTCCCGTCGATCGCCACAGCCACCGTCCGCGCGCGGTCCGCCGCCGAAATTCCGGTGGTCACCCCTTCGCGGGCTTCGATCGACACGGTAAAGGCGGTTTCATGCCGGGACGAATTGTTGGTCGACATCAATTCAAGCCCAAGCTCCTCGATCCGCTTCGAGGTCATGGCAAGGCAGATCAGCCCGCGGCCGTGCTTGGCCATGAAGTTGATCGCATCCGGCGTCGCCCACTGCGCCGGGATCACCAGATCCCCCTCATTCTCGCGATCCTCGTGATCGACCAGAATGAACATCTTGCCGTTGCGCGCATCTTCGATGATCTCTTCCACAGACGAGATCGCGTCTCTCCAGTTCTCTTCAACCGGACCGGGGTTTTCGAATGTCGTCACGCGGGTCTCCGTCCTTGCCCCTGTCATTGCAGTTGCGCACTTAAATCACGTCGTGCCGAATGACCAGTGAAACGTCCCGTACGGGTGATCCGTACGAACCGTACATCTTTTCACGTTCAACGCCCGAAACACCTCATAACGCCGTAAAACGCGGGAAATGCGGTGCCGAACCGTCCGGTTCGTACGGCCCAACCGGACAAGTCAGTCGAAAATATCTTCCAGAACGTCGAAGGCTTCCTCGAAAAAGCGTTTCGCGAATGTCTTGCGCTTCTTCTTTTTCTTCTTCGCATAGCCGGCCTTCCGCTCCCAGGTGGGCAGCGGCGTCACACCCGCCTTGCGCTCTTTCTTCCGGGGTCGCGCGGGATTGAATTCTTTCGTGGAAACAGGGGTTTGCACCACGTCGGACCGCAGCATTTTCATGTCGTGCAAAGGCGCGCCGCAGGCGGCACAGCTCAATTCGTGCCGGTCATCGCCCCGCAGGACCAGCGCCGCGCGCGTCCCGCAATAACAACATGTGGCAATCTTCGTTCCGTTCGGCATGCCGCCTCCTTTCCCTAAGATATTGGGATGACAGCCAAATTCCGCAAGTCACGGACGCGCGGCATAAAGCGCCACCGCCGCCGCGTTCGACACGTTCAACGACCCGAATCCGCGCGCAAAGGGAATCTTGACCAGCGCATCACACGTGTCTTTCGTCTTCGGCCTCAAACCCGGCCCTTCTGCCCCCAGCACCAGCGCAATGGGCCGATCCCGCACCGGCGACACCGCGTCCTCCAGCGTTTGATCGGCTTCGCCGTCCAGCCCGAAAATGACGTAACCCATTGATCTCAAACGCTCCATCGCGTCCGCAAGGTTGCGCTCGCGCAGATAGGGCTGCCGCTCCAACGCGCCCGACGCGGTTTTCGCAAGCGCCCCGGTCTCGGGTGCCGAATGATGCAATGTGCCCACGACGGCCGACGCGCCGAACACCTCGGCCGACCGCAGGATCGCACCCACGTTATGCGGGTCCGTCACCCGGTCCAGCAGGATCACGCGCGGAGGGCCATCCGCCCCGCCAAGCGCCACCTCCTCAAGCCGCCCCCAGTTCAGCGGCTTGACTTCCAACGCCGCGCCCTGGTGCACGGATTGCGGATCAAGCGGAGCTGCGAATTTTCGCGGGTCGCTGATTTCCGGTTCAATATCAGCCGCTTCGATCACATCCGCCAGCTTTTCTCTGGCATTGGGCGTCACGACCAAACGCAGCTTCTCGCGCTTCGGGTTGGCCAGGGCATCCCGCACGGCGTGCAATCCGAACAGCCAGACAGTCTCGGCAGCGGCCGCCTTTCTGGACTGCTCCTTGGCCACGACCCATTTCGGTTTTTTGGCCATCTCAGCCCCTTTGTTTGCGTCTTTCCGTACATCGGATTTTCCTGTTGACGCCGCAAGGGGCCAATTGTAATCACCCGCTCACGCTAAGGACGAGGTCTGACGCGTAAGTGGGCGACAGGCCGCAAGGTGTGGCAGGGGACTGTAACTCCCTCGCGGAGACGCACGCTAGGTTCGATTCCTAGGTCGCCCACCACTTACCCTCCGACACACATAAACCCGCCATCACCGGATAAGCGTTTCTTATCAAATGCTTGAACCGGCCTTCGGCTTCCGTTTCCGTCGGCGCGCGAGCGCCCGCCTTACGTGGCGAGCACCCGGTTTGTCATGCAGCACAGCATTTCGAACATGATCGACACACCCAGGAACGCCGTGTTTCCGCTGGCGTCGAAAGGTGGGGAAACCTCAACAAGGTCAGCCCCCACGATGTCCACACCGCCCAACAGGCGCGCGACCTGCAAGGCCTGGAACGAATTCGGCCCCCCAACTTCGGGTGTCCCGGTGCCGGGTGCGAAGGCCGGGTCCACGAAGTCAATGTCATAGGACACATAGGTCGGGGCCGATCCCACGATCTCGCGCGCCTCGGCCATCACATCGTCCACGGTTCGGGCAAAGAATTCTTCGATGGGCACAATGCGAATCCCCACCGACGCCGCAAAGTCCCGGTCTTCCATGTCATAGGCCGTGCCGCGAATACCGATCTGGATCACCCGCTTGGGATCGAGCAGACCTTCCTCGACCGCCCGCCGGAACGGAGTGCCATGCGTGTACTGCGTGCCGTCGAAATAGCTGTCGAACAGATCGGTGTGGCTGTCGAAATGGATCATGCCCAAGGGCCGGTCCTTGGCCAGCGCCCGCAGGATCGGCAAGGTCGACAGGTGATCGCCCCCCCCGGTCAGCGGTGTGATGCCCGCCGCAACGACCTGTTCGTAGAACGCCGTGATCCGCGCCATGCTGTCGAGGATATCCGCCGGGTTCGGCGGCACATCCCCCAGATCGGCACAGTTTGCCTGCTCAAACGGGCGCACGCCGGTAATGCCATTCTGGGCGCGAATCATGGTGGAGAGATCCCGCAACTGGCGCGGGCCATGGCGCGGACCGGGACGGTTCGTCGTTCCGCTGTCCCATGGCACACCGATCAGCCCGATATCGACCTCTGACAAACGCGGATGATCCAGCCCCAGATGCGGCAGGCGCATGAATGTCGGCACGCCGGCAAAGCGTGGCAGATCAAAACCGGACACGGGCTGGAAAAAGCTATCTGTCATGGGACCTCACATGCGCCTGTCGCGCGGGTTATTCGGCAATGTCTTCTGCCCACAGCTCGGGCTTTTCCTCAATAAAGCGTTTCATCAGTGCCACGCAATCGGGGTCTTCGGCGATGACCACCTCGACACCCCGCGATCGCAGGAACTCTTCATTGCCGCCGAAATTGGTCGTGTCGCCAATGACAACGCGGGGAATTCCGAATTGCACGATGGTGCCGGAACACATCATGCAGGGCGACAAAGAGGTATAAAGCACCGTGTCGCGATAGGTTTTCTGCCGACCTGCCTTGCGCAGCGCATCCATTTCGCCGTGGGCAATCGGGTCGCCGCCCTGAACGCGCTGGTTGCGCCCGCGCGCGACAACCTCTCCGCCCCGCGCCAGGACGGAGCCGATGGGGCATCCGCCCTCGTCGAAACCGGCCTTGGCCTCTTCATACGCGATCCGCAGCAGCCGCGTGTCATCATCCGTCATCATAATGGGGCCTCATCGTTGTGCAGGGGGCGCGTCGTAAGGCGCCAGGGGTTCGACCGTTGGGGTCCATGAGCCTTGGGACACAAGACTGTCCATGTGGTCCGCGATCCCGCTCAGAGTGGTGAACCACACATCCTTGTCGGTCAATGTCTGTTCGATCCATTTTTCGACCAGCCGCCAGCGTGCCAGGCGCCCGGTCAGGAACGGGTGCACGATCAGCATGAAGAACCCGCCCGCCTCGTACTGGGCCTCGAATTCTTCCCAAAACGTCGCCAGCCCATCGGACGGGGATTTCACCGGCATCATGTAACCGATCTCTTCGTAATGGGCGAAGGGCGGCCAATCATCCGTGCCCCAATGCACCGGCATCTCGTAGAGCTGGCCCTTGGGTGACTGCACGGCATAGGGAATGTCATCGCCCATCAGAGAACTGTCATAACGCATCCCGTGTTCCAGCATCAGGTCCATCACTTCGTCGGTGATGTTGTAGACCGGGGCGCGGTAGCCCTGCGGAATTTGCCCGCACAGGCGTTTATGCGCCTCCAGCGCGCGCTCAAAAGGTTCGCGCTGATTGCCATAGGTGGCAATCGGGTCTTCGTGAATCCATCCGTGATGGCCGATCTCGTGCCCGCCTTTCAGGATTGCGTCCACCGTGTCGGGATAGGTCTCAAGACACCAGCCCGGAATGAAGAACGACTGTTTCAGACCGAACCGGGCATAGGTATCGAGGATGCGCGGCAGCGCCACGTTCGGGCCATAGCGCCCCATCGAAATCGGGTAGAGCCTGCGATGGCTGTCCTCGGGGCGGGCGATGTGGATCAGGCTGTCGGCATCCATGTCAAAGGTGATCGCCACTGCGCATCTTGCGCCGTTCGGCCACGGGATCGGGTTGCGGATCATGTCAGCCGTCCCCAAGGATGTTGGCATTCGCGGTGTCCCAGCTCAGCCAGACCGCCGTACCCGGCGCAAGGTCAAGCTCCAGCAGCGCGCGCTCCTGCATCTGGACCTTGAACTCCTGCCCCTCCGCCCCTTCGAAGAAGAGCGTCACGACCGAGCCGATGAACTCTTCCGAGATCAGCGTGGCCTCTGTCTTGTTCTCGGCCTCCGGTTCGGACAGGGACAGCGTGACCAGATCGGCCGAAACGGCAAAGCTGACCGTCTTTCCATTGCTTGGGGCCGCATCGGGCGCATGGGCGCGGAACGTGCCCTGCGGCGCGGTGACCGTGACCTCCTGCCCTGACACGGCGCTGACCGTCCCGCTCAGGATGTTGTTGCGCCCGACGAATTCCGCCACGAACCGGTTGGCCGGGGCGCGGTAGATATCCTTGGGAGATCCGATCTGCGCGATGTCACCCTGGCTCATGATGACCACGCGGTCGGCCATGGCAAAGGCTTCGGACTGCGAATGGGTGACATAGACGAAAGTGATCCCAAGCTCTTTCTGCAGCCGGGTCAGCACGCCCTGCATGCGGATCACGAGGTTGGCGTCCAGCGCCGACAGCGGTTCGTCCAGCAAGAGCATCTGCGGCTCCATCACGAGGCTGCGCGCCAACGCAACGCGCTGCTTCTGCCCACCCGACAGGGTGGCGACGTTGCGTTCCGCGAATTCCGCAATCTGCATCCGGTCGAGCCAGTCCAGCGCACGGCGCTTGCGCTCTGCCGGATCGACCCCCCGCATCTTGAGCCCGAATTCCACGTTTTCCCGCGCCGTCAGGAATGGAAACAGCGCCAGCGACTGCCAGACCAGCGGCGTGTCCCGCTCGTGCGGTTTGACGTCGTTCATCAGGCGGCCGCCGATCCGGATTTCGCCGGACGTGGGCGTTTCAAGCCCGGCAAGCATGCGCAGCGTGGTGGTCTTGCCGCAGCCCGACGACCCCATGATGGCAAGGAACTCCCCTTCATGGATATCGAGCGTCATGTCCCGAACAGCGGTGAAGTCCTCGAAACGTTTTTCGACATTGCGAAAGGTGACAAGCGGGTCTGTCATGTCAGGAATGGCTCTTGATCTGGCGGCTGATGAAGATCACCTGGGCAAGGATCACCAGCGTCATGGAAGTCAGGAACACAAAGGTTCCGATGGCGTTGACCGTCGGGTCGATGTTGCCCTGCACGATTTCAAGGATCACGATCGGAACGGTCTTGTTCAGGCCCGAGACGAACCACGACACCGCGAATTCATCAAACGAGACGGCGGCGGTCAGGCACAGGGACGACACGATGGCCGGGGCGCAGAACGGCAGGATCACGTGGCGCATCGTCTGCCACTCTGTCCCGCCCAGGTTCCAGGCCGCCGCTTCAAGATCCGGGTCCATCTGCTGCAGGCGCAAACGGATGATCGCCATGGCAAAGGGCGCGGTCAGCACCGAATGGGCAATCACGATCGACCAGAGCTGCCCCGATAGACCCAGCCGCGACAGCCAGGCCAGCATGGCCAGCGCCATGATGATCAGCGGGATCGTCGGCGGCAGCAGGATCAGGGCAAGGTACGGCCCCTTGAAGCGAAAATTATAGCGGAAATCCGAATAGGCCGTGCAGAACCCCATGAAGGTCGCAAGAACTGCCGTACTGCAGGACACGATCACCGAATTGCGCACCGCCTGCCAGACATCCGGATCGTTCCAGATCTTCGCGTACCATTCGGTCGAAAACTCGCCCAGCGGAATGGTCGGAAACCGCTGGGAATTCAGCGAAAAGACAAGGCTGAACAGGATCGGTGAAAAGATGAAGACGAAGATGAAGCCGACATAGAGGCCCAGCACGATGTTCAATCCACGCCCCTGCATCAGCGCACCCCCTTGGGCTTGCGATAGGCCAGCGCGATGGCGGTAAAGGCCACCGTGAACAGCGTCAGCATCATCATGATCGCCACGACGGCGGCACGCGGCCATTGCTGGCCGGACTTGGTCGTATCAAGGATCAGGATCGGCAGCGTCGGTTCCTGCGATCCCCCCAGGTAGAACGGCGCCACGAAATCCCCGAAGGCCAGAATGAAACAGAACAGTGCCGCCACGATGAACCCGGTTTTCGACAGCGGCAGCACCACGCGCCAGATGGTCGCCAGCGGTTTGCAGCCCAGGTTGCGCGCAGCTTCGACAAGGGTCTTGTCGATATTGGCCATGGTCACGGTCTGCAGGATCACCGCAAGCGGCAGGGTCAGCGTCAGGTACCCCACCAGCGTGCCGAAATGCGTGTTGAGCATCCGGAACGGGCCAAGGCCGATATAGCCCAACATCGCGTTCAGAACGCCGCTTTCCGCAAGGATGACGTACCACGAAAAGGTCCGCACAAGGTAGGACGTGAAAAACGGGATGATGAGCAGGAAAACAGCCCATCGCCGCAACGGCTCTGACGCGCGAAAGGCCAGCGCCCAGGCGGCGGGAAAGGCGATCAGCATCGCGAGCGTCGCGCTGACCGAGGCGATGAAGAGCGTATGCCAGTAACTGTCCCAGAAAAACCCGCGCGTCAGCATCCGCTGCCAGTTCACGAACTCGAACGCTTCGGTCATGCGGTAATTCTTGACCACGAAAAACGAGATCGCGACCATGAACAGGACGGGACCCACGAAAAACGCAAGCTGCCACAGGATGATGGGCAGCCGCCATGTCAGCGCGTATAGATCGACTTTGCGTTTCACCTTCAAGCCCGTGTCCCTGCCTCGGTTGGCAAGGCGGTCCGGTGAACCGCCTTGCGTCATAAGCGCCTTCAGGCGTTCTTGTATTCCGACCAGAAGTCGTTCCAGTCCTCAAGGGTCTGCTGCTTGGGGATGTCACGGTAATGGATGCGGCCTTCGTTGATCAGGGCGATCGGGTCATTGGGCATGCCGTCCATCTGGTGGCTGCGGCGGGCTTCGGCGGGATCGACCTCCTGCAACAGGGCGCGGCCCGCCTTGGTCACGCAGAAGCCCGGATAAGCCAGCATCTGCGCCGACTTCACCTGGCCCTCGGGTGACATCATGTACTGGATGAAAGTCTTCACCAGATCCGCCTTGGAGCTGTCCTTGCCGATGCAGTAGCTTTCGGTGAACTGGATGCCGCCCTCTTTCGGAATGACCGACGCAACCGGCGCACCATCCCGTTCAAGCACACCGGTGATCCAGTCGCCGATGCCGCACATGGCCAGCATCTCACCGTTCTTGAGGCTGTTGAACGTGCCGCCGTAATCGAAATATCCGCCGATCTGCGGACGCAGGCTCATCGTTGTCTCCTGAACCGCCTGCCACTGATCCTCGGACAGGTCCCAAAGCCCGGCACCGTTGCCGTTCTTCAGGCTCATCATGCCAAGGCTGGGCAGGTGCCAGTCGAAATGCCCGACCTTGCCGGCCAACTCGGGCTTCCAGAACCCCTCATAGCTCGATGCTTCCTCGGCGGTCATGGCGGTGGTGTTGTAGGATACGCCCAGATGCCCGCCGCGCAGGATCATCGAATAGAGCGTATCGCCATCCCAATGGCCCGGGAACTTGGTAAAGTCCTCGTGCAGCATGTCCTCGAAGGGGTAGTCGTTGGCGTCCAGCGGTTCGATGTATCCGGCGGCGTTCAGCTGCTGGACGAACTCGGCATCCGACAGGATGATGTCATAGGTGCCGGGGGGCGATTGTGCGATCAATGCCAACATATTGTCCCCACCTGCATAATATTTGGGCACAAATTTAACGTTATTGGCCTCTTCGAACGCCCCCACCATGTCGGGTTCGCCATGTCCGTACCATGCCAGCATGTTGATTTCGGTGGTCTGCGCCCATGCCCGCCCCACGAACGGAGCCGACAGCGCAACGCCCCCGCCGATCCGCAGGAAATCCCGCCTAAGCAATTGATTTGAAGCCATTTTACCCTTGTTCGCCATGTCTCGTTCTCCACTGTTGTCAGGACTCGGTTTTCGTTTGGCACAGGCTCTTGTGGGCCCGTCACGCGCCGTCCGGAACAGGTTAGCCAGAATCGGACACACGTGGAAATTTATCAGCGATATGCCCGCATTAAGCTTTGTTATGATTGGTGCCCAATTTGTGGTCGATGTTCAGCGCGGCTTCGATGGCCTCTGTCAGATGTTCCGCCACCAGATTGCCCCAACTGCCAAGCCGGGTCTGGCGATAGAACAATCCGATATGGATCGGCTCCAGCACCGGCAGCCCTTCGCTTGGCGGGATGTGGCGCATGCCGGTCAGCGTGGTCGGAGAGGTCAGGCTGGTAAACCCCAGACCGTCGCACACCGCCTCTTGCACGGCATCGATGTTCGGACTTGAAAACACCACGTTCCAGCCGCGCTCGACCGATGTCAGCGCATCGGTCATCCGCTGCCGGTAGACGCATCCCGCCGGATGCGCCACAAGCGGCAGGTCGTCAAACGCGTCAGGCCGCAGCGTCGTGGCCCCGACCCAGACAGGGTGCTCCTGCCAGCTTTGCACAAGGAATTGCGGGTCGCCGCCCTGGTACAAGGACACGATGATATCCAACTCATCCCGCAACAGCGCATCGTGCAGGTTCTGCGACAGGTCACACTGGATGGTCAGCCGCAGCGCATCGTGACCGTGCACCAACCCGGTCACCGCCCGTTGCAGGTGCCGCACACCGTAATCCAAGGGCAAGCCGATACGCAGATCGGTATCCGTGTCCTTGCGCTCGAACAGCCCCATCGCCTTGTCATTGAGCCGCAGGATCTGGCGCGCATGCATGGCCAGCGCTTCGCCTTTTTCGCTGACCTTCATGGTCCGGCCCTTCTGCCGGATCAGTTTGTACCCGACCAGGTCTTCAAGCCGTTTGATCTGCAGGCTGACGGCAGGCTGGGACCGGTTCAAGAGATCCGCAGCCCGGGTGTGGCTCTTGACCTCGATCACGGTGATGAAGGTTCGCAAAAGGTCGGTCGGAAGATTGACGGTGCGCATGGATCTGAGATTAGAAATCCTAATCAATCAATTGCAACAATAAATTTTTGAAATCAAACCTGCCTTGCTAGTCTGACGACATGCAACGCGATGAGTTTCACAAGCTGTTCAAATCCCCGGGGCCGGTTGTCCTGCCGGTGATCCATGTGCGCGACACGCCGCGCACCCTGCGCAATGTCCGTGACGTGATCGGGGCCGGTGCGCAGGGGTGTTTCCTGATCAACCACGATTTCGAACCCGACCGCTTCCTGCCGATCATCCGCGACGTGCGCGCGGCGTACCCGTCCTTGTGGATGGGGGTGAACTTTCTGGCCGTCACCGGCAAGGACGCGTTTCCCCAACTGGGCGCCTTGGCGGCCGAAGGCGTGCGCGTGGATGCCTACTGGGCCGATGACGCCCGCATCGACGAACATGGCGACACCACCGAACCGCGTGCCATCGCGCAGGCTTACGAAGACAGCGGCTGGCGCGGGCTTTATTTCGGCGGCACCTGTTTCAAGAAGCAACGCGAGGTCGCGCCAGAGCATTATGGCGCCGCCGCACGCGCGGCCTGCGACTTCATGGATGTGGTGACAACGTCTGGCGTGGCGACCGGTCAAGAGGCCGATCTGGGCAAGATCGACACGTTCCGCAAGGCCATCGGCGACGCCACACTCGCACTGGCCTCTGGCATCACACCTGACAACGCCGCGCATTACCGGGATGTCGATTGTTTCATGGTTGCGACGGGCATCAACCTGCCCGGCAATTTCTATGACATCGACCCCGAACGACTGGACACCCTGATGCGCATCACCCGCACCCTTGGACAGAAAGGCACCCATGACCCATCCTGACAAAGGCCCCCGCGACGACCGCTGGTATCTGAACATCATGGCCCCCAACACCAAGGGCGACAAGTTCGCGTGGCTCGACCCGACCTCCATCTACATCAACCAGCGGGCCTTTACCGATCTGCTGGACGACCTGATGGCCGATCTTGACGGCGTCGAATACGACGTGGTCGCGGGGCTGGATGCGATGGGATTTGTGCTTGCGTCGGCGCTGGCGGCCCGCTCCGGTGTCGGGTTCCTGCCGATCCGCAAGGCCGGCAAGCTCTGCGTGGACACCGACAAGGTGTCTTTTGGCAATTACTCGGGCCGCACCCAGGACATGGAGATGCGCCTGCCCGCCTTTGCCCCCGGAACGCGCGTGCTGCTGGCCGATCAATGGGTCGAAACCGGAGGCACCATGGATGGCGCGATCCGCCTTGTCGAACGGCAAAAGGGTGTCGTGGCAGGGTTGGTGGCCGTCGCGATCGAAGAGAACGACCGCACCGATCACTACCGCGCGACCTATCCCTGCGTGTCAGCCGTGGTGCCCGGATCGCGCTGGCAGGCCGAATGCAACGCGCAGGATCTGACCAGTTTCCAGACCTACCGCCCCGAGATGGCGTTTCCGACCTGACCGGACACCTCGAATTGCAGAATGTCGGGGGCCACGCCCTCGCCATTGACGGGCGTCATGTCCTGCGGGCAAGCGGACATCACGGCAATCACATCCGCCTCGGCGCGCAATGCCACGGCATCGCCGGGCTTTGACACAGGCGGAGCAAACCGCGTCGTCCCGTCCGGAGCGACCGGAACGTTCATCCAGATGTTGAACGGGGCAGGAACCAGCGGCGCGGCCTCTCCGATGGCCATCAGCGCCATACGCAGGTTGTCGGCGCAATTGTCGTGATACGCCGTGCATCCCAGTTCGCGATACCGCGCCTGATCGCAACAGGCGATGACCGTGTCATGTACACCCGGCGATGTATCCATCGTCATGGTGAAAAGCACGCGGCGCAGGTTGGTGACAAGGCCATCCCCCACCTTGGGAAAGATCGACCCAAGCGCGGTATGGCAATGCGCCATGGACAGGTATTCGTGCAGGTTATCCGCCGCGAAGGCCCAGAAATCACACACCTGGTGCCCGCTGGGATTGACGATCCGCAGCACCTGTCCCTGCCGCAACCGCACCGCCACGCCGCAGCGCGCGTCAAGGGTGTAAAGCCGTCCGGGCTCTGCAGTTCCATCGGCGGAAATCGCCAGATCCAGGCTTCGGTTCGATCCATCCAAGGTCATGGCCGTTCGCATCCGGGCGTCACCTCTCTTGTCATCTCATCGCGCGCGCCACCGCGCAAAGCGGCGCGCCTGCCGCTGCGGAGGTGATAGACCGGCGCAGGGCGAAAAACCAAGACCTGAAACCGGCAGTGCCGCGCTCCGGATCAGAGGCAGGGTTCGACCCGGCGCGAAGGCGCGTGAACCGGCGTTTTACCTGTTTGACTTGGTCCGCTGCGCGGCGTCCTATGCGCGCATGACAGACCTGACTTCCCTGCGCACGACCGCGCGCCTTCTTTTCGACGCCGCCGTTCAGGCCGCCGATCCCGCCGCTGCGGTGCAGCGCGGATTTGCTGAAACCCCGCCACCTGTCCCAGCGTCCGGAGGCAGGCGCATCGTCATCGCCGTCGGCAAAGCGGCCCCCGCCATGCTGCGCGAAGCCTTGCGCATCCTGCCCCCCGTGGATGTCGCGCTTGCCGTCACACACCATGAAAACGACGCACAGGTTCCCGGCGCCGAAGTGCTGCGCGCGGGGCACCCTGTCCCGGACGACGCAGGCGCCAGCGCGGCGCAGCGCGTGATGGAGGTGCTTCGCACCGCCAAGGCAACAGATTGCGTGATCGCACTGATCTCGGGCGGCGGGTCGGCTCTGCTTCCGGCACCTCCCGCCGGGGTCAGCCTTGCGGACAAGGCGCGGCTCAACGACCTGTTGCTGTCGGCGGGGCTGGATATCGTGCAGATGAACATGATCCGCCAACAGGTCAGCCAATTGAAAGGCGGCGGCTTCACCCGTCTGGCAGCACCGGCCCCGGTGCACGCCTACCTCTTGTCCGACGTCATCGGCGACGACCTGCGCGCGATTGCGTCGGGGCCAACCGTCCGCCCCATCGGCACGCCGGACTCGGCGATACAGACGTTGCAGGACGCGGGCATCTGGGACGACGTGCCAGCCTCCATTCAAACCCATCTCGAACAGGCACGCACTCAGGAGCCGGCAACGGACGTTGAAGCCACCAATACTCTGGTCGGGTCCAACAGGCTCTCGCTGCTGGACATGAAGACTGCCGCGCAGAAACTTGGTTTCAAATCGGAAATCGTCAATGACAAGCTGGTCGGTGATGTCGCGGATGCGGCAACCCACGTGGTGTCGCACCTGGCACAGGTTGCCGCGCCCACGGCGCTCTTGTTCGGGGGCGAAACCACCGTCAAGCTGACAGGCACAGGTTTGGGCGGCCGCAATCAGGAACTCGCGCTGCGCGTGGCGATGCAGGCGCCCGACCTCGCTCAAAACTGGGTCTTCCTGTCCGGCGGGACCGATGGGCGCGACGGCCCGACAGAGGCGGCAGGCGGTATCGTCGATGCTGGCACCGCCCACCGGATCGCTTCGGCCGGCGCGGATGCCCGCGCCTTGCTTGCCAACAATGACAGCTTCGCCGCGCTCAAGGCGGCGGGTGACCTGCTGATCACGCAGGCCACCGGCACCAATGTTGCCGATGTTCAGGTCTTGCTCATCGCACCCTGACGCGCCGAGAACCGGTTCAGCGATACACCCGCGTCGGCCAATGCGGCGCGGACGGTGCGGGCAATCTCGACAGCGGTCTTGCCATCCCCGTGCAGGCAGATCGTATCGGTCGCGGCAGTGATGTGCTTGCCGCTTTCGGTGATGATCGCCCCGGCCTTGACCATGTCGACCATGCGCCGCCCTGCCAGATCGGGATCGTGGATCACCGCACCGGGCAGGCTCCGGTCCACCAATGTCGCATCGTCGTTATAAGCCCGGTCCGCAAAGATCTCTCCGGCCCAGTTGCAGCCCAACGCCTCAACCGCGGCCTGCTGCTGCGTCGCCGCCAGCACCATGATGATGATGTCGGGATCCACCGACAGCGCGCCTTCGTAACAGGCGGTCGCCATCGCCGCGTCTTCAGAGGCCATATTGGCCAAAGCACCGTGCAGTTTGAGATGTCGCACAGTGCCCCCCACCGAACGCGCCATCGCTTGCGCCGCGCCAAGCTGGTACCGCACGAGGTTGCGCAGGCTGTCATGGCCCAGATGCATGCGGCGTCGGCCAAAGCCCTGCAGGTCGGGAAAGCCCGGATGTGCGCCAATGCCGACGTCATTGCGCACCGCGAGTTCCATCGTTTGCGCCATCACGTCCCAGTCGCCCGCGTGAAACCCGCACGCCACGTTGGCCGAGGTGATCACCTCCAGCAATTCCGGATCGGACCCCATCGGCCAGGGACCAAAGCTTTCGCCCATATCTGCGTTCAAATCGACATGCATATCCCTGTGTTCCCTCGATTATTCCGGCGCGCCATCCGTTGCGCCACTGATCAGTTGATACGCCAGAAGATCGCGGATCTCTGACGGATCGCGCACCAATGGCGTGCAGAGCTTGGGCAAGGACGCCAGGTACGCGCGGTGCTTTTCTTCGGCTTTCAACGCCTCGTCGCGCGACACGAACCGGAACGATACGGTGCCGCCCGATGGCGTTTGCGCCGCTGTCGCCAAATCCGCCGGGATCACCGTTCCGATGCGCGGATACCCCCCGGTTGTCTGGCTTTCGGCCATCAACAGGAACGGCGTGCCGTCCCCGGTGATCTGGATATCGCCGGGCACGATCGTTTCGGACAGGATGTTCAGCCCGCCCTGGGCAAAGAACCCGTCCCCGTCGGAATTGAGCCGAATCCCCATCCGGTTGGCGCGCGCGTCGCGTTTGAACGCGGTCGCCGCGAACCGCTCGCGCGTCGCAGTGTCGTAAAGATGCGTCTGGAAACTCTCGATCAGGCGAAGGGTTCCGCCGGAAAACCGGTTGGTCGGCGGAAGACACATACCGACCTCGCCGCGCGCATCTGGCCCTACGGGCAAACGCTCTCCTGCGGCGATGACAGAGCCGACCTTGGCCGCAAGATGCGCAGATCGGCCGTGCAGGTGTTCGGGCACGTCAAATCCGCCCCCGACATGCAGATACCCCGTGCTGCCTGACGTGACCGCGCCGATCTCAAGCCGCGCGCCCTTGGGCAGCCTGTGCGAGGCGTTCCAGACAAGGGCGGTGCCGTCGACCTGCGCCCGCATGGGGGCTCCGGTCAAGGCGATGCGCATATCGGCATCGGCTTCGAACACGCCACCGGCGCCGGGCAGTTCCAACGCGGCAAGCCCGACCTCCTGCCGCAAAAGCGCGGCCCCTTCGGCCAGCGCCACGCGATCCATCGCCCCACCGCGCGACAGACCATAGGCAAGATAGCCCTCGCGCCCAAGGTCCTGCAGCGTGGCACCGGGCGTGATGCGGTGGACCAGCAAGGTCGGCGTCATGGCAGCGCCTCCGAGATTTCGGCCCCGCCATCCGGATCGCCGCGAAACCGCGCAAGCACATCCGGGTCAACGGGCACGAATTGCACCTCGTCCCCGGGCCGCAGGAAAAACGGCGCATCGCTGTCCGGGCGAAACAGCTTCAGCGCCGTCTGGCCCACATGCCGCCACCCCGTGGGATTGCTGACCGAGAAAAGCACCAACTGCCGGATCGCCACCACCAATGCGGATTCCGGCACCGCCTTGGTCAGGTTGGTCTGGCGCGGAATGTCCCATGCGGGCGGCAGCAGACCCAGATAGGGCTGACCGGGCGCGAAACCGATGGTCTGAACCCGCACCCGCGCCTCTGACAGGGACCGTGTCGCGGCCTCCGGTGTCAGACCGGCGGCCTCTGCCGCCTCGTTCAGTTGCGGGGCCAGATCGCCACCATAAGCCGTGGGAACCCGGATGAACCGGCGGCCCGACGGCATGGGCGCAGCGTACCAATCCCGCTCCTCCAGCAGGCGCGTCAGGGCACCGATCAGGGTGTCATGCCCCAGATGCAGCGGGTCGAAGCGCACAAAGACCGACACAAGCGATGGCGCGCATTCCTCGATCCCGTCGATACCCGACCGTTCAACGGCTGCGGCAAAAGCCAGCGCCGCGCGGTTCGCCGGTTCGGTCAGGCTGTCGCCAAACGTCACCAGGATCCCGCAAAGACCGGCGGTCTGGATTTTCGGTGGTCCTATCGGGTTGGTCATGTCCAAGGCGTATCATGCGCCGCCGGGGTGGCAAGCGGCTAGTGCATCTTGTCGCTGGCCGACACTCCCTGTTCGACGGCGTCCAAGGCGGCCTCGATATCGTCCGGATCGTTCGACGGCACCGCGTAATTGCCATTCAGCCAGCGCGCCAGATCCACGTCTGCACAGCGCTTGGAACAGAAGGGACGCATCTTCTGGACGGTCTCCTTGCCACAGATCGGGCAGTTCATGTCAACACCTCCGTCAACGGTCGCCTGTCGCGTTTGCGTTGCAGTTCAATATGGCCCAAAGGCGTCCATCCGACAAACGTGGTGTCCACGCTGTCCCGTTTGAGCGCGGCGCGCAGGGCCGTTTCGATCTGGCGACGGTCTTTCTTGGCCGTCGGGGCCGGATCAATCACGATCTGCCCGCCCAGCCCTCGCAGCCGCAACTGGCGCGGCAAATCCTTGACCGCAGCCAGATTGGCCTTGAGCCCCGCAGCGGGGCTGGTATCGCCGCCGGTGTTCACATCCACGGCCACCAGCGCGCGGGTCGGCTCCACCGCCATCGACGCTTGCCCCCCCAGCGACACATCCCGGCGCGCCAGATCGTCAAGCGCATCCAGAACACCGTGCCGTTCGAAACTTCCATCCGCGCTGTCAATCTCGGCCTTATCCGTCCATTCGCGCCACGCGAGCAGATGCGGCCCGTCGCCTTCGACCAGCGTTTCCGCATCTCCCTGCGTGTCCGCCATCACCTGTGCCGCCAGATCGGCCATTGCCGCAATATCATCGGCAATCTCGTCCGCGTCGGCCCCGTCACAGGAAGACCGCAGGATCAGGCCAAATCCGTCCGCATCCATCACGTCATGAGCGATTTCCAAAAGGCTCTCGCGCCTGTCGTCATCCTTGATGCTGCGCGACACGTTGAGGCCCGGCGCATCTGGCGTAACGATGGCATAGCGGCTCTTGAACAGCACCTTGTGCGTGACCGGGATGGCCTTGCCCGGTTCGGCATGGCCGGTGACCTGCACCAGCAGCGTCTGACCGGGGGCCAGCCCCTTGACCTGCCGCACAAAGGCCGATCCATCGGGCGTACGCAGGAACATCCCGCCCTGCCCCTTCATCGGGCGTTCCACGATGGCACGGTAGATCGTGCCGGGCGCTGGCGCATCGCTCGCCACGAACAGGTCTTCCAGCCGCCCATCGACCATGAACGCCGCCGCTTCGACGCCCTTCACATGATCCAGTGCAATCAGTCGCCCCTTCATCTCGTGGCCTCGTAAAGCGGATATCCCGCCGCAACGAGCAGGTTTGCGGTTTCCGCCAAAGGCAGGCCGACAACGGCGCTGAAGCTGCCGCTGATCCAGGGCACAAAGGCGCCTGCCGGACCTTGTATGGCATAGCCCCCCGCCTTGCCGCGCCAGTCGTCGCTGGCCAGATAGGCGTTCACCTCGGCATCGCTGAGCGACTTCATCTTGACCTGCGTGACAACATCGCGTTCCCACAACTGGTCTCCCCGGCGCACGGCAACGGCCGTCACCACCCGGTGCCTGCGCCCGGACAGGGCATACAGAAATTGTGCCGCCTCGGCCGCATCCGCGGGCTTGCCCAGGATGCGCCGCCCCAGCGCGACCGTTGTATCTGCGGACAGCACGA
>CAYZAD010000041.1:0-17907 GCA_964476315.1 uncultured Rhodobacterales bacterium
CTCGTCCCAGCGGCCCTCGGGAATATCCGCCTCGGCCTTCATCGACTTCCAGCCCTGAAGCTTGGTCAGGTCCGGGTGGTGAAACCGGCGCGCGTCATGCCCCAGGTCTTTGGGATGATGTGACCGTGTCCGGTCATGTGGGGCGAAATACATGGGTGTCCTCCTCGATACGTTGGAAAGGGATGCCGCCATCGCGGGCATCAAAATCATAAGTGATGGTCGCGCCATACGCGTTTGGGTCGGTCGGATCCCATCGCGGTTTGTCAAAGACCAGAACGCGGTCGCCCAGTTTGAACCCTTCTTCGAGGTCATGGGTGACCATGAAGACGGTCATCCCCGTCTCGGCGCGCAGTTCCGTGAGGAAATCATGCATGGACAGTCGCGTTCCGGGATCAAGTGCGCCAAAGGGTTCGTCCAGAAGCAGGATGCGCGGCTTCGCGGCCAAGGCCTGCCCGATGGCCAACCGTTGCTGCATGCCGCCGGACAGCGTTGCAGGGTATTGGTCGGCCACGTGGTCCAGCCCGATGCGGGCAAGCGTTTCATCGGCCCGGTCGTGGGCTGCTTTCCTATCGGGCCCTGAAAAGATGCCCCATCGCGTTCGGAAGCTTTCGCCTGCGACGATGTTTTCCCGCACGGTCATGTGGGGAAAGACGGAATATTTCTGGAACACCACCCCCCGGTCGAGGCCGGGTTCAACAGCAGGTGGCGCACCGGCAATGCGGATTTCGCCACGGGTGGGTTGTTCCTGGGCAAGAAGCAGGCGCAGGAAGGTCGATTTCCCGCACCCGGATGCCCCGACAATCGCGATGAATTCACCTTCATCGACGCTTACGTTCACCCGTTCGAGGATCGGACGTGTCCCGTAGGACTGAAAGATGTTTTCGGCGGTGACAAAGCTCACAGGCTGGCCTCCGTCCAGGGGAAGGCCTTGCGCGACAGGGTGCGCAGGGCGAGATCCATCAGGTAGGCCAGCAGCGTGATCCAAAGGACGTATGTCAGGATCACATCCATCGCGAGAAAGCGGCGGACAAGGAAGATGCGGTAGCCCAGTCCGACCTCGGACGCGATGGCCTCGGCCGCGATCAGAAACAGCCACGCCGGCCCGAGCGACAGGCGCACGGACTGGATCAGGCGGGGCAACAATTGCGGAAGGGCGACGCGCAACGCAATGACAAGCGAGGACGCCCCAAGCGTTTCTGCCTTCACGATCATTTCGCGCGGGATGTCGAGAACGCGCTGGCTCAGATCCCGGATCAGGAAGGGCAGGATGCCGACGATGATCAGCACCACCTTCGACACTTCGCCAAGTCCGAAGACGATGAACAGGATGGGAAGAACGGCAAGCGGCGGGATCATCGAGACCACGGCAACAAATCCGGCCAGTGTGGCCCTGACATGAGGAAGAAGGCCGATCATCAACCCCAGGATGGTCGCAAGAACGGCCGAGATGCCGACCCCGATGAACAGTCGCATCAGGCTGGCGGCCGTGTCGTGCCAGATCAGGATACGGTCGGACCGCCTGTCGGGTTCGGTGAACAGCCGCTCGGCGGTTGACGCGATGGTGGCAGGGGATGGCAAAAGCTTGTCGGACGGATTTTCCGCCAGCCTGATTTCCGACCCGATCCAATAGGTCAGAAACACGAGCACGAAAGGCAGCGCAATGAGCGCCGCCCTCAGCGGCGCACCAGGCTGGCGGTTGATCAGTCGCATGGCGTGTGCCCCCGGATCGCTGCCCTACAGCGCCCCGTCAGCCGCCATCTGCATATAGGTCGTGTCGAACCGGAACTGGACGTTGTTCGCATCCCCGGTGGTCGATCCATCGGGGTATTCGATCCCAACGAAATCAGCCGAAGGCGCGCCTTCACCCAGAATGCCCTTGTCGAACAGGAACTCGGCCACGCTGACCATCGTTTCCGGCAGGGCCGCGCTTTGCGTGAAGGCCACCGCGTCTGCCGGGTCATAGAACATTTCGGTGGAAGCGAGCTGGGACTTGTAGCCCTCAAGATCGGTTCCGGAAGCCTCGGCCATCGCGGTCAGGACCGCTTCATCGCCGGCTGCCATCAGTCCCATCACCTCGTACCACGCGCCGACCATCGCTTTGCCGAAATCCGGGTTGGCCTCGAGCGTTTCGGTGTTGACGACCATCAGGTCGATGATTTCTCCGGGAATATCCGAGCTGTCGAAAAGCTTGGTCGCGTTCGGGTCTTCAAGAATGGTCGAGACGAGTGGGTTCCAGGTGACCACGGCTTCGACATCGTCGGTCTGGAAGGCGGCGATCATGTCCGCGTCAGAGGTGTTTATGACACTGGCAAGGTCTGCCTCGCGCAGGCCAACGCTGTCGAGCGCGCGGGCCAGCAGGTAGTGCGAGACCGACAATTCCACGAGGTTGACCGGCTTGCCTTCAAGACTTGTCAGATCGCCGTCACCCTTCAGGATGACCGCATCGTTGCCGTTCGAAAAATCGCCGACGATCAGCGCAGTCGTATCAACACCGCCGCCCGCCGGGATGGAGAGCGTGTCCATGTTCGTGGCGGAAACCCCGTCAAAGGCACCTGCAGTGTATTGGTTGATGGATTCGACGTAGTCGTTGATCTGAACGATCTCGACGTCGATGCCGTATTTTTCGGCCCATTTGTCCATGATACCGGACTCTTCAAGATAGCCCCATGGCATCCAGCCGACATAGATGGACCACGCGACGCGGAATTCGGTTTTTTCCTGTGCGACGGCTGGTGACCCCAGGCTCATCGAAAGCGCCGCCGCGCCGATTGCGAAATGACGAAGTGCAGACATGGGATTTCCCCTTCTTGCAACGTTCCGCCATGACAGACATCAGGCTGTCCGAGGCGGAACATGAGAGATCGGACAACCCATTCTGCAGTGTTCTCCCGGGATTTTGCCCCGCCGTGTACCGCGCGGAATTTGCCGCCGCGGTGGCATCTCTCGGACCAGACCCTCAGAGGGAGGACGAGGCGGAACCCTAGATGCGCTGCTGGCATCAGCATCTCCAAAGTTGCGAAAGCGGCACACATGCATGTCGGAAAAGACGTTCTGACCAGAGCACTATGATGCTTTTTTGAGCAGAGTTCGCGGCAGGTGATTAAGCCGAGTGCATTGGCGCGGCGCTGGGCGATAGGAACACGGCACATATTCGCGGGATAACGGCGCGGAATCGGTGTCGAAGCCGCATCCTGCACAGGGAATACCCGCTTGTGACATCGACGCCGCCGGTTTGCGGGGGGTCCATGCATTCTGTTTCCGCTTTGCGCCAAAGCCCTTCTCATTCATGACGGAACCTGTAGCATGTCGGCATGGTCAGGCAGCTTGTGCCAATATCGGCATTGCTTTTCGGGTCGGCGCTTCTTCTGTTTGCGGGGGGCGTGCACGGCCTGATCCTTCCGGTTCGCGGATCGATCGAGGGCTTCTCGGCAAGCGCTCTGGGTCTGCTTGGGACCGGCTGGGCCATTGGCTATGTGGCGGGATGCCTGATCGCGCCAAGGCTTGTTGCGGCGGTTGGGCATATCAGAACATTCGGGGTCATGTGCGCCCTGGCGGCTGTGTCGATCCTTATTCAGGCCGTTATTGTCGAGACCTGGGCTTGGATTCCGGCGCGCAGCATTTCGGGGTTCTGTTTTGCCGGTGCCGCGATGATCGTAGAATCCTGGCTGAATGATCGCGCGCAACCGAATACGCGCGGCAAGATTTTCGGCATCTACACGATGGTCAACCTTGGTGCGGTGACCGCTGGCCAGATGGCGATCTCTCTTGGCGATGCCAGTGGTTTCCTGTTCTTTGCGATTGCCGCGATGGTCTACTGCCTTGCTTTGATCCCCACCGCGCTGTCGACCTCTGCAAGCCCGGCACCGTTGACGTCGGTACGGCTCGACCTGCGCGCCCTGTGGAGGAATTCTCCGGTGGCCGTGGCGGCCGTGTTCCTCGTCGGAATATCCAATGCGTCGTTCGGCACGCTTGCAGCGGTCTATGCCGATCGCGTCGGCCTTGAACTGACGGCTATTGCGCTTTTCGCGAGCATTCCGGTGCTGGCCGGTGCGCTTGCGCAGATCCCGATCGGGTTTGCAAGTGACCGGATGGATCGTCGCAAAGTGCTTGTTTTCACGGCGGCCCTGGCGCTTGCCGCAGATTTGGCTTTTGTCCTGTTCTTGCCGGAAGGGCGACTTTTGAACCTGGTTCTGGTCGGTGTGTTCGGCGCTGCGATCTTTGCCATGTATCCGATCATCGTTGCCCACGCGAATGACAACGCTCCGGCGGGGACATCCATTCAGGTCTCTGGCGGACTGTTGATGGTTTTTGGCGTTGGCTCCATCTTGGGGCCGTTGATCGCCGGTGTTGCAATGGCGGAATATGGCCCGCAGGGTCTGTTCCTGACGACCATCGCGGCGCATGTTCTGATGATCGCTTTCGCGATCTGGCGCATCCTGGTCAGAGCGCCCGTTCCGGACAGCGACAAGAATCCGTTCCAGATCACATTGCCTGCACGCGCGGCCACGCCCGAGACAGCGGCTTTGGCCGGAGGTGCCGATGAAGACGGCGAACTCGGGTCGCTAGATCCGCGGCAGGCGGAAGGTGCGCCTGTCGAACATACCGATCCAACGCCCTCTGCCCCGGAGCCGGAGTCCAGATGACACCGCCTTTTCGGTCTTTGGGTTTTCACGCGCGTTCAGCGGCATGCGCAGAAATGCCGCTTGGAACCGCATCTTGCGAGGTCATACACGGTATTTGCCAATAACCGTGGCCGCAACGCTGTGCGATGGCGCGGAAAGCTGTCATATGAAAATCAGAACACGTCCTAGCGCGGATTGACCATGTCGATTTATGCAAGTCTCTATCACCTGACCCACTACACCTACGATCGGCCGGTCACCCTGTCGCCGCAGATCGTCCGGCTGCGCCCCGCGCCACATAGCCGGACGCGGGTGATTTCACACAGTCTCAAGGTGTCGCCCGGCGGGCATTTTGTGAACCATCAGCAAGATCCCTATGGCAATTGGATGGCCCGGTTCGTGTTTCCCGAACCGGTGCGCGAATTCAAGATCGAGGTCGACCTGGTCGCAGATATGACGGTCTACAACCCGTTCGATTTCTTCGTCGAAGACAGCGCAGAACATTGGCCCTTCGAATACCCGTCTGACCTGAAAGACGATCTGAGCATCTACCGAACGCCCGAGGCAGAAGGCCCGCGCCTTGCCCAGTTCATCGGATCGATCCCGTTCGACGAAACCCGGACCGTGGATTTCCTGGTCGGGTTGAACACGCTGGTTGCGAACGAGATCGACTATACGATCCGGATGGAGCCCGGTGTGCAGACACCCGAGGAAACGCTGGACAAGAAATCGGGTTCCTGCCGCGATTCCAGTTGGCTTCTGGTGCAGGTGCTGCGCCATCTGGGGTTTGCGGCGCGCTTTGTGTCCGGCTATCTCATCCAGTTGAAACCGGATTTGAAGGCGCTTGATGGCCCGTCCGGCACCGATCACGATTTTACCGATCTTCATGCCTGGGTCGAGGTTTACATCCCCGGTGCCGGGTGGATCGGGCTGGACCCGACATCTGGCCTGCTGACCGGGGAAAGCCATATTCCGTTGGCCGCAACGCCGCATTACCGGAACGCGGCCCCGATTTCCGGCACTGCAACCTATGCCGAGACGCAGTTCGGGTTTGACATGCAGGTCACCCGCGTCGCCGAGCATCCGCGGATCACCAAGCCGTTTTCGGATGAGGCGTGGGACAAGCTGAACGCAACTGGCCGTGCCGTCGATGCCGCGCTCAAGGACGGCGATGTCCGCCTGACCATGGGCGGTGAGCCGACATTTGTTTCGATTGACGATTTCGAAAGCGCGGAATGGAACACCGCTGCGGTCGGCCCGATGAAACGCGGGCTTGCCGACAAGCTGATCCGGCGTTTGCGGGACCGCTTTGCGCCGGGTGGTTTCCTGCACTACGGGCAGGGCAAATGGTACCCGGGCGAAACGCTGCCGCGATGGACGTTTTCGCTGTATTGGCGGACCGACGGGAAGCCTGTCTGGTCGGATGATGCGCTCGTTGCCAAAGAAGATGTGGACAACGACGTGACCGCCAGGGACTCGGAACGCTTTCTGGCCTGTATGGCGGACAATCTGGGATTGGGTGGAGACTATGTCGCGCCGGCTTACGAAGACCCGGCGGAATGGATCGTCAAGGAAGGTAATCTGCCTGAAAATGTGACTCCCGAAAATTCCAAGCTCAAGGACCCCGAGGAACGGGCGCGGATTGCGCGGGTGTTCGAGCGGGGCTTGACGGAACCGGCAGGCCACGTGCTGCCGATCCAGCGATGGCAGGCAAAGGCCACGGGGCGCAAATGGCGGTCGGAGAAGTGGAAGTTGCGTCGCGGAAAGGTTTTCCTCGTGCCTGGCGACAGCGCTGTCGGGTATCGTCTGCCGCTTGGCACACTGCCTTATGTCCCGCCGTCGCAGTATCCGTACACCTACGTCACCGACCCGACGGTCGAACGGGGTGATTTTCCCGATTACCATGCAGAAGCTGGCAAAGCGCTTCCCAAAACGTCAGAGGACCACACGCAGCCCGTGACGGCACCAAAGGCGGCCGGTCCGACCCAGGACGTTGTCCAGCAAGAGCTTGGTCCGATTGGCGGTGCGGTGAGAACCGCGATTTCCGTTGAGCCGCGTGATGGTCGCCTGTGTGTCTTCATGCCCCCGGTCGAGGACGCGGAGGATTACCTTGATCTTCTGGCCGCGGCCGAGGCTTCGGCCAAGGAATTGGGCATGCCAATCCATATCGAGGGCTATGCGCCGCCGCAGGATCCCCGGCTCAATGTGATCCGGGTTGCGCCCGATCCGGGTGTGATCGAAGTGAATATCCATCCGGCGCACAGTTGGGATGACTGTGTCGCCACAACCGAGGCGATTTACGAGGAAGCCCGCAACTGCCGTCTGGGGGCGGATAAATTCATGATCGACGGGCGCCACACCGGCACCGGTGGGGGCAATCACGTTGTGGTCGGCGGTGCAACGCCCAATGACAGCCCGTTTCTGCGTCGTCCCGATCTTCTGAAGTCACTGATCCTTCTGTGGCAGCGGCATCCGTCCCTGTCCTACTTGTTTTCGGGTTTGTTTATCGGGCCAACATCGCAGGCCCCCCGGATTGACGAGGCGCGTCACGATACCCTTTACGAGCTGGAAATCGCCTTGTCGCAAATTCCGAAGCCGGGTGAGAATATGCCTCCGCCCTGGCTGGTTGACCGCCTTTTGCGCAACATGCTGACCGATGTGACGGGCAACACCCATCGTGCGGAAATCTGCATCGACAAGCTGTATTCTCCGGATGGCCCGACAGGCCGGCTTGGGCTGGTCGAATTCCGCGGTTTCGAAATGCCCCCACACCCAAGGATGAACCTCGCGCAGCAGCTCTTGCTCAGGTCTATCATCGCGCGCGCGTGGCAAAGCCCGATCGAAGGCAAGCCCGTGCGCTGGGGAACGCTTCTGCACGACCGGTACATGCTGCCGCATTTCCTTTGGGAGGATCTTCTCAGCGTTCTGCGCGATCTGCGGGATCATGGTTTTGAGCTCGATCCGACCTGGTACGAGGCGCAGGCTGAATTCCGGTTTCCCTTCTGCGGTGAGGTCGCCGCAGAAGGCGTTCACCTGGAATTGCGGCAGGCGCTGGAGCCGTGGCATGTTCTGGGCGAGACCGGCGCAATCGGTGGGACCGTCCGCTATACCGACAGCTCTGTCGAGCGATTGCAGGTCAAGATGACGACTGCCGTCAAGGATCGGTATCAGGTGATGTGCAATCGCCGCCCCGTTCCGCTTGCCGAAAGCGGAACGGCGGGCACGGTTGTGGGGGGTGTTCGGTTCAAGGCCTGGCAACCCGCCGAGGCGCTGCACCCCGTGTTGCCGGTGAACGCACCGTTGACGTTTGACATCTACGACCGTTGGTCAGGACGCCCCATTGCAGGGTGCGTCTACCATGTGGCGCATCCGGGCGGACGTAACTATGAGACATTCCCCGTCAACGGGAACGAGGCCGAAGCGCGTCGTCTTGCCCGGTTCGAGGCATTCGGTCACTCTACCGGAGCCTATACACCCGTGAGCGAAAGCCCGCATCCAGACTTCCCGATGACCCTTGATTTGCGTCGTCCGAGCGGACTGGCATGAGTGGGCCGAACGCACAGCAACAGACCATCGGCCCCGCCCTGCTGACGGACTATGCCGTGCGTCCCGGCGTGTCGGACGAGCTTATCGATGCAGGTGGGGCGATGCGCCCGGTTTGGCGGCCTTTCATCGAACAGCTGTCGAGCCTGTCGCAGGACGAGGTTCAAGCCCATTTCGCGCGCGGAGATCAGTACCTGCGCGATGCCGGCGTGTTCTATCGGCAATACAGCACCGATACCCATCAGGATCGCGACTGGCCGCTCAGCCATATTCCGGTGATCCTGCACGAAAGCGAATGGAGCCGGATTTGTGAGGGCTTGGCGCAAAGAGCCGAGTTGCTGGAACGTGTTGTGGCAGACCTGTATGGCCCTGCCCACCTCGTGCGTGACGGTCATCTTCCTGCACAGCTGATTGCGCAAAACCCGGAATGGTTGCGCCCCTTGGTCGGCATCGCGCCCGCATCGGGCCGCTTCCTGCATTTCCTTGCCTTTGAGATCGGGCGCAGCCCAGACGGGTCCTGGCTGGTCCTGGGGGACAGGGCGCAGGCCCCCTCGGGTGCGGGCTTTGCGCTTGAAAACAGAATGGCGGCGTCCCGGATATTTGCCGAGCCTTTTCCGCGCGCCAATGTCCGCCGTCTGGCCGGGTTTTTCCGTGCCTTTCGCGATGCCATGGATGCCTTGCCCGGCGGTCAGGGGCAACGGCCGGCCATTCTTACGCCGGGGCCGGGCAACGACACGTATTTCGAGCATGCCTATATCGCGCGCTATCTTGGCCTGATCCTTCTGGAAGGCGAGGATCTGATCGTCAAGAACGGGGCCGTGCAGGTGCGTACCGTGTCCGGGCCCCAACCCATCAGCGTGCTGTGGCGGCGCCTTGACGCGGCCTATGCCGATCCTCTGGAGCTGGATGAAAGTTCTCAGATCGGAACGCCGGGATTGGTCGATGCAATCCGGCAGTCCAACGTGAACATGGTCAATGCCTTGGGATCAGGCATTCTGGAAACCCGCGCCCTCATGGCGTTCTTGCCGAAGATCGCTCAGGTTGTGCTTGGCGAGCGGTTGAAACTGCCGAACATCGCCACGTGGTGGTGCGGGCAGGCGTCCGAACGCGAATATGTGAAGGCCAACGCACAATCCATGGTTCTGGGAGAGGCGCTGAGCCGGGCTTCGCCGTTCGATGCGGGGCATGGTTCGGATGATCCCGGGGCGGCCCGATCCGAAGATGGCGGCGCTCTTGCCGCGTGGATCGATGCCAACGCCACCGATCTTGTCGGACAGGAGGCCGCAACCCTGTCGACCACGCCGGTTTGGGACAACGGGCGGCTGGTTCCGCGCCCCATGAGCATACGCGTCTTTGCTGCGCGCACGCCCGAAGGCTGGACCTTCCTGCCCGGGGGCTATGCGCGGATCGGGCCGCAGGGAGAAGCGACAGCGCTTTCGATGCAGCGGGGCGGATCGGTGGCCGATGTGTGGGTCATGCGCGATGCACCGGCGACCGAAGAGACCCTGTTCGCGCCGGGGAGTGTCCGGCGCGAGGATACCGGGGCGCTGCCCAGCCGCGCGGCGGATAACCTGTACTGGCTTGGACGGTATATCGAGCGCACGGAAGGCACGATGCGTTTGCTGCGGGCTTATCATCTGCGCCTGGCCGAGACCGGGAATGTCAACGATCTGCTTTTGGCGCAGGTCGCGGATTTGTTGAAGCGCATGACGCTGGACGTCAGCCAGCCCTTGCAGATGTCGCTTGAGCCGTCGCTTTCGGCGGCCCGTGTCTGTGCCAGCAAGGTTCGGGATCGCTTTTCGGTCGATGGTTGGGCGGCCCTGGCGGACCTGACATCCAGCCTTGAGGTCATGTCGGGCACGATGGGCCCCGGTGACGATTGCGCCCGGGCGCTGAGCGTTCTTTTGCGCAAGATTACGGGGTTCAACGGGCTTGTGCATGAAAACATGCATCGGACGTCCGGATGGCGTTTCCTGACCTTCGGTCGTGCACTGGAGCGCGCCGATGGAGCGGCGGCGGTTCTGATCACCTTTGTCGGGGATGATACGACGCCGGGTCTGCCAGACCTTGCTCTTGAATATGGTGACAGCCGCATCACCCACCAGCGACGCTACAGGATCGATCCGATCCGGGACACGGTGACCGATCTGTTGGCTTTGGACGCCAATAACCCGCGCGCCATTCTTTACCAGATCACGACCATGCGCCGCATTGCGGAAGACCTGCCATTCGCCAAGGTCGAGGGGCGGGTGTCATCTGTGTTGCAGGCCTTGATGCCGCTGGAAGCCGAATTCGCGGTGGCCGACCCGTCCGGTCTCCTGACCGACCGTCTTACTGAATTTCGGGGCGACCTGATCGACATTTCCAACCGGCTCACATCAGCGTATCTGGTCTGAGAAGCGACGCAGATGAATTACGATATCCGACTGAACATCAGCTATGACTATGGCGCGCCGTCCGACCATGCGCGGACGCTGGTCCGGTTGTTGCCCTCTGATGTGCCCGGCCGCCAGATCGTAAGATCACGCCTTCTGACCGTCGACCCGATCCCGTCGGAAATGCGCGAGACGTCGGACTTCTTCGGCAATGCCATGAACGTGCTTGCCTTTCATGACCCGATCGATCGCATCGACCTGAGCCTTTATGCGCGTGTGGAGATGGTGTCCAAGGCACCCATCCTTGATCTGTCTCCTGACCTGCGCGCGCTTTTGGGCGAAATCGAAAGCGCCCTGACCTTGGACAGGATGTCGCCACATCATTTTCTCGGACCTTCGGTTCGCATTGTCGAAGACCCGGCTATTTCCAGCTTTGCGCAGGATTTGGTCGCGCCGGGCCTTACCACGATGCAGATCGTCGAAGCGGTGGGGACGGCTATCCACAACGAAATGCAGTTCGATGCTGGCGTGACCCATGTGAACACGCCTGCTGCCGAAGCCTTTGCGAACCGGCATGGCGTTTGTCAGGATTTCAGCCACATCATGATTTCCGCCCTGCGGACTCTTGGCATTCCGGCGGGGTATGTTTCGGGCTTTCTGCGCACGATCCCGCCACCGGGGCAGGCCCGGCTGGAAGGTGCCGATGCGATGCATGCCTGGGTGAGCGCATGGTGCGGTGCCGAAGCCGGTTGGATCGAATACGATCCGACCAATGCCTGTACCGTTGGGCCGGATCATATCGTTGTTGCCTATGGTCGCGATTATTCGGACGTGTCACCCATCAAGGGCGTTCTGCGCACGTCAGGTGCCCAGGTGACCCGTCATCAGGTCGATGTCGAACCGTTGTAGGTTGATCGGCGGGCCATACGATTTGTGATCGGAGCAAGCCCTTCGCCGTTGGCGCGTTTAGGCAGATCCAGCCGCTTTGGAAATCGAAACGCGTGAACGGATGGGGCCATTGTTGGGGTGCGCAGTGATTGCGTGGCTCAGGGATCTGGCCTCTTCGATAGGTCAGTAGAAGCCCCCTTTCAGCAGGCGCAGACGGGAAGACCTTGGATGGCGTTTGATTTATTCGTTCGAATGATTTAATAATTTGATCGGGAGGATTCGATGGCACGAGTTTCGGCAGAACGCGTCTTGCAGACCAAGCGGGACCTGTTGGAGGCTGCGCGCCTTGTGCTGACACGGGATGGTTTGGCAAACCTGTCAACCCGTGCCGTCGCGCAGGCAGCCGGCACGCAGATGAGCCAGATCCAGTATCACTTCGGTTCGAAAGAGGGGATGATCCTGGCCCTGTTCGAGGACATGAACATGCGCCTCGTGCATCGCCAGCGGGACACGTTCGAAAACCCCGACCTGACCGTTTCGCAGAAATGGTTTCTCGCTTGCGACTACCTCGAGGAGGATTTGGCCTCGGGCTATGTGCAGGTTCTGCAGGAACTGATCGCAGCGGGCTGGTCCAACCCGAGGATCGCAGAGGTTGCCCGCGACGGGCTGAGCCATTGGCATGATCTGATCGCCAATTTGGCACGGGAATTTGAAACAACACACGGCAGCTTTGGGCCCTTTCGCCCGGAAGAGGTGGCCGCCCTCGTCAGTTCGGCGTTCATCGGGGCAGAGGCCTTCATCCTGCTTGGATACGAGGACAAGGACCATCCGGTCCGAACGGCTTTGCGCCGTGTGGGCGAGGTGATGGCCTCTGTCGAGGAACGCTCAAAAGGAGGATAGGATGATGCGTGCGATGCTTCCCCACATGGAAGGCAGGGTGGACCGGGACGGGATCGGTCTCCACTACGAAGTCTACGGGGAAGGAGAGCACACCATCGTCTTTGTCCCCACCTGGGCCATTATCCACTCCCGAAGCTGGAAGGCGCAGATTCCCTATTTCGCGGAACACTTTCGGGTTGTGACGTTCGATCCCCGTGGCAATGGCAAATCGGATCGCCCCGATGACCTTGAGGGCTATGCGCTGGACCCGGTGTTCGAAGATGTCATCGCCGTGATGGATGCCACGGGAACCAAGACGGCAACGCTTGTCGGCATGTCCTTCAGCGGCTTGGTGGCGCTTGCCGTGGCCGCGATATGGCCTGATCGGGTCGACGCCGTTGTCAGCACCGGCGCGTCGGTTCCCATCGTGCCCCCGGTCGATGGGCGCGGCGACTTTTTTGAAGACGTGATCGATGCGCCCGAGGACTGGCAGAAATTCAACCGAACCCATTGGCAGCGCGACTATGCCGATTTCCTCGAATTCTTCTTTGGGAAGGTGTTCAACGAAAAACACTCTACGAAACAACAGGAAGACTCGGTTGCGTGGGGGCTCGAAAGCGACGGGCACATGTTGGCCATGACGCTCGACTCCCGCGACCAGATTCAGGGGACGGACATAGACGAAGACTTTTTCCGGCGGGTCAAATGCCCCTGCCTCCTGATGCATGGCGATGCCGACGTCATAACGCGCCCCGAAGGTTCGGAGCTTCTGGCAGAGTTGACCGGAGGCGAACTCATCCTCTTTCCCGGAGGCGGTCATGCTCTCAACGCGCGGTATCCGGCATGGTTCAACACGACGGTCCGGGATTTTCTTGCGCGGCATCTGGGGACGTGGAAACCGGCACCGCGACGGCGCGGCAAGCCGGCAAAACGTGCCTTGTACCTGTCTTCGCCCATCGGGCTGGGGCATGCGCGCCGCGACCTGGCCGTCACACGTGCGCTGCGCGAACATCATCCCGATCTTCAGGTTGATTGGCTGGCACAGGATCCGGTGACACGGTTCCTTGATGCAAACGGCGAAACCATCCACCCGGCCAGTCGCATGCTGGCCAATGAAAGCGCGCATATCGAGGCCGAGGCAGGCGAACACGACCTGCATGCATTCCAGGCGATCCGCAGCATGGATGAGATCCTGATCAAGAACTTCATGGTCTTTCAGGAAGCCCTGGAAGAGGAACCCTATGACCTTGTCATTGCGGACGAAGCCTGGGACGTCGACCATTTCTGGCACGAACATCCAGAGTTGAAGCGCGCGCCAATCGCGTGGTTCACCGACTTTGTCGGCTGGGTGCCGTTCGAAGAAAACGGGGCGCACGAGGCTTTTCTGACCACCGACTACAACGCCGAGATGATCGGCCATGTCGAAGGTCGGCCCGAGGTCCGCGACCGCGCGATCTTTGTCGGCACGCCGGACGACATTGTCGATATGTCCTTTGGCAAGGACCTGCCGCGGATGCGCGACTGGATCCCGAAGCATTACGATTTTTCGGATTACATCATTGGCAGCCACCCCGAGAGTTTCGGACCGCGCCATGACCTGCGCGCCGAGCTTGGGTATGACGATGGGCGCCAGACCTGCATCGTCGCTGTTGGCGGATCAGGCGTTGGCGCAAATCTGATCCGCCGCATTCTGGCAGCGTATCCCCTTGCCAAGTCGCTGATCCCGGACCTGCGTATGATCGTTGTCACCGGTCCACGATTGGACCCGGCCGCGTTCAATGTGCCCGCCGGGGTCGAGATGCGATCCTTCGTGCCGGATCTCGACCGTCATCTTGCCGCCTGCGACCTGGCCCTTGTTCAGGGTGGGTTGACGACCTGTATGGAGTTGGCGGCGGCCGGAACGCCCTTTCTCTATTTTCCGCTCAAGAACCATTTCGAACAGAACTTTCACGTCGCAAGCCGGTTGGAGCGCTACAACGCGGGGCGCAAAATGGTCTTCGCCAAAAGCGGTCCCGAGGACATCGCTACCGCCATGGCCGAGGAATTGCGCAGGCCACGACGATCGCACCCGGTCGCGGCAGATGGTGCCGCACGCGCAGCCAAGATGCTGGCCGACATGCTTTGACAGGGCGCACCAAGCAGGGAGACAGCCATGAAAGATGAAACGACCAACGCGGAAACCACTGAAATTCGCAAGGTTGCGATGGACTACGCAGAGGGGTGGTACACCGGCGACCCCGACCGCATGGCGCGCGCTTTGCATCCTTCTTTGGTCAAACGGACCTTGATGCAGGATGGTTCGGGCGGCTGGACCGTGAACCGCACGTCGACCTTTGACAACATGGTCACATGGACCCGCGAGGGAGAGGGCACGGCATGGCGCGGCACACATGCCTACGAGGTGGAGATCCTCGATATCTTCCGAGACATCGCAACGGTGCGGTGTCAGTCACCGGAATACGTGGATTATCTGCATCTTGGCCGTTTCGGGGCGCAGGGATGGAAGATCGTGAACGTGTTCTGGCAGTTCCGCGAGGGCGATTACCAACCGAGCGACTAAGAAGGTCGGCCGGTATCGAGGTTCCACGAGCAGTCATACCAAACCCAAGGAAGGACCTAGGAAAATGATCGACTGGAACATCAAGGGCGAAGAGATGGTGAACTGCAATTGCAACTTCGGTTGTCCGTGCCAGTTCGGCGTTCTGCCCGACAAGGGCAATTGCGAGGCCGTCATCGTTTATGACATCGAGACCGGCCATTACGGAGATGTGAAGCTGGACGGTTTGCGCGCCGCAGCGGTTTATTCCTGGCCGGGACCGATCCACGCGGGCGATGGGCAGATGCAACTCATCATCGACGACGCTGCGACCGAAGAGCAGAAAGCCGCGCTGGAAGCGATCATGACAGGTCAGGACACCGAGGAGATGGCCACGATGTGGTTCGTCTACGGAGCCATGAGCCCGACCAAACACCCGACATTGTCCGCGAAGATCGATCTGGACTGGGACAGCGAGGAACGGACCGGAAAGGCTGCGGCCGATGGCGTGTTCGACATCGAACTGCGACCGATCCCGAATATCGTCACCGGAGACCCGCATCGGATTTCCATCCAGTTGCCATACGGGTTCGAATTCCGTCATGCCGAGATGGCGTCGGGCACCTCGAAGACCACAGGCGGCGAAATCAGCGTCGGGTTCGACAAAACGCATGCGCATTTTGCAAAGCTGCACCTGACGGGTCAGGGCGTGGTCAATGCCTGAGACGCAGACACAGGGCGGAGCACTCGAGCACGTGCTCCGTCGTGATGGCCTCATCGTCGCCTGTGCCTTGTCGGTCCTCGTGCTGATCGCGGCGGTCTATACGGTCTTTGGCTTTGGCATGAACATGTCCGCCATCGAGATGACCCGCATGGCCCGCCCGATCGGGAATCCGATGGACATGGCCATGGGAACGCAATGGTCGGTCCCCTATGCCGTTGCCGTTTTCCTGATGTGGTGGGTGATGATGGTGGCCATGATGACACCAAGCGCGGCACCGCTCGTGTTGCTGTTTGCGGCGGTGAAACGCATGGGGCCCGAAGCCGATCAAGCGGGCAGGCATAGCGCTCTGCTTCTTGGCGGTTATCTGGCAGCATGGGCGGTTTTCAGCGCCCTTGCCACCTTGGCCCAATGGGCAACCGAAGCCCTGGGCGTGGTGGCCGGTCCAATGATGACGCTTGATGGCCGATGGCTGGCCGGGATCGTTCTGATCGCGGCAGGGCTTTATCAGTTCACACCGATCAAGGCGGCTTGCCTGAAACATTGCCGATCACCGGGGCCGTTCCTGGCCGACCATCACCGCCCCGGAGAGTATGGCGCGTTCCGGATGGGGATCGACCACGGCATGTACTGCCTTGGCTGCTGCTGGGCGTTGATGGCTCTCTTGTTCGTCGGAGGCATCATGAACCTCTACTGGATCGCCGGTCTCACCATCTACGTGCTTGCGGAGAAACTGTTTCCGCATGGCGACATCGTCGCAAGGGTCGCGGGCGCGGCCCTTATCGCGTTTGGTGGGGGTGTCCTTCTGACTGCGTGAGGCATCGCTCGCACCCGGGCGCGTGGTCGTCAGACGCCTCGGCGCTTCGGTCAAAGGAAAGCCCCGGCACTGATGCCGGGGCTGGTTTTGTACGACTTAAACGATATCGAAACCGTCAAACGTTTCACGATCGAATGCAAAGCTTGACAGTGAGAAGGCCGTATCGCCGACGGCAGAGATTTCAACCGCGTCAAAGCGCTGACCATCGAAATCTGCGGAAACCGGCCCGGAATATGCGTTGAAAGTCTCGTTGCCAAGGAACGTGCCATCGTCGAAGAAGGCGACCTCCACGTCTCCGTTGCCAAAGACGGTGGCAAATTCGAACATCGCGACAAGCGCGTCGCCAAATGCACCTTCCTCCATGTCGAAGATCAGGGTTTCGCTGTCATTGACCAGCGTCGCCTCGCCTCTGAAGAACCTGTCACCGATCGAATAGACACCAAGACTGCCGCCGAAGAACGTCAGCAGTTCGAACCCGGGTGCTGCTGCATCCACGGCGACGTCCACATCGTCAAAAAAGGCCGTGTTCGAGGCAATGGGCAAACGCCCGGAATCGACGATACCGTCATCCACGCTTTCCACGAAACCCGACCCGAAGAGTCCACGCCCTTCAAAGTCTACGGCAACGGTCGCAAGCTCGGGTGGGGGAGGACCCAACGAGAACAGGGCGACAAGCGGATCGTGGTCGCTCGCGCGCTGCTCTGTCTCGGCAAATTCCGAGTTGACGTGCACAATGTCGAACTGCGCATCGGCAAACAGCGCGTCCGACACGAGGATGTGGTCAAGCGACTGGCTGTTGCCCTGGAAATTGAACGTATAGCGTTCGTTCGGGTCCAGCGTGTTTGTCAGGTTGTTCAGTCCGGCCTCGGTCTCCAGTTCCAGAACCGGCGACACGAATTCGAACTCGTTGAAATCGCCAAGGACGACGACATTCGCCTCTGCATCCACAGTCAGAAGACCGGTCACAAAATCCTGAACCGCCTCTGACTGTCGCTGCCGTTCATCAAGGGAGCCATTGACCGTGACATCTTCCTGGCGCGCGGCAAAGTCCTGCTCCACCCCGAAAACCGGAGCGCTGCCGCCTTTTGACGAAAAGTGGTTATTGACCACGGTGATCTCTTCGCCGTTGAATTCGAACGTCGCAACCAGTGGCAGGCGGGCGCCTTCGAAGGCTTCGCCAGAGGCTTGTCCGCTGATCGTCTGGACCGAGTTTTCGACAAGTGTCACGCGGTCTTCCCGGTAAAGGAAACCGGTGCGGATATTGCCACCGGGCTGGCCGCCACTGGCCTGATCCGTGATGAAAGTGTTGTCGATGAACGTATAGCCTGAGCTGTCGTTATCGATCCCGTCATCGGCCATGTCGATGGCATCGATCAGGGTTTCGAATGTCAGCGAGGCAGAGATCACGCCGTCGTCGATTTCGCCACCCGTATTGTCCTGGATCTCTTGCAGGCCAATGATGTCCGGTGCGTTGAGGTTGGTGACGATTTGCTGCGCAATCGCGTCAAAGCGGCCATTTCCGACAT
>CAYZAD010000042.1:0-17771 GCA_964476315.1 uncultured Rhodobacterales bacterium
CGGCCCTTCATCGCTTCGGCTGGCACCGTCCACACATCGCCGTCGATCTGGTCCAAACGCATTTTGCGCAGCGGCCCCGAACGAACGCCCGTCAAAATCAGAAGGCGCAGCGCCAGATGGGTCAGCGTCGGTTCTTTGAGGCTTGCATAGAAGTCCGGCACACCGCGCCAGTCCATCGCCGGGATGTTCTTGGGCTTGTGCCGCGACTTGCCCAAAAGCGCCTTGGCCTTTTCGGTCGCCTGCAAGTCCACATCCAAGCCCAGCGCCGCCGCATGGCGCAAAACGATGGACAGGCGGTTCAAGGCTTTGCGCGCCGTGTCGGCCTTCGTGTGCCAGATGGGGGCCAGCGTGTCGCGAATGTCGCGCTGGTCGAGGTCGGTCACTGGCACTTTGCCCAGCTTCGGCAGAACGTGAATGTTCAAAGGCGACAGCCACCGGCCCGCCGTTCCGTCGCCTTTGAGTTCCGCCTTGCGCGCTTCGAACGCATCCGCCGTGATGATGGCCAGCGATATGTCTTCCCGCCGTGCGGCCCGGTCTTCGGCTTCACGTTCCTTGATGGGGTTGCGCCCCGCCGCAGCCACTTTGCGCCAGCGGTCGCTTAGCTTGCGGGCTTCTGCCAAGGACACGGTTGGGAAACCGCCCAAGCCCATTTCCTTGCGTCTGCCGTAAACGGTTACGCGCTGCACCCATTGCGCCCCGCCGTCTTCGCGCTTCACCAGCCACAGCCCTGCGCCATCGCAATGCTTGCCCACAGGCGCGGTTTTGACGAATTGCGCTGAAAGCCTGTTCCGTGCCCGCATATTCTATCCCCCTAAATATCCACCCTACGCTAGTGGATGCGGACGGACACGGCAAGACACTACAGGACAGGTGAAGGCAAATAATTAGGGGGATTCAGCCAGATATAGACGTCAAAAAACATTATAAAACAATAGCTTGGTTCCGTGTGAGGGGTACCATCACCGGGACAGAGGCGTTCGAAATCTTTGGGCCAAGGGCGCATGGATACCGTCTCGATACCCCCCTTCACTTCCACGATCTCTTTTGACCGGCATGCTCATGCATCGACACGTCTTGCATGCAACAGCGCGCCTTTGTGTCCAATGGGTGCGGTCACGTTGAGTTGAGATTCTGCACCCCCTCAACCATCGTGAGTACCCGTTCATGACGGGCCGCCACGTTCAAGACTTGTGTAGGTTTCGATTTCAGATCGAGGACTCCATCGCGGTGCTTTCGGGTTTTTTTGACAAAGCTGCAGGAGTTGAGTTCGCTGCAATTGACTGCCAAGGGCACAAATGGAACATTCATTCCATTGCGTTCCATTTTGCACAACAGGTTTCCCTGCATGAAGAGCCAGACTTTAAGCCGTCCCGAAACCGTGGCTGAACTTCAGCGTATCCTCGAAGAAACCCGCGGACAGTTTCCCAAACGGCTGCTGCAATGTGCAGACCATATTTCGCAGCATCCAGAGCGTATCGCCCTGTCTACGGTTGCCGAACTTTCAAGAGAGGCCGGCGTGTCGCCATCCGCCATGATGCGCTTTTGTCAGTCCATCGGTTTTGACGGCTACACCGACATGCAAAAGATGTTTCGGGCCGAGATGTCTCGGGGATTGCCGGACTATCAGACCCGCCTGCGGCGGTTGCAGGACAGCGGCGTGGGAAGCCCATCTGCCCTGTTGGCCGAGTTTGTCGAGGCCGGTCGCAACTCGCTTGAGCGGTTGGCAAAAGCGATTGACCAAGACGTTCTGGATCAAAGCGTTGTGCACCTCGCGACCGCGCAGACCATCCACCTCATTGGCTTGCGCCGGGCCTATCCCGTGGCGTCCTACATGGCCTATGCTTTTGAAAAAATGGAGGTTCCTGCGGTTCTCCATGAAAAGACAGGAGAGCTGGACTTTTATCACGCAATGCGCCCCGGCGATGCAGTCATTGCGGTGACCTTTTCGCCTTTCAGCGCAGAAACGCTTGCCTTTGTCAAAGAGGCGCAAATGCGACGATTGCCTGTCGTGCTGATCACAGATCGGGGTGAGCCGGTGCGAAAAGCAGACAACGTCTATACGCTTCGCGTGCCGGAAGTCGACTTTGGCGCGTTCCGGTCTTTGTCGGCGACACTCACGGTTGCCATCGGCTTGGCCGTTGCCGTCGGCGCACGCAGAAAATAGAATTTTCATGTTGACCTGAGAAAAATTGGAATGAACATTCCATTTTATGGCGGCATCGAGTCGCCGATCTGCGCCGTGAGGAGAGGAGGGCGCAGAAAAAAACAAAATGGGAGGTCTACATGAAAAAGTTTCTTGCCGCAGCGGCCGTCGCTGCGATTTCTGTTGCCACGCTTGCAACCACGGCTGCCGCCGAGGGAGAGCGTTATGTTCTTGTCAGCCACGCCCCTGACAGTGACAGCTGGTGGAACACCATCAAGAACGGTATCGCTCTTGCGGGCGAACAGATGGGTGTCGAAGTCGAGTATCGCAATCCGCCGACCGGTGACCTTGCCGATATGGCGCGGATCATCGAGCAGGCAGCGGCATCTGGTCCCCACGGCATCATCACCACCCTGGCGGACTATGACGTTCTGTCCGGCCCGATCAAGGCGGCTGTGGACAGCGGTGTGGACGTGATCATCATGAACTCCGGCACACCCGCACAGGCCCGCGAAGTGGGGGCTTTGATGTATGTGGGCCAGCCCGAATATGACGCAGGCTTTGCAGCCGGTCAGCGCGCTGCTGGTGACGGCGTTGAATCGTTCCTCTGCGTGAACCACTATATCAATTCCCCGTCCTCCACCGAGCGTTGCCAGGGCTTCGCGGACGGTCTGGGCATTGAACTTGGCAACCAGATGATCGACAGCGGCCAAGACCCCGCAGAAATCAAGAACAAGGTTCTGGCGTATTTGTCGGCTAACCCGGACACCGATGCCGTTCTGACGCTTGGCCCGACCTCTGCTGATCCGACCATTCTGGCGCTGGAAGAAAACGGCATGGCCGGAGACATCTACTTCGGGACCTTCGACCTGGGCGATGAGATCGTGAAGGGCCTGAAGGCGGGCGTCATCAACTGGGGCATCGATCAGCAGCCGTTCCTGCAGGCGTACCTGCCGGTTGTCGTATTGACCAACTACCACCGGTACGGCGTTCTGCCTGGCAACAACATCAACTCCGGCCCCGGTTTTGTGACTGCGGACGGCCTTGAGATGGTTGAAAAGTTCGCTGGCGAATACCGCTAAGGGTCTCCTCCCTTGTCGGAGGTGCTGGCGACGGCTCCTCCGGCAAAATGTCTTTGGAAATTTGAACAAAGCAAAAGGCGCGAGGAATGACACATGCTCCGCAAGCCCCGGCTGTTGACGAACGGATCAAAGACGTTTCCGTTCTGCGCCGGGCACTGATCCGCCCTGAACTGGGGGGCATCGTTGGCACGTTAGCCGTGTTCACATTCTTCCTTCTCACGGCGTTCGACAGTGGTATGTTCAACGCACAAGGCATCATGAACTGGTCTGTTGTTTCGGCGCAATTCATGATCATCGCAGTCGGCGCTTGCCTTCTCATGATTGCCGGAGAATTCGATCTTTCGGTCGGGTCCATGATCGGTTTCGCGGGCATGATGATCGCGATCTTTTCGGTCACTCTGGGCTGGCCTGTCTGGATTGCAATCCTGCTGACCTTTGTCATTTGCATTGCCATCGGTGCGGTAAACGGGATCATTGTCATTCGCACGGGATTGCCGAGCTTCATCGTGACGTTGGCGTTCCTTTTCATCCTGCGCGGTTTTACGATTTTCTTTCCCCAACTGCTGGAGCGCAAAACGATCATTGGTGGCATCAAGGAAACCGCCGAAGGTGACTGGCTTGCCCCGGTTTTCGGTGGAAAGATCCTGGGTGGGCTGTTCCAGTGGCTGGGCGACATTGGCGTGATCGATGTGTTTGAACGCGGCACCCGCGCGGGTGAGGCGGTCGTGGAGGGTGTGCCCATGCTGATCGTTTGGGCGCTTGTTCTTGTGGTTTTCGGTCATGTCCTTTTGACCCGTACGCGGTTCGGCAATTGGATCTTTGCCGCGGGCGGCGATGCCGAAGCGGCCCGGAATTCCGGTGTGCCGGTGACACGGGTGAAAATCCTGATGTTCATGTTCACCGCCTTCTGCGCAACCGTTTTTGCCACCTGCCAGGTGATGGAGTTCGGCTCTGCAGGGGCGGACCGGGGGTTGCTCAAGGAATTCGAAGCCATCATCGCGGTGGTCATCGGCGGCGCGCTTCTGACCGGCGGATACGGCTCTGTCATCGGGGCGATGCTGGGCGCCCTGATATTTGGTGTGGTTCAGCAGGGCCTGTTCTTTGCGGGCGTCGAAAGTTCGCTGTTCCGCGTGTTCCTTGGCGCGATCCTGTTGGGCGCCGTGATCCTGAACACCTATATCCGCCGCTTGATCACGGGAGAGCGCTAAGATGTCAGACCCGATCATTCAGATGAAAGACATACAAAAGCACTTTGGCTCTGTCATCGCGCTGGCTGGCGTTTCGGTCGATGTCTTTGGCGGCGAATGCCACTGCCTTCTGGGCGACAATGGCGCCGGGAAATCCACGTTCATCAAGACAATGTCGGGTGTCCACAAACCGACCTCGGGCGAAATCCTTTTCGAGGGCAAGCCCATGTCCTTTGAAGATCCGCGTGACGCGATGGAAGCAGGGATTGCCACGGTGCATCAGCATCTGGCGATGATCCCACTCATGAGCGTGAGCCGCAATTTCTTCATGGGCAACGAACCGGTGATCAAGCGGCTGGGGATCAACTTTCTTGACCACAAGAAAGCCGATCAGATCACCATGGAAGAGATGCGCAAGATGGGCATCAACTTGCGTGGTCCAGATCAAGCCGTGGGCACCCTTTCGGGGGGCGAGCGCCAGACGGTCGCCATCGCCCGCGCGGTCTATTTCGGCGCCAAAGTGCTGATCCTGGATGAGCCGACCTCGGCCCTTGGCGTGCGGCAGACGGCGAACGTGCTGGCCACCATCGACAAGGTGCGCAAACAGGGGATCGGGGTGGTTTTCATCACCCACAACGTGCGCCACGCCTTGGCGGTCGGAGATCGCTTCACCGTGCTGAACCGGGGCAAGACGCTGGGCACGGCCAAACGCGGCGAGATCGAACATGACGAGTTGCATGACATGATGGCCGGTGGCGACGAACTGGCCAAGCTTGTTCCGGATTTGGGCATGCAGGTTTGATCAAGTCGCTGGGGCGCCGCGCTCTGGTGCTGCCTTTCCGACCCTTTCAAAAAGGACAAGACCCGTGTTGAAAGTCGCTCTTCTTGGGGCGGGACGCATTGCTGGTATCCATGCCCAAGCGATCACGTCCAACCCACGTTCCGTGTTGGTTGCGGTCTCGGATTTCTACCCGGAAGCGGCCTCCAAGCTGGCGCAACGCTATGGCGCACAAGCGCGCAGCACCGAAGAAATCATCACCGATGCCTCCGTGGACGCGGTTCTGATTGCAACGCCCACCGATACGCATGCCGATCTGATCGAGCAGGCGGTGGCCGCAGGAAAGGCGGTGTTTTGCGAAAAGCCGGTTGACCTGAGCCTGGAACGTGCCCGCGCCTGCAAGACCGCAACAGAGGCCAGCGGTCTTCCCGTCATGATCGGTTTCAACCGTCGCTTCGACCCAAGCATCAAGGCTTTGAAAGCGTCGCTCAACAATGGCGAGATCGGCAAGGCAGAGCTGCTCAGCATTACATCCTTCGACCCTGCCCCGCCGCCTGTGTCCTACGTCAAGATCTCGGGTGGGCTCTATCGGGACATGATGATCCATGATTTCGACATGTCGCGCTTCATCATGGACCAATCCCCCGTGAGCATCAGCGCAATCGGCACCTCAATCGTCGATCCCGAGATTGGTGCGGCCGGAGACGTGGACACGGCCGTCGTGACCCTGACCTATGCGGACGGTCAACTGGCGGTGATCAGGAACTCGCGGCGGGCGGTTTATGGCTATGATCAACGGCTGGAGATTCTTGGCTCGGAAGGGATGCTTCAGACCCAGAACATGATTGAAAATCTGGTTCTGAAATCGACAGCTGACGGGGTGGTCGGTGCCAAGCCGACCTATTTCTTCCTCGAACGTTACATGCCTGCCTTTCATGCAGAATGGTGCGCCTTCGTGGACGCGGTGCTTGATGGGACGCCCCTGCCCGTCACGCTGGACGACGGGATCGCAGCCCTGGTGATGGCAGAGGCGGCAACGCGGTCTTCCCAGACCGGACAACCCGTAAGGATAGATGATGTCTGATTTGGACCTGATCACAATCGGCCGCTCTTCGGTCGACCTTTATGGCGCACAAATCGGCGGTCGGCTCGAAGACATGCGCTCCTTCGACAAGTATATCGGCGGGTCTCCGACCAATATCGCATGTGGTACGGCACGGCTTGGACTGAAATCGGCTGTGATCACCGGCGTCGGTGACGAACATATGGGACGTTTCATCACCGAGCAGCTTCAGCGCGAAGGCGTCAACACCGATGGCGTCAAGGTGGACCCGGACCGGCTTACAGCGCTGGTCCTTCTTGGCATCCGTGACCGGGCACAATTCCCGCTGATCTTCTATCGCGAGAACTGCGCCGATATGGGGCTGACGGTCGATGACATTGACCCGGCGTTCATCGCCCGTGCACGTGCTTTGGTCGCCACTGGCACGCATCTGAGCCATCCGCAGGTAGAGGCCGCGACGATCAAGGCGTTGGAGCTTGCCCGCGCGAATGGACAAAAGACAGCCCTGGATATTGACTACCGCCCGAACCTCTGGGGCGTGGCGGGTCACGGCGATGGTGAAAGCCGCTTTGTGGAGAGCGCAGCGGTGACAGCCAAGCTGCAATCGACATTGCATCTGTTCGATCTGATTGTCGGGACCGAAGAAGAGTTCCACATCGCAGGCGGCAGCACCGATACGGTCGCGGCGCTGAAAGCAGTGCGCGCAGTGTCGGACGCGACGTTGATCTGCAAACGCGGAGCCGATGGCGCGGTCGCTTTTGAAGCCGATATTCCGGCAACACTGGATCAGGGACAAACCGGTCCGGGATTCCCGATCGAGGTGTTCAATGTGCTGGGTGCAGGGGACGGATTTATGTCCGGCCTGCTGAAAGGCTGGCTGGATGGCGAAGACTGGCCGACATCTTTGAAATATGCGAATGCCTGCGGTGCTTTCGCGGTCAGCCGCCACGGCTGCACGCCGGCCTATCCAAGCTGGCAAGAGTTGCAGTGCTTTTTTGAACGCGGCGTGACACGGCGTGATCTGCGCAATGACGTGATCCTGGAACAGGTCCATTGGTCAACCAACCGCGCAAGGGCCTGGGATAACGTAAAGAGCTTTGCATTCGATCACCGGCTGCAGTTGGAAGAGATGGAGGGCTACAGCGTCGAGAAAGCTGGGGCATTCAAGGAGCTTTGCCTTGAGGCGGCCCTGAAAGTGCAAGCTGGCGCCCCGGGCTATGGGATCTTATGCGACAGCCGCATCGGCCGCGACGCTTTGCAAAAGGCGACAGGCTCCGGACTGTGGATTGCCCGGCCAACAGAGCGTCCGGGCACGCGGCCAATTGAATTTGAAGCCGAGCTTGGGCCGGATCTTGGCGGTCTGAAGGAATGGCCTGCCGAGAATGTCGTGAAGCTGCTGGTCTTCTGCCATCCCGATGACAGCTCCGAACTCCGCGCCCTGCAAGAGGACCGGGTGCTGCGGCTCTTCACCTCTGCCCGTCGCAACGGGTTGGAATTCCTGTTGGAACTCATCCCCTCCAAGGTGGGGCCGGTTGATGACACGACAACGCCAACGCTGATCCAGCAGTTTTATGATGCGGGTGTTTATCCCGATTGGTGGAAGCTGGAGCCGTTCAAGACGGCGAAGGCATGGCAATTGGCCGTTGACGCGATTGAGCGGAACGACCCGAACACGCGCGGCATCGTCTTGCTGGGGCTTGATGCGCCTGAGGCGGAGCTTGCCGAAAGCTTTGCCTTGGCTGCCGCGCAACCGCTGGTCAAGGGCTTTGCCGTTGGCCGCACGATCTTTGGCGACGCGGCCCGCGCTTGGCTGAAGGGTGAGATGTCAGATACCGATGCGGTTGCGCAAATGGCAGAGCGTTTCACCAACCTGTGCCGGATCTGGGATCAATCCCGCGCCTTGCAGGACAGCAAGAACGCGGTGCTGGAAGAGGAAACGCTATGAGCCAGACACTCCGCCTGACCGCCGCACAGGCCATGGTCAAATGGCTGAGCGTGCAGATGACCGAAGAGGGCGAACGCTTTATCGACGGGATCTGGGCGATATTCGGCCACGGCAATGTTTGCGGCCTTGGAGAGGCTTTGCACGCTGCGGGCGATGATTTCCCGACATGGCGCGGACAGAACGAACAGACGATGGCGCATACGGCGATTGCCTATGCCAAGGCGAAGAAGCGGACGCGGGCGATGGCGGTCACCTCCTCTATCGGGCCGGGGGCGACGAATATGGTGACGGCGGCGGCGCTGGCTCATGTAAACCGTTTGCCGCTGTTGCTGATCCCCGGAGATGTGTTCGCGGGCCGCGCACCGGACCCGGTCTTGCAGCAGATCGAGGATTTCGAGGACGGCACGGTCAGCGCCAATGACTGTTTCCGCCCGGTCAGCCGGTACTTTGACCGCATCTCCCGGCCAGAACAACTTCTGACCGCCCTGCCCCGCGCCTTGCAGGTGATGACCGATCCCGCCAGATGCGGCCCGGTGACGCTGAGTTTCTGTCAGGACACGCAGGCCGAAGCCTATGACTGGCCCGTCGATTTCTTTGAACCCAAGACGTGGCTTATCCGCCGCCCCGAACCGGATCAGCGCGAATTGGCGCAGGTGGTGGATATGATCCGGGCTGCGGAAAAACCGGTGATCATCTGCGGCGGCGGGGTGATTTATGCGCAAGCGGAACAAACGCTGGGCGACTTTTCAACCAGGCACAACATCCCCATTGTCGAAACGCAGGCGGGCAAATCCGCGCTGGCCCAAAGCCACCCGATGAATTTCGGAGCCTCGGGCGTGGATGGCGCAGCTTCGGCCAATACGTTGGCGGAACAGGCCGATCTTGTGATCGGTGTCGGCACACGGTTTCAGGATTTCACGACCGGATCCTGGTCCTTGTTCCGGAACCCGAAGCGCAAGCTGATCTCGATCAATGTGCAGGCCTATGACGCGCAAAAGCACGGGACGGTGGGACTGGTCGCAGATGCCAAGGTGGCGCTTGAACAGATTTCTGCTGCGCTCGGAGACGACAAAAAGGCCGGCCCCGATATCAAGCTCAAGACAGATTGGCTGGCGCAGGTGGATCACCACTGCCGAGACCGAAACAGCGCCTTGCCGATAGATGCAGAGGTGATCGGCGCGGTGCAGCGCATGTCGGATGACCGCACGGTGGCCATGTGCGCTGCAGGCACCATGCCGGGTGCGTTGAAACTGCTGTGGCAGGCCAGCCAAGGCGGCTATCACATGGAGTACGGCTATAGCTGCATGGGATATGAGATCGCGGGAGCGATGGGCCTGAAGCTGGCCGCACCAGAGCGGGACGTGATCTGTTTTGTCGGCGATGGCAGCTATATGATGGCCAGTTCCGAACTGGCAACCGCTGTCATGCGCAAGGTGCCATTCACGGTCGTACTGACGGACAACCGTGGCTATGGCTGCATCAACCGTCTGCAAACCGGCACCGGAGGGGCGCCGTTCAACAACCTGTATGAGCACGCCCGGGTAGAGCAGCAACCCGATATCGACTATGTCGCGCATGCTGCCTCAATGGGCGCCAGGGCGATGAAGGCCGAAACTATTGCGGATCTTGAAGTCAAGCTATCCGAGGCCAAAAATAGCGACATCCCCGTGGTCATCGTCATCGACACCGACCCCCGGCACGGCCCGACCGAGGCAGGCGGCGGCACATGGTGGGATGTGGCCATCCCCGAAGTGTCAGAACGCAAAGACGTGCGCGACGCGCGCGACGCCTATGTCAAACAAACCGCGCTTCAGCGCATCAACTAGGGAACACGGCACGTGAGCGTTAAAATCGGCATCTCTCTGATTGCCTGGCAGAATGACGACCTGCCGGAACTCACCAAAGACTTCACAACCGAGGGCGCGATGGAAGATGCGGCCCGCATCGGGTATCAGGGCGTCGAACGTGGTCGGCGCATGCCCGCCGACACCGAAGGGCTGCGCGCCTATCTGGACAAGTACGGCGTGGCGCTGTGCGGGGGCTGGTGTTCGGGCAACCTGATGGTCAGCACCGTTGACGAAGAAAAAGAGGCGATCCGCCAGCAGGTCGAACAATTCGCGGCGCTGAACGCGCCGTGCCTTGTCTATGCCGAATGTTCCAACACCATTCAGGGACAGATGGGCCAGCCGGTCAGCCAGCGTCCCAAACTGACCCGCGATGAGGTCACCGCCTATGGCGCGAAATTGTCCGAGTTGGCAAAGTGGTCGGCCGATCAGGGCACCGTGCTGTCCTATCACCATCACATGGGTGCCATGGTGCAAGATGCCGAAGATATTGATTGGCTGATGGACGGCTCGGATCCGGCCCTGACGCTTCTTTATGACACCGGGCACCTGCATTTCGCCGGTGCCGACCCGCTTGCTGTGCTCGACAAATGGGGCGACCGGGTGCATCATGTCCACTTCAAGGACGTTCGCCAACCGGTGCTGGACTGGGTGCGCTCCGACGATCGCAGTTTTCTGGAGGGGGTCGCTGCTGGCGTTTTCTCCGTGCCGGGCGATCCCGAAGGCTGCATCGACTTCCAGGCCGTGACCGACAGGCTCAAGGCAATGGATTACAATGGCTGGATCGTTGTCGAGGCGGAACAAGACCCGGCCAAGGCCGACCCGTTCGAGTATTCCAAACTCGGGTTCGACCACATCACCAAGATCTGCGCGCGCTCTGGCCTGAGCATCGCCACATGATTTTCGAAAAGCTTGGCCTCCGACACCCGTTCTTCCGCCCATTCTGGCGGCGGGTTTCCACTGTCGGGGCCGTTTGCATCTGGGCCGCACTGGAGCTTTGGGGCGGCAATACCGGCTGGGCGGTGTTTGCGGCGGTGATTGCGGCGCTTTGCAGTTATGAATTCTTCGTGCTTTTTGACGCGAAGAACTACGGAGACGACGATGGCTGACTTGCTTTGCAAACCCTTTGGCACCCGCGGCAAGGTCCATCAGATCACACCGGACAGCGCGGGATGGCGCTATGTTGGTTTCTCGCTCTACCGGCTGAACGCAGGCGATACGGCGGCCGAGGCCACAGGCGACCGCGAGGTCATCCTTGTGATGGTCGAAGGCAAAGCCAGGATCACCGGCGCGGGGCAGGACTGGGGCGTTTTGGGGGACCGGATGGATGTGTTTGAAAAAACACCGCCGCACTGCCTGTACCTGCCCAACGGCACGGATTGGACCGCGACTGCTGAGACCGATTGCGTGATCGCTGTCTGTTCCGCGCCCGGCATGGGCGGGCATGCGGCGCGGCGCATCGGGCCCGATGGCATCACCCTGACCAAGCGCGGCAAGGGCGTGAACACGCGGTACATCAACAATATCGCGATGGAAAATGAAGACTATTGTGACAGCCTTCTGGTGACCGAGGTGTTCACCCCCGCAGGCCATTGGTCGAGCTATCCCAGCCACCGCCATGACGAAGACGACTACCCGCGCATCACCTATCTCGAAGAGACCTATTACCATCGCCTGAATCCCTCAGACGGGTTCGGCATCCAGCGGGTCTATACCGATGACCGCCAGCTTGATGAGACAATGGCGGTGCATGATGGCGAGGTGGTTCTGGTCCCGCGTGGTCACCATCCCTGCGGCGCACCGCACGGCTTTGAAATGTATTACCTGAACGTCATGGCCGGCCCCAAGCGCAAATGGCGATTTGTCGCCGCGCCGCAGGTGGAATGGATCATGAAGCGGGACGCATAGACCGGAAGGGCCCTGTCGCGGCTTCGGAACGTTCACGGGGACGCCAGTTTCCCTATGCTGACCTCAACAATCGCTACAATGGAAGCACTTCTGATGGCCGTGAAGGATTGTCGCCACATCTGTTCCCGGCGTTGGTTTTCAGCGTTTGATGGGGGATGTGCACCAAATCGGAAAGGGTTGCTTGAATAGGTTGCGCAGCAGTCTTTCCTGCCCGACCGTCACTCGACAGCTTCGCCACGCAGAGCACAGGTGCGCTGACAGCTCGATTTCGCGGTGGCCGCGAGTTGGCTATGCCAGCGCGCCGGCCATCGATCTGAGGTGGCGCATGTCCGTGCCACAGCATCCTCCGAAAACCTGTATCGATGGATTGTTCCGCACAATCTCGGCAATCTGCGTGCCAAGCTGGACAGGATCCCCTTCGTCCAATTCCTCTGCCTCATCGAGTTCCGCATGCGAGCAACTTGAAGCGTTCGCCACGATTCCCTTCAATCGCGGGTGGTTGCAAAGCGCTGTGGCGAAATGGGTCGGGTGGGCGCAGTTGACCATGAAAAACTGTGCTGCAAAGTTGGTTTCCCCATCGATCTGGTCAATGGCGTCGACAAGTCGTGAACCGTCTGCCAGCCGCCCATCCGTCTCGACGACCAGAGACATGATGATGGGCAGGCCTGCGTCCTGTGCCGCGAGGATGCAACCTGCTGCTTCGCTTGGTCGGTTGAATGTATACGCTGTCACCAGGTCAACGCTTGTATCTTTCAGACTTTGCATCTGAGCGGCGTGATACAGGCGTGCATCGTTGACAGGTACCGGTGGAATGTCTGCATATGGATCATGGCGGGGACCAATGCAGGCAGACACCAACACATCGTCACGACCGGACGCCTGCCGCACCTCTTCCATCAGGCGCACCGCGTCCTTGTTCACGTCAATGAGCTGTTCCGCATCATAGCCCAGTGGCGCAGCACGATCAGCATTCGCCATCCATGTGGGCGCGTCAAGAATGCATCCGACATTCATCTCTCTGGCAAGGTCGGCAAGAGCGTGCATCTGTCCGGCCAAAATCGCCCGGGTTTCAGACTTGTCCAGCAACGGAAATGACGCAAACCCAGGCAGGTCCAGACCGTGATTGAAAATCAGGTCGGTGCCCGTACCGGTATAAACCAAGTACGGCTTTTCGCCTTCATGCGGGAGGTGTCGCACCATTTTGATCCGCGCCTTGTGTCGTCAGAGGTGGAACGCAGGCTATCGTGGATTGGGCATTCTGTGAACCTTGCTGTGACAGCATCGCGCGTCCCGGCTTCGCGCCTGCCTCGGGCCATAGACCTTTCACATCCAATGACAGGCCATTTCGATGGCTGCGCTGAACCCGCGCCCACTTGTTCAACCGCAGCTTTGGGTCGTCCCCTGGACGGGTGTGATCCACAGCCCATCTGCCGCAGGCGCAGTCAGACAGGCGCATGCCAGTCATCAGTTCGGATGTATGACGACGATTCCTGTCTTCTGTTCAGTTTCAACATAGCGGAACGCCTCTACGATGTCTTCGAGAGCGTAAGACCTGTCGAAGACACCCCGGTATTGCCCCCGTGCCATCAGTTCGGCGAGACGGCGCATGAACCCCGGCGCATCTTCCGGAAAGGGAATGCGCACCCGGCGGCTGCCGGTGATCCCGAACCATGTGCTCAGCACCATGTTCGACCAGCCTGGCCCCAGATCGGTCGCGGAAAACACCCCATCCTTGGTCAGCAGGGGACGGACGGCGCGCCACGATGTCTTTCCGACGGCATCGAAAACAAGGTCAAACGTCTCTCCGATCCTGGTAAAATCCTCGGTCTCGTAGTTGACGACGCGATCGGCGCCAAGGTCCCGCGCCAGTTCAAGATGCCGGGTGCCCACCACGGCCACCACGAATGCACCCCGGGCCTTGGCAAGCTGTACGGCGGCTGTCCCGATGGCCCCTGAGGCCCCGTAGATGAGGCACCTGTCACCCGCCGAAAGACTGTCGGTCGTTCCGCTGGCGTACCAGGCCCCTTCCCCGACAACCGATTGATCGAACGGGAGGTCGCCGGGAATCTGCGCAATCGCGCCATCAGCGGGCACACAGAGGTATTCGGCATGTGCGCCAAAAACATCAGGAGAGAGGCCGAAGACCCGGTCACCGACCCCGAAGGTCGAGACCCCCTCACCAAGGGCATCCACGACGCCCGCGAAATCCATCCCAAGCGTCCGCATCTTCGGTCTGAGCAGCCCGGTCATCGCACGCGCGAAAAACGGATGCCCGCGCAAGGTGGCTGTATCCGTTCGGCCGACGGTCGCCGCATGAACTTTCAACCTAAGCTCGCCCGCCGCGGGCTTCGGAACCGGCACCCGGCGGATCGACTGGATCCCGGGCGCGCCATAGCGGTCGATGACCACGGCCTTCATACGTTCGCTGCGTTCCATCCCGCGAGTGTAGCAGAGTTTGCGCCCATAGCAGACAGGATCCGGGCGATTCCGCCGCCGTTCTTGATTTCCGTTAATGCGCTCGCCCGCGACACGGCTCAGGTTAGCCTATCAACACCACAAAAACGGAGGGACCGGACATGAACCGTTCAGAGGCCCACCTCTCGGCCAGCGGGCATGCGAGGGTCAGGCGCGCGTTCTTTGGACATGCTGTCGTCTTTGCCGCTGTCATGGTTCTGCTGATCGCGATCAACCTTGTAACGCAGCCCGGAAACTTGTGGTTCATCTGGCCTCTGCTTGGTTGGGGTCTTGCGGTCGCGCTGCATGGGGCACGGGTATTCCTGCTGTCGGGTGACGCCCATACCGCTGACGCATCGGTGGAGCGCGCGTCGCATGGCGCTGGCATCAGCCGAAGCGGCCCACCGCGATAGCGGCGTCGGGTTATGCAGGACCGCGCTTTCGACATCGTGCTGTGGGGCGCGACCGGTGCCACTGGACGCCGCGCAGCGGATCACCTTGCGCGGCGATGCGGGGAACGCGGCCTTGGGCTGGCGATTGGCGGGCGCAATCGCGAAAAGCTTGAGGCCGCGCGAAAGCGATTGCCCGACACGGGCGCCGTGAAGACCATCCTTGTCGGAGACAGCCATGACGATGCGTTTCTGAGGACAATGACCGCCCGTACGCGCGTGGTCGTGTCGACGGTCGGACCCTTCGCGCTTCATGGCAGTGCATTGGTGGCCGCCTGTGTCAGCAGCGGTACGCATTATTGCGACCTGACAGCAGAACCGCAGTGGATGCGGGCGATGATCGACGCGCACGAGGATCGCGCCCGGCAAAGCGGCGCGCGGATCGTACATGCCTGCGGACATGATTCCGTTCCGTCGGACCTTGGGGTCCAGTTTCTGCAAGAGGCCGCGATGGCCCGGTTCGGTGTGCCTTGCCACCATGTTGCAACCCGCGTGACGCGGTTGAAGGGGGCTTTCAGCGGGGGCACCGCTGCCAGCTTCGTCAACGCAATGAAGCTGCGCGAAACCGATCCCGGCTTCGAAAAACTGTCGCTCGACCCTTATGCCCTCTGCCCCGAGGGCGCACGCGACGGGCCCGACGGCCCGGACCGCATGATGCCGCTGGACATCACATGGGACCCGGACCTGCAGGCCTGGACCAAGCCCTATTTCATGGGACCCATGAACGCCAAGGTGGTCCGCCGCAGCAACGCGATCATGGGGTACCCCTACGGACGCGACTTCAGCTACGAAGAAACCGCCCTGACCCGGGGCGGTGTCGGCGGCTGGGTCGCGGCGATGCGCGACACCATGTTCGGCCGCCTTTTCCTGAACGCCATGGCGCAGCCTGCGTTACGGTCCTGGCTGCAGCGCCACGTCCTGCCAAAGTCAGGAGAAGGCCCAAGCAGGGAAATCCGCGAAGCCGGGTCATACGAGATCGTGCAGGTGGGCAAGACGCGCACCGGTGACGTCTTGCTGGCGCGAATGACCGGGCAAGGCGATCCTGGCGTGCGCTCGACGACGCTGATGCTGACCGAGGCCGCCATTTGCCTTTGCGAGGATGCCGAAGACCTGCCGGTCGGCGGAGGATTCTGGACCCCGGCATCCGCGATGGGGCAACGCCTGCGTGACCGCATTTCCGAACATGCGGACCTGACCTTCGAAATCATCGACAACTGGAGGACCCAAAGATGACCGATCGAAGCCAAAACGAGTGGGATGTGATCGTCATCGGCTCCGGCATGGGCGGGCTGACCGCCGCTGCCGCGTTGTCGAAGGTCGGGCACAAGGTGCTTTTACTTGAGCAATACAGCGTCCTGGGCGGCCTGACCCACAGTTTCACGATCGACGGGTTCCAATGGGACGCGGGGATTCATTACCTCAACTGTGTGGCCCCGGAGGATCGTGAGCATCGCATCCTGGACTGGTTGTCGGACACGCCGATCGAGTTGGCTTCGATGGGCGCAATCTACGACAATCTCCATATCGGTGACGCTGCCCCGCTGGCTCTGTCCCGCCCGTACGAAGCGCAGGCGCGCGACCTCAAGGACCGGTTTCCAGACGAGGCAGAGGCCATCGACAAATGGATTGCCGCGCTGCGGGAAGGCCGCGAGGTCGCCCGAAGAGTGACGTCGACCCGTGCCATGCCAGAGATTGTCGGCCATGCCTTGAAGTGGTGGCACGGCAACGCCATCGACCGCTGGGGCCGGCGGACGACGCAGGAGGTCATCGACGAGATCACCGACAATCCCGGTCTCGCTGCGGCCTTTGCCGCGCAATGGTTCGACCACGGCGGACGGCCCGGCAAGGCCAGCTTTGCCTTGCATGCCCTGATCACGGCATCTTACCTGGAAAGCGGCGCCTGGTATCCCAAGGGCGGTGGCGCGGCCTTTGCCAACCATATCCTGCCGACGATCACCAAGGCAGGCGGTGAAGCAAGGGCAGAGACAAAGGTCGAGACGCTCTTGATAGAGAACGACCGCGTCGTTGGTGTGCGCACGTCTGCAGGAGAGGAAATCCGTGCGCCTGCGGTCATCTCGAACATCGGGGCACGCGAGACAGTGAACCATCTGCTGCCCAGGGCATGCGGACATCAGGACTGGATTGACGAGATCAACAACCTGCCGCACTCGGTCGCCCATTTCAGCCTTTTCGTGGGGTTCGAGGGCGATATCCAGCGCGCCGGAGCGACGCGGTCGAACCACTGGATCTATCCGGGCGGACAGGTCGACGTCGTCTGGACCGACGCGCCCCACACTCCGCCGCCTGGCCTGTTCGTGTCTTTCGCTTCGCTGAAGGACCCCGGCCACGACCCCGGGCCGTCACAAAGATACGCGGGCGAAATCGTCACCTGGGCCGATTGGTCGGTGGTCGAACAGTGGGCCGACATGCCACCGGGCGGCCGTGGCGACGGGTACCGGGCCTTCAAGTCAGAAGTCGAGGACGCCATGTTCAAGCTGTTCGAGGCCTATTTCCCGGACCTGGCCAAACTCGTCGTGTTCCGCAATCTGTCGACACCTCTGACAACCCACGCGATCACAGGGCACCACAAGGGGGCGTTCTATGGGATCGATACGACACCCGACCGGTTGCTGAGCGAAGCGCTGCAAACCCAGACACCTTTCCCGGGTCTGGTACTCGGCGGTCAGGATGTCCTGTCCCCCGGAATTCCCGGTGCGCTTTGGGGAGGCTTGCTGGCGGCGGCGACCGTCGATCCAATGCTGTTCCGACACCTGCCCAGTTAGGTGGCTGTGAAACCGGACAACCCCACGGTGCCGACGGCAGAAAAGGTCCCCGTGCGCGCCAAACGGCTTTGATGACTTGACCGTCCTCCTTTCTGGATCATCGCAGACCCACCTGGGCACATAGATGCCGTCGGG
>CAYZAD010000043.1:0-17538 GCA_964476315.1 uncultured Rhodobacterales bacterium
TGGGCATGGCGGGGGCGATTGCCATCGTCTACAGCCGTGTTGTGGACATGAGCCTCATGCCCTGGGCCATCATCAGCCAGACGGTGCCCATCGTGGCGCTTGCCCCGATGATCATCGTCTTGTCGAGCCAGGTTGGCATCGAAGGCCGTGGCGTTCCAAAGGCCATCATATCCGCGTATCTGTGTTATTTCCCGGTGCTTGTCGGGATGGTCAAAGGGTTGCGGTCGCCGGCTGCCGCTCAGCTTGATCTGCTCAGGACATATTCGGCATCCGGATTGCAGGCCTTTCTGAAACTGCGTTTGCCCGCGTCGATCCCCTACCTGTTCACATCGCTGAAGATCGGGATCGCGGCTGCGCTGGTGGGGACCATCGTGGGCGAATTGCCGACAGGCGCGATTTCAGGTCTGGGCGCGCGCATCCTGATCGGGGACCAGTTCGGCACACCGCTTGCGATCTGGGCGGCGCTCTTTGCGGCGGCGATCATGGCGGGGGTGCTGGTCACGCTGCTTGACCTGATGCAGCGTGTCACCCTGCGGCGGATGGGGATGAAAGCATGAGCTGGCTGATCTTTGCGCTTGTCTTCTGGATCGCGGCATGGGCCGTCAACGCGTATTTGGCGAATTCGCCCTGGCGCGGCGCCCTTTTGATCCGCATCCTGATCCCCGTGCTGTTCGGCGTGACGCTCATCGTGCTTTGGGAAGGGATCGTTCGCGCGTTCAACGTATCGCCCGTAATTTTGCCTGCGCCTTCGGTGGTGGCCACAACCTTTGCGGCCTCAACGGATGTCTTGTGGGAAGACTTTCAACAAACGGTGCTGAAGGGGGCGCTGTCGGGTTTTGTCATCGGCGTTGGCGCGGCGTTCGCGACAGCAATCCTGATCGATCGCTCCGCGTTCCTGACGCGCGGTTTGCTGCCCATCGGCAACTTTGTTGCTGCTTTGCCCATTGTTGGGATCGCGCCCATCCTTGTCAGTTGGTTCGGGTTTGACTGGCACTCCAAAGCTGCGGTCGTTGTCGTGATGGTGTTTTTCCCGATCCTCGTGAACACGGTTCAAGGGTTGCGCGAAACCGATGCCATGCAACGCGACCTGATGCATACTTACGCTGCCGGATATCTGGACAGCCTGATCAAATTGCGCCTGCCGGCTGCGCTGCCTTTCGTGTTCAACGGGCTGAAAATCGCAACGACACTCGCGTTGATCGGGGCAATTGTGGCTGAGTATTTCGGATCTCCGACCCGGGGAATGGGGTTCCGGATTTCGACGGGTGTTGGCAGCCTGTCGATCGATCTGGTCTGGGCGGAAATCGTCGTGGCTGCCGTGGCTGGCACGGCATTCTATGGCGTGGTGGCCTGGATCGAGCAACGGGTGACATTCTGGCATCCCTCTCATCGCGCCAAAAACTGAAACAAAAAGACGCTCAACACACCTAGGAGGTTAACATGAACTCGAAAATACTTGGAACGCTGGCGGCACTTGGTCTGGCCGCTCCGGCATGGGCTGCGGATGATGTGACCCTGCAGTTGAAGTGGGTCACGCAGGCGCAGTTTGCCGGGTACTACGTGGCGCTGGAGAACGGCTATTACGAAGAGGCCGATCTCAACGTCACGATCAAGCCGGGCGGTCCGGACATCGCTCCGACACAGGTGATCGCCGGGGGTGGCGCTGATGTGGTGGTAGAGTGGATGCCGGCCGCACTCGCTGCCCGGGAAAAGGGATTGCCGCTGGTGAATATCGCGCAGCCCTTCAAAAGCTCGGGCATGATGCTGACCTGCTGGGGCGATGCCGGGATTGAAAGCCCCGCTGACCTGGCCAACCGGACCTTGGGGGTATGGTTCTTCGGCAACGAATTCCCGTTCATGTCCTGGATGAGCCAGCTTGGCATTTCGACGGATGGCAAGAGCGAAAACGGCGTTGAAGTGTTGAAGCAGGGCTTCAACGTGGACCCGCTTCTGCAGCGCCAGGCCGACTGCATTTCGACGATGACCTATAATGAATACTGGCAGGTCATTGATGCCGGCGTCAGCCCGGATGACCTTGTCACGTTCAAATACGAAGACCAGGGCGTCGCGACGCTGGAAGATGGTCTCTACGTGCTGGAGGACCGCCTTGACGATCCGGCCTTCGTCGAAAAGATGCAGCGGTTTGTTGCGGCATCGATGCAGGGTTGGAAATGGGCCGAGGAAAACCCGGAAGAGGCCGCGCTGATCGTTCTCGAATACGATGAGACCGGCGCTCAGACAGAAGAACATCAGAAACGCATGATGGGTGAAGTGGCCAAGCTCACAGCCGGGTCCAACGGTGCCCTGCAGCCTGCCGATTTCGAGCGGACGGTGGCGACCCTTCTGGCCGGCGGCTCTGACCCGGTGATCACGGCTGATCCGGGTGATGGCGCCTGGACACATGTCGTGTCTGACGTCTTGAACTGAGGGTGTTCTGCACTCTCAACGAAAAAGGGGCCGCTTGGCCCCTTTTTTGGCCTCATCGCCGCAGGGTATCGCCGTATTGAATGGTCGGGGTCAGCTCCACGACCTTTGCGACATCTGCATCGGGTGACTCCACCCGTTCGGATATGATCTCAGCGGCCTTGATCCCGATCTCTGTGCGGCATGCGTCCATGGTGGCCAGCTTTCGCGGCAGACCATCCAGCAATTCCACCCCGTTGAAGCCAGCCAGCCCGATCTGATCGGGGATGTCGACGCCTTTCTCAAGCAACGACAACAGCCCACCGGCGGCAATCATGTCGTTGGAGTAATAGAGAAAATCCAGTTCAGGTTCGCGTTCAAGCATGATTTCGGTCATCTCGCGCCCTTTCAAAAGCGCGGAGCCCCCGGAATAGAATTCCTGGTCCGTGATCTCGACACCGCCTTTTGCCAAGGCTTCGGTGAACCCCTCGAACCTTTTGCGGGCGCGGTGGTCCAGCGGCATTTTCGTGCCAAGAAACCCGATGCGCTGGTACCCTGCCTTGAGAATTGCCTTGGCCATCTGGCGGCCCGCGCGGCGATGCGAGATGCCGACCATGGCATCGATGGGCGTTCCATCGACATCCATGATTTCCACAACCGGTATGCCGCTTGCCTTGAGCATGGCGCGAGAGGCATCCGTGTGTTCCAGACCGGCGATGATCACGCCGGACGGTCGCCACGACAGCATCTCGTAAAGGACGCGCTCCTCTTTCTCGGGCAGGTAATCCGTGACGCCGACGACGGGTTGCAGTTCGGTTTCCTCCAGAACGCTGCTGATGCCGGACATGACTTCCGGAAAGACCATGTTTCTCAGACTTGGAATGATCACAGCCACGAGGTTCACCCGCTGGCTCGCCAAGGCACCGGCAATCTTGTTTGGCACGTATCCAAGTGTTTTCGCCGCGGTCAGGACGCGTTCCCGGGTGGCTTCAGACACGTCACCGCGGTTTCTCAAAACACGGCTCACTGTCATTTCCGAGACACCAGAAGCTTCGGAAACATCACGAAGCGTCAAGGGGCGGGTATCTTCATTGGTCAAAGGCTTGATCCCAGTCAGTTTAAGGAATCCTATCTCAACCATCGATGATCCAGCAAGCTATTGCAGTGCCGTGGAAAAAGTGACGCGGCCTTGGTGACAAATGCCAATCTGGAGATTATTCCGATAATCGCGCGGTCCCGTGGCTCAACTGGATAGAGCAGCCCCCTCCTAAGGGGCAGGTTGCAGGTTCGAATCCTGCCGGGATCGCCAGACAGGCCGACCTCGGTTATTCCCGCTTTATTCCAAGGGGATGTCAGCATTCCGGCCTGCAAGCTCCACGCTGACGAGATAGGCCTTTTCCGGTGTCATGCCCGCCATGACCCGCGCTGCGCTGTCGGGGGGCATCCGGTAAAGAAACCCGGCAGCAAAGCTGGCCTCCATTTGTTCGAAAAGGGCGGCGGCCTGTTTCGGTTTCATATTGGAATACACGCTTGTCAGTTGGGCCAGGTCGTTCTCAGCCGCTTCCGACGCCAGCGTCAGTGTTTCCCGCAGACTGTCCTCCGCATGCTGCAATTTCTTGAGCTCTGCTCGGATTGCATTTTCTGCGGATTCGACCGAGCGTTCGCGTTCCGCCATCTCGGTTTCACGTTCGGCCAGTCTTGCCTCTCGCTCGCGGATCGCCTTGAGTGCGTTCACCAGGTGTTCCGGGCGGGCCAAGTCCATGCTTTCGAGCGAAGAAAACTCAGTCTCTGTTGCGGTTTGCGCAGGAGGTTCGGCTGTTTCCTGAGCGATCACCTGACCGGCGTCCGTGGCAAGCCTGAAAACACCGGACAGCAGGAAAAGGATGCCGACAATCGCAAGTGTGCCTTTCTGCGATTTTGTCTTTCGTGTTCTGTGTTCTGGTGCGGTCGATGTCATCTCGGGTCTCCGTTATGGCGTGAGAACACGGGTTCGGCAGGTGATTGTTTTGCGTGCACAGCGCTTTGAGTCGGCAGGTCGTGCAAGGCCGCCACCATGAGTTCGAGGCGTTTTGCGGCGTCTTCTGCGCGTTCGGTCAGGTTGGACAGGCTGTCATTCGAATGGGAGGCTGAATTCTGTGCTGCTTCGAGGGCTTTTTGCAAATCCTCAACCTGTGCCGACAAGACGGCCACCGCCCCGCCGACGCCGTTTTCCAGATTGGTGAAGCGCGTCAGCTTTCGGGACAGGACAAAACAATATAGACCTGCGCCAAACGCGCCAGCAGCAAGCAAGATGTCCGCGACAAGATCCATTCAGTGCCTCACTTCAGTATGAATTCTGTCACCAGAAGTCCGTTGGCGCGGTCTGTTCCCACAACCATGAGAACGCGCCTGAACAGTTGAAGGCGCAACCGAAATATTGCGCCAGGCCCCTCGATATCCTCGGCTTTCAATGCGCGAAGATAGCCATTCATCAAGTCCTGAATGCGGGGCATCAGGAACTCGACATCACTTTGATATTCTGACGGTACTTCGATCTTGGCGGAAAATCGCAGGTGACTGTTTTCCGCTTCGGGTGGGAGCGTGACGATCAGCGTCGGCACCGTGACGAAGGCTACGTCGGGCATGTCAGCCGCTTTGGGTTTTTCAAGCTTGGTCGATCCGGATGCCAAAGGGTTTGGCAACAGGCCGCTTGAGACGCCGTAGAACCCCAGTCCACCGCCAAGCAAAAGCAGGACCACGGAAAGGATCAACACCATCTTGGAGGACGGTTTTGCCTCACCATCAAGGTTGTCGTTTTCAACTGCAGTTGCGTTGGCCATGTCCTCTCCGGTCTTGAACGCGCAAGACAGCATTTAACGGGCAGGCACTAACCGATTGTTAACGCCGAGCAGCAATAACGAACGCCACAAGCGAAACAGAATGTTTTGGGTTCGGAGGACAAGAGTGCAAAACCTACTGCCGATTTGGCAAAGCCTGACGACCATGCGCAAAGGTGTTGTCATTGGCTCGACGATTGCAATTTTTCTTGCCGTGCTGGGCATGTCCCGGCTGGCGTCGCAACCACGCATGACGTTGCTCTACTCGGGGCTTGATGCTGCCGCTGCGGGCGAAGTTGTGCAAGCGCTCCAACAACAGGGCGTGGTGTACGATGTGCGGGGCACGTCGGTTTTTGTTGCAGATTCCGTCCGGGACCAGTTGCGGTTGACACTTGCCAGCGAAGGCCTGCCCGCCAGCAATGGCCAGGGCTACGAGTTGCTGGATCAGTTGACGGGATTCGGCACAACCTCGCAGATGTTCGATGCCGCTTACCTTCGTGCCAAGGAAGGTGAGCTGGCACGCACTATTGTTGCAGCACCTGATATCGCTTCGGCGCGGGTCCATATCGCGGCCGGCACGAACAATGCTTTCCGACCGGACCTCGCGCCAAGCGCATCCGTCCATGTCACGGCCCGCAGCGGTGCTATCGGGAAGTCCAAGGCAGAGGCCATTCGCCACCTCGTCGCCTCAGCCGTCGCCGGCCTCAAACCCTCTGAGGTTTCGATTGTTGATGCAGAGGCGGGGCTTCTGCCGCTTCAGGATGGTCCGGTTTCGGCCGCAGCGGATCAGGAGCGCACGGCACAACTCAGGGATCGTGTCCTGCGCCTGATCGAAGCGCGTGTTGGCCGTGGGAACGCAGTTGTCGAGGTCAGTATCGACGCTGTCACGGAAACGGAATCCATCACTGAGCGAAACTTCGATCCGGCGACGCGATTCGTCATCAGTTCGGAAACGGAAGAGCGATCGGACCAATCGGAAAACGCTGCGGGAGGCGCGGTGACTGTCGCCTCGAACCTTCCGGATGGTGATGCGAACACCTCTGACACTGAAACGAGCCAAACCTCCGAGACGCGCGAAAGGCTGAACTACGAAGTGTCCCAGATGACGCGTGAAGTCATAAAGGCGCCCGGTGCCATCAAGCGGCTGACCGTCGCTGTCCTGGTCAACGGCAAGATGCGCATCGATGAGCAGGGCGCACAGATATTCGACCCGGTTCCGGATGAGGAACTGGAGGCCATGCGCGACCTCGTGGCGTCGGCTGTCGGGTTCGATGAGGCGCGCGGTGACGTGATCACCTTGCGATCCCTGTCGTTTGAACCGCAAGACGCCCCACTTGGGTCTTTTCCTGCCGAACAGCCTTGGTTCAGCGGCCAGATCGATACCATGACGCTGGCGCAGATCGGGGTGCTGGCACTGGTCGCGCTGGTTCTTGGCTTGTTTGTCGTTCGACCTCTCTTGATGTCCGGCAGACGCAGCGAGGCTTTGGCGACATCAGCCCCGATCCAACTGGCGGCTGGATCGCAAAGCGAGGTACCTGTCCTGACCGGCACGATCGAGCCTGACCAACGCGATGCGTCGCTTCCCGCATTGGCCGGGGCGCAATCCACTGCCGATTTGCCATCTCAGGAGGATGCGGTTGATCGTCTGAAATCCCTGATCGAGGAACGTCGGAACGAAACGGTCGAAGTCTTGCGGAGTTGGCTTGATGAGCCGGGACGGGAACGCGCGAGATGACGGTTTTGGCAACCTTTCTCGAGGATTTCGGGTCGGCCCTGTCTCCGGCGGCGCGCGTTTCCCACTCTGAAGAGACGCTTGAAACAGAGAGGCTGGAAGCGTTCGACAAAGGGTATCGCGCAGGTTGGGACGATGCCATCAAGGCCAAATCGGAGGAAAGCGACCGGGTGTCCGATGCGCTTGCTCAGAACCTGCAGGACTTGTCGTTCACCTATCACGAGGCGCACGCGCAGGTCCTTTCAAACCTGACACCCCTGTTTGACGAAATCCTGCAAAAACTGCTGCCGACAATTGTTCGGGATACGCTTGGTGCACATGTCTCTGAACATCTGACACGCGCAGCCCGGGAGTTGGGGGCGGTGTCGGTAGAGGTCGTTGTGGCGCCGGGCGCGGGTGATGACGTGTCCGAGTGGGTCAATACGGCCGGTCACAGTTTCCCGATTTCCATCAAGGAATCCGGCTCGGTCGGTCCCGGTGAGGCGGAGCTTCGCCTTGGCGGCAAGGAAATTGCCATAGATCTCACGGGTCTCACAACGCAAATCTCGCAGGCTGTACGCGCTGCGGTGCATCAGGATACGGCGAAACACACATATGGATAAATTGACCGACACTCCCAAGTCCGAGGCCGCATTCACAACGGTGCCGATAGAAGTGACGGTATCCGTCGGGCGCGCCCGGCCGCTTGTTCGTGATCTGCTGCAGCTTGAGGAAGGCTCTGTCCTGTTGCTGGACAAAGCCGTGGATGACCCGGTCGATCTCTATGTCGGAGACCGTTTGATCGGGACGGGTGTCCTGGAGATTATCGAAACGGGTGAGAAACACGGGCATCTCAGCGTGCGCCTGATCGAGGTGAACGATTTCGGTAAGGCGCATGGATAAACCATGCTGAGGGTTTGGCTCATGCTTTTGTGCCTGACCTTTTTGGTGGGCACGCCGGCATCTGCGCAAACCGTATCGTTGGATTTCGGTGATGGCGGCTCTGTCACCACGACAACGGTCCAGTTGATTGCCCTTCTGACCGTTCTCAGCATCGCACCCGGCATCGCGATAACCGTGACCTGTTTCCCGTTCATGGTGACGGTCATGGCCATCCTTCGGCAAGCCATCGGTCTGCAACAGTCGCCGCCCAACATGCTCATGGTCAGCATCGCGTTGTTCCTGACGTTCTTTGTGATGGAGCCGGTGTTTCTGCAGTCATGGGAACAAGGCATAGAGCCCTTGCTGAATGAAGAAATCAGTAATGAGGAGGGCTTCAGGCGTGGATTTGAGCCATTCCGTATCTTCATGGCTGCTCAGATCGACCCGGACACGTTTGCGACGATGGCGCGCATTCGCTCCGATCTCGAACTGACCGAACCCAGTCCGGATACACCGCTGTCGATCCTGATTTCAACTTTCCTGCTGTCGGAGATTTCGCGCGCGTTTCAGGTTGGTTTCCTGATCTTCCTGCCGTTCCTTGTGATCGATCTGGTGGTCGCGGCCGTGCTCATGTCCATGGGCATGATGATGGTGCCGCCTGCCATCGTGTCACTGCCGTTCAAGTTGGCGTTCTTTGTCGTGGCGAACGGGTGGTCCCTGGTGGCGGAAAGCCTTGTGCGCTCGTACCAGTGAAGTCACCGGCAGAAGGAACCGCTGCGATAACGTGCCGTATCAAAGTGGAAGTGATCGCGGTGAAAGCGATTTGCGCCCGGTCCAAGCGCGGTGCCGAAAATGCCACATGCGCGCTGATGCATCTCGCGGAGGATGGCACCGGTTTCGCGCTGTTCCCAGCCGGTCAGCAAGGTGATCTCGGACCCGTCGCGCATGCGAAAACCTGAAATGTCAATGGCACGCCCCTTGCCATGTTCGCTGATGCGCGCACCGGACTGGTTGTTGCGCGTTCGGCAGGCGTAATGCCCGGCAACGCGGATTTGCTTTACGCCGCCCCGGTGATTGCCCACAGCAGGCTTCATGCCGCGATTGATCCAGCGTTTGAGCGCTTTTGCCGTCGTGCAATCCATCACCGCCCGCTGGCTGAGATCGATCCCCGAGACCGACCGCACGCGGACGGCGCCCTGAACGCCACACCCAGAGATGGCCGCCGCGACCGTGCCAACGAATTCGCCCTGGATGTCAGGGTCATTGCACACCGCACCGCGCGCCCGTTGCCGACGCAGCATCGTGGCCTTTTCGACAATCGCCCCAGGGCGGATCAGCGGCCGCAAAGACAGGTCGGTGGCCTGTGGCGACAGGGCGGCAAATGCGCGTTTGCGCGCGGTGGTGATTTCGATCGGGTCGGCGCGGTAGGTCGGGTCGTTCTCGCGCTGAAACTGCAATGCCAATTGGCTGACGAGGGCGGTTTTCAGAACCGCGGGTCGCGACACGGGTCTGACCTGAGAGAGGTTTGGCGCCGTGTTGTGAACGTCCGCCCGGGCGACGGGGCGCAAAGAGCTTTCCGGAGACGCAGATGCCACGCCAATACTACAGGCGAGAAGGACAGATAACAGAACCCCCGTGACCCGCATCGTGACCTCCTAATGCGTTCGGCCGAAATCGGGGGCGTCAGTGTCCTGACCGGCTTCGATGATGCCCCGGCGGATGGCGCGCGTGCGCGTGAAATAGGCGTGCAGGAAATCACCATTGCCCTGCCGAATAGCCCGCTGCAAGGCAAAGAGTTCTTCGGTAAAACGCCCCAGGATTTCGAGCGTCGCATCCTTGTTCGTCAGAAAGACATCGCGCCACATGGTTGGATCAGAGGCCGCGATGCGCGTGAAATCGCGAAATCCGGCGGCGGAATACTTGATGACCTCGCTGTCGGTGACGCGCCGCAGATCGTCAGCGACACCCACCATGGTGTAGGCAATCAGGTGCGGACAGTGCGACGTCACCGCGAGAACAAGATCATGATGATCGGCCTCCATGACATCGACATTCGATCCCAGTGCCTGCCAATAGCGCATGATCCTGTCCACTGCTGACGGATCGGACCCTTCGGCAGGTACAATCAGGCACCAGCGGTTGTCGAAAAGCGTCGCAAATCCGGATTCCGGCCCGGAATGTTCTGTCCCGGCAAGGGGATGGGCCGGCACGAAATGGACACCATCGGGAATGGAGGGGGCGACATCCGTGATGACTTGCCGCTTGACCGAACCCACATCGGTCACGGTTGCCCCCGTTTTGAGGTATGGCGCGATTTCCGCAGCGATTTCCCCCATCACGCCGACCGGCACCGCGAGGACGATCAGGTCCGCATCCCGAACGGCGTCCATCATGGTGTCGCAGACGGTGTCGCACAGACCGATCCGACGGGCCGTTTCGCGCGTTTCCGTGCTGCGGGCGTAGCCGGTTACATGCCCGGCGACTCCGCGGCGCTTCATGGCCCAGAACATGGAGGATGCGATCAGGCCAAGCCCGATCAACGCCACGCGATCATAGATTTGGGTCATCGCGCACCCGCCTTGAACTGCCCGATGGCATGGGCAACGCGGCGGCAACTCGCCTCGTCTCCGACCGTGATCCGCAGGGCATGAGGCAGATTGTAAGAGCCGACCTGGCGGACGATCAGCCCCTGTTTTTGCAGGTAGGAGTTGCAGGCATCGGCCTCGTCGGCATCAATGAACCGGGCCAGCACGAAATTGGCCATCGACGTATCCGACGGAACGCCGTGCTCTGCCAGCGCTTCGGCCAGCCAGGCCCGCAGGCGCGTGTTTTCAGTGCGGCACTTTTCGACATAGGCCGTGTCGCGCACGGCCACCTCTGCCGCTGCCAGCGCCGCCCCGGACAGGTTGAACGGGCCGCGAATGCGGTTCAGCACGTCGATGATGTCTTTGGGGGCATACCCCCATCCGATCCGCAAACCGCCAAGCCCGTAGATCTTGGAAAAGGTCCGCGTCATGACCACGTTGTCGCGGGCCCCCACCAACGCAGCCCCGCCGTCATAACCATCGACGAATTCGGCATAGGCCCCGTCCAGCACCAACAAAGCCTGTGGCGGCATGTTTTCAGCCAGACGTTCGATTTCGGCCAGCCCGATCATGGTGCCGGTCGGATTGTTGGGGTTGGCGATAAAGACCAGCTTGGTGCGTTCGGTGCAGGCCGCCAGGATGGCATCCACATCGGTGACACGCTCGTGCTCGGGCACTTCGACAGGCGTTGCGCCCGCCGCCAAGGCGCAGATCTTGTAAAGGGCGAACCCGTGCTCTGTGTGGATCACTTCGTCGCCTGGCCCGGCATAGGCCTGACAAAGAAAGGTGATGACCTCGTCCGAACCGACGCCGCAGATGATCTGATCTGCGTTGAGCTCGTACACCTCTGCAATCGCTGTGCGCAGGGCCAGGTGGTCCGTCGACGGATAGCGATGCAATTCAAGCACGGCGCGGCGCACAGCCTCCTGCGCCGCCGGGCTGGGCCCGAACGGATTTTCATTCGAACTGAGTTTGACGACGTTCGACACTCCATCGACATGGGATTTGCCGCCAACGTAGGGCGCAATTTCCATGATGCCGGGTTGGGGTATGATCTGTGTCATAAGGGCCTCCGCTGTGACAGACGGTTTAGCGGGGCAAAAGCATAAGGAAAAGCGGCAAACGACCCCAACTTTGCGCGTTGTCAGTCGGCGCCGTGCAACAGGCCGGACAAGAGCGCATCGTAAAGCCGGGGGTCACCCTTGTATTCGGGTCCACGTGGCAGATCGAAAACATGCACATCCGGCTGATCGGCCAAGGCTATGTCCATGTCCTGCGGGGTGGAGAGAAACGAAAAGGTCGTGGTATCGCCGAAGATACGCCGCCCAAGCGCTTTCGCCTCGTCATAGCGGGCTTGGGACAGGACAAATCCATCCCAGGGGATCACGTTTTCAACCGTGTCCGGCAGGTTGGGTTGCAGATTGGACCAAAACAAATGCGTCTGAAGATTGGGTGCAGGCGACACAAATGGCCGCGACAAATGTCGCAGCTTGCCGAGGAAGGCAGCGCGTCGTTCCGGATCGGCCAGAAGCTCTTTGGGCTTCTCTTCGTGAAAAAAGGAAAAACCCGGCAGATCACGATTGAGGATCAGCGCATCCCAAGCCAGGTGAAATGAGGTGCCGTTATCCAGAACCTGTGACAGCGATCCGTCAGCGGCCAGCCGCAAAACCCGCAACGTCGCGTCCAAGGAGGCAATGTTCCAATCGAACAGGCCCCGTGGGAACAGGGGGGCAGAGTCGGGGTGACGGTCGATAAAGAAATCGAACTGGAACCGGTTGATGCAACTGCAGCCAATTGACAGCACACGACGGTCCGGGCGGCCGCTGGCCATGGCGTCGCCTAGAGGTTGTAAGTCGGGTGAAACCGACCGGCCGGTGACAACGTGAAGATTTCGCACCCGTCGGCGGTGATGCCAATCGAGTGTTCGAACTGCGCCGACAGCGACTTGTCCCGGGTCACCGCTGTCCAGTCGTCTGCCAGCACCTTGGTTTCCGGGCGTCCCAGATTGACCATGGGTTCAATCGTAAAGAACATGCCTTCTTCCAGACGCGGCCCCGATCCGGAACGACCGTAGTGCAGGACGTTCGGTGGTGCATGGAACACGCGCCCCAATCCGTGGCCGCAAAAATCGCGGACGACGGACATGCGGTTTGCTTCGACATAATTCTGGATGGCGTAGCCGATATCGCCAAAGGTGTTTCCGGGCTTTGCGGCCTCGATCCCCTTGAACAGCGCGTCATGGGTCACCTGGATCAGGCGCTCTGCCTTGCGGCTCAGTTTGCCCGCGACGTACATGCGGCTCGTGTCTCCGAACCAGCCGTCGACAATCACCGTGACGTCAACGTTCAGGATATCGCCATCCTTGAGCTTCTTGTCGCCCGGAATGCCATGGCAGACAACATGGTTCACGCTGATGCAACTGGCGTGCTGATACCCCTTGTAGCCAATCGTGGCAGAGGTTGCGTTCGCCGCCTCGACGCTGTTGCGAATGAAATCGTCGATGGCGCCCGTGGTCTGGCCCACGAAGACAAGCTCCGCGATATCGTCAAGGATTTGTGCCGCAAGCGCGCCGGCAGCACGCATGCCCGCAAAATCTGCGGGTTCGTGGATGCGGATCCCCTCTCGGGTCAGGCGGCCAGTGTCATCGGGGTTTTTCACAAGAGACCCTCTACGTCGTCTTCCCGCGATACGTAGCGTCTAATGCACATCTTTGCTACCGCGGCGTTGATTTGTCGCGTCAGGTGGCAAGATGTCGATAGCCCGACCCAGCCTGACCGCGTCAGGTGTAATATTGCAATCGAAAGCCAGAGTTTCAACACCGGCGGCTTGCGCGCGGATCCAAGCCTGCGCGTAGGCCGGATCGATGTCGCTGGCCAGCGTGAAGGAATGGCAGTCCGTGCGCTGCACAAGATACAGCATGACGGCGCGATGTCCGCTGCGGACCATGGTTTCAAGGTCTTGCAGATGCCTTGTGCCCCGGGCGGTCACGCTGTCCGGGAACTCTGCCAGTCCCGCAGCCCGGCTGAGCGTGACGGATTTCACCTCGACATAGGTGTCGGGTTGCCCGTCGGTCGCCAGCAGGAAATCGATGCGGCTTTTCTCGGCATAGGGCACTTCGGCGCGCAGCGATGAAAACCCATCAAGGCCCGGCACCTCGCGCGCCTCCAGCGCCGCACGCAGCATGCGGTTGGGCACAGCCGTGTCGACGCCGGTGAAATGCCCGTTTTCATGCTCTACCAGCCGCCACCCGAATTTGAGTTTCTTTTTCGGATCGTCATTCGGTTCCAGCCAAACCTTTGTTCCGGGATCCGCCAGCCCCATCATCGAGCCGGGATTGGCGCAATGGGCCGTGACCTCTTGTCCGTCCGGCAACCGCACATCGGCCAGGAACCGTTTGTACCGCCGAAGCAAAACAGCAGGAATAAGAGGGGTTTGAAAGCGCATGTGCCCCGCCTATACCTGAGAAAACGGAGGATCAAGGGAGGCGTGGAATGCCCAATCCTACAGCTGCGATGCTGGTGATCGGTGACGAGATCCTGTCGGGCCGCACGCGCGATGCGAACATGCATCATTTGGCGCAGGAACTGACGAAGGTGGGCATCGATCTGAAAGAGGTCAGGATCGTCAGCGATGACAGTGTCGCAATCGTGAATGCGCTGAATGCGTTGCGGGGCGGGTATGACCATGTGATCACGTCGGGCGGCATCGGCCCGACCCATGACGACATCACCGCGGATTGCGTCGCGCAGGCCTTTGGCGTTGCGATTGACGTGCGCGATGATGCAAAGGCGCTGCTGCAAGCCTTTTATGACAGCCGCGGCATCGCATTCAACGACGCGCGCAAGCGTATGGCGCGCATCCCGGACGGGGCGACATTGATCGAGAACCCGGTTTCCGTTGCCCCGGGCTTTTCGATTGGGAATGTCCACGTCATGGCCGGCGTTCCGTCCGTCTTTCAGGCGATGGTCGCGAGCGTGATTCCGACCCTGACCGGCGGCGCGCCCGTTCTGTCGCAGACCTTGCGCATCGATCGCGGTGAAGGGGATATTGCCGGACCTTTGGGGCAGATCGCGGGGGCATTCCCCGATTTGTCTTTCGGGTCCTACCCGTTCCAGCAAAACGGTGCATACGGCTCAAACGTTGTGGTGCGTGGGACAGACGGCACAAGGATCGACGCGGCAATGGCCCAACTCGTGCGGGAATTCGGCGTGTGACACCGGATGTGCAGACCCTTTATGCGGTGACCGAGGCAACATGGCCCCCGGCCAGCGCCACCCGCGCAGGCCCCTGGACACTACGAGAGGGCGCAGGCGGCGGCAAACGTGTGAGCGCCGCAACCGCCGAAGGTGACTGGCGAGAGGACGATCTGCCCGCTGCAGAAACGGCGATGCGGTTGATGGGGCAGGACGCTCTTTTCATGTTGCGTGACGGCGAAACCGCTCTGGATACCGCTCTGGCGGCGCGCGGATATGATGTGATCGACCCCGTCAACCTGTGGCTTTGCCCGATCGACAGGCTTACGGATGTGGCTGTTCCAAGGGTGACCGCCTTTGCCATCTGGGAACCTCTTGCGATCATGAAGGATATCTGGGCCGCAGGGGGCATAGGCCCGGCCCGCGTCGCTGTCATGGAACGCGCCAAAGGCCCGAAAACCGGCATCTTGGGCCGCGTCGCCGACAAACCGGCAGGGGCCGCATTCTGTGCGATCCACGAAGGGATCGCCATGGTGCACGCGGTCGAGATCGCACAGGCGCACCGGCGCAAGGGATTGGCAGCGTGGATGATGCGGCAGGCCGCGCATTGGGCCAAAGCCAACGGCGCGGGTTGGCTAAGCGTTCTGTGTACGCAAGCCAACGCTCCGGCGAACGGCCTCTACGCTTCCCTCGGCATGCAGGTTGTGGGACAGTATCACTACCGCATCTTGCCCAAACCAGGCGAACGAGAATGACCAAAGACAATCTGCCAACCGCACTCAATTTGCCCATGGCCGATCCGTTGCCCCCGGAGACGCAAAAATACTTCGATGTCTGCCAGGAAAAGCTTGGGATGATCCCGAACGTTCTTCAGGCCTATGCCTTCAATATTGACAAGCTCAATGCGTTTACGGCGATGTATAATGATCTGATGCTGGGCGACAGCGGGCTCACCAAGCTGGAACGCGAGATGATCGCGGTGGTGGTCAGTTCCATCAACAAGTGTTTCTATTGCCTGACCGCCCACGGGGCAGCCGTACGCGCGCTGTCCGGTGACCCAAAGCTGGGGGAAATGCTGGTGATGAACTGGCGTGTGGCCGACCTCGAACATCGACACCGCGCCATGCTGGCTTTTGCCGAAAAGGTGACCAGGACAAGCGCTGAAATCGCGGAATATGACCGCGAAGCGTTGCGGGACGCCGGGTTTTCGGATCGTGACATCTGGGACATTGCCAATGTGACCGGCTTTTTCAACATGACAAACCGCGTGGCCAGCGCCACTGACATGCGCCCCAATGATGACTACCACGCGCAAGCGCGCTAGCCGGAGTTTTGTTGCGGCGCTCTGCCTGAATGCTCTGGCACCGTCTGCCGACGCGGTCGAATTGTCCCTGCCCGGCACGGCGCGGGAAACCCTGACCGAGATCACTGAAATGGGCCGTTACGACCTGCCCATCGCGTCATGGAGTGCCGAAACAGGTATTCCGTCCGCAACCCTCGAAGGGCAGATCGTGCGCAAGGCGTGGCGGATTTCCGGTGCATCCCTGACCACGGGGCAGGTGCTTGGCCCGCTGCGCGATCAATTGATGCAGGATGGTCATGACATTCTTTTTGAATGTGCGGCGCGCGGTTGCGGGGGGTTCGATTTCCGCTTTGGGACAGATGTCCTGAAAGCACCTGCGATGTATGTTGATCTGTCCGATTTCCATTTCCTCTCGGCCAAGGGACCGAATGCAACCACCGCTCTGAGCCTGCTGGTCAGTCGCGACGGCGACAGCGTGTTCGTCCAGATGATCGAGGTCGGTCCACCCGACCGCACGGGCGTCAGTGTTACCCCAACCCAGGCCCCGCAGCCGCCGGTCGCGACCGGTGACATCATTGCGCAACTCGAAAGCATCGGCCATGTCGTCCTGAACGACCTCGACTTCGCAAGTGGCTCCGCCTCTTTGGGAGAAGGACCATTGGAGACGTTGGAGACGTTGGTGTCTTACCTTTCGGCCAACCCGTCCCGTCAGATCACGTTCGTCGGGCATACTGATGCCACGGGATCACTGGACGCGAATGTCGCCTTGTCACGTCGCCGTGCCGAAGCGGCGCGGGCTTATGTCGTGGCGCGGGGCGTGTCCGAGGCGCAGGTGGCGTCCGACGGTGTCGGGTACCTGTCACCCGTGGCCAGCAACCTGACGGCTGCCGGGCGCGAAGCCAATCGGCGGGTGGAGGCGGTTCTCATCTCGACCGAGTAATCGTACGCTGCGGCGTCCGGCTCGGCTGCCGGGGGTGGATGGCCCTCGAACAAACGCCTGTTCAAAGGCCGATCCACATCTCATGACCGCTGGTCCCTGACCGAGATCGGTCAGGACGGCAGCTTGGCCTTGCGCAGATACGGCAGCACGGTTTCGATCGCGCCGTATTTGGCAATCGCATCCGCATCGCTGACCGCTGTCGGCACGATCACATCTTCGCCCACCGTCCAGTTTGCCGGGGTTGCGACGTTCTCGCGCGCCGAGGTTTGCAATGCATCCAGCGCCCGCAGCACTTCGGCAAAGTTGCGTCCAACGGTCATCGGGTAGGTCATGCTCAGCTTCAGCTTCTTGTCCGGCCCGATGATGAAAACCACGCGCACCGTGGCACTGTCCGCCGGTGTGCGGCCATCCGGCAACACGTATTCCGCAGGCAGCATGTCGAATGCCTTGGCGACGGTCAGGTCTTCGTCCGCAATGATCGGGAACCCCGCCTTGGAACCAGAGGTCGTCTCGATATCGCCCTTCCATTTCTTGTGGTCCTCGACACCGTCGACCGAGATGCCCATCACCTTCGTGCCGCGCTTGTCCCATTCATTCGCAAGTTGCGCGACCGCGCCGAATTCGGTGGTGCAGACCGGGGTAAAGTCCTTCGGGTGCGAGAACAGGATCGCCCAACTGTCGCCGATCCAGTCGTGCAGCTGCAGC
>CAYZAD010000044.1:0-17355 GCA_964476315.1 uncultured Rhodobacterales bacterium
AACAATACCCGGAATTTGCTCCGGATTGGCCACAATCCAGTCAAAGTCGAAATCTAAACCCTTCGGAAACCATACCGTGCCATCACTGCGCGGAAGGAGATCAAGGTTTCCATGCTGGAATTCGACGGCGTCAGTAAATCGTTTTGGACCGGGTCGCACCGCAAGGTCATTCTTGACCGCGCGTCGTTTCGGGTCGAACTCGGACAGTCGCTTGGCATTCTTGCTCCGAATGGCACCGGCAAGACCACGCTGGTCAAGATGATGGCCGGCCTGGAAAAACCTGACGAAGGCAAGATCCGCAAGACCAGCCGCGTGTCGTTCCCGCTTGGTTTCATGGGCGGCGTCGTGACCCGGCATTCCGCGATGGAGAACTCGCGCTTCATCGCGCGGCTTTACGGGATCGATCCCGATTATGTCGAAGCGTATTGTCGGTGGCTTTGCGACTTGGGCGAATATTTTGATCAGCCCCTGGGCACCTATTCGTCAGGCATGAAGGCCCGTTTCACCTTTGCCCTGATGCTTGCGCTCGATTTTGACATCTACCTCGTGGACGAAGGCATGCCGACCTACACGGATGTCGAGTTCAATCGCAAGGCGGGTGACATTCTGGCGGAACGACTGCGGACCACCACGATGGTCATCGTGTCCCACCAACCCGAAACCCTGGCCAAATTCGCAACTCAAGCCGCAGTTCTCGCGAATGGGCAGTTGCACATGTTCGATACCCTGGAAGAAGCGAAACAGCTCTATGACTATGAAACCAAAAGCTAAGCGCTTCCGCATCCGTCGCACCACCCCGGCGCCGACCGGTGGCCCGATGGAGGCGGCGGGACACCCCTCATCCAGCGGTGGGCATCAGGCGGATGCGCAGCACGCCGAACGCATACCGCGCCCGGCGGATGGCGGCGTGGAACAAGCACTGGCCGCCATCAGCAAGGAAGGTCTGACAGGTCGGCAACTCCGCATGGCGCGGCGCATTGCACTGAAGAACGGGCTGTCGCCGCGCTCCGACCTGGAGGCGGTATATTTGCTTCGGTTGAAAGGCATCGACCCGTTCCAGCGCGAAAACGCATTGGACCTTATGGTTCCGTCCGCCGCGCAATCCAAGGCCGCACCAGCAGAGCCCCCCCAAAAACCGCGCGCGCAACTGCCGCAGACCTTAAAAACCAGCACGAAAAACCTGCCCGCAACCGATGATCGGAGCCCGGCGGAACGCCGCGAGCAGGAGATCTCGGCGATCCAAAAGGACATGGCCCGTCGGCGAAACCGGCGACTGCGCTTGCTGTTTGCCCGGATCGCGGCCTTCGTCCTGCTGCCCACGATCATCGTGGGCTGGTATTTCTATGCCATGGCGACCCCGATGTACGCGTCGAAATCGGAATTCCTGATCCTCAAAGCGGAAACCGGCGGCGGCGGTATCGGGGGGCTGTTTTCCGGCACCCAATTCGCCACCAATCAAGATGCCATTGCCGTTCAAAGCTATCTGACGTCAAAGGACGCGATGCTCAGGCTTGATGCCGACGAAGGCTTCCGCGAGCATTTTTCCCAGGAGTGGCTTGACCCGCTGCGTCGGCTGGACCCTGACGCCACAGCCGAGGACATGTACAAGCTCTACAAGAAATACGTGCAAATCGGGTATGACCCGACCGAAGGGGTCATCCGAATGGAAGTGGCCGCCGCCGACCCCGACACCGCCACGAATTTTTCAACGGTGCTGATTGGCTATGCAGAAGAACGCGTCGACAATCTGTCCGCGCGCAAACGCGAAAACGCCGTGAAGGACGCCCGGTTGGGCCTCGAGGACGCGGAACAGGCCCGCCGCGTTGCACAGGAGCGACTTGTGCGGCTGCAACAGGAAAGCTCGGTTCTGGACCCCAGGGCGCGGATTGGGTCGCTTCAAGGCCGGATCGAATCCGTCGAAACCCAGTTGCAGGAAAAGAACCTGCAACTTCAGGCCCTGCTGGACAACGCCCGCCCGAACCAATCCCGCGTCGAAGGCGTTCAGGCGGACATTCGCCGGCTTGAAGCCCTGAAGACCGAGATCAACCTCGAGATGACGGCAGAAACCGAGGAAAACGGATCGCTGGCGGAAACGGCCGTGCAGATCCAACTGGCCGAGGCGGATCTTGCCACGCGAGACATGATGCTGGCCGCCGCGTTGGAGCGGCTGGACCAAGCGGCCCGCGATGCAGACAGCCAGGCGCGGTACCTGACCACATCGGTCTACCCCGTTCCGTCGCAAGACCCCAGCTATCCCCGTGCGTTTGAAAACACGTTGCTGGCATTCCTGATCTTTTCGGGGATCTATCTTCTGATCTCGCTGACTGCATCGATCCTGCGCGAACAGGTTGCGAATTGACCAGGGCCGGTCAGGATGAACGCCAAAAGCGCTGCACAGCGCTTTCAGCAGACTGACGCGCAAACTGCCACAGGTGACATGGACAATCGCGCGCCCTATAAGGCGCGCGACTTATCATTTGGCAGAACAGAGGCCCCGCATGACAACCCTCGTTTTTGGACATAAATCCCCAGACACAGACAGCACCGGAAGCCCTATTATCTGGGCCTGGTACCTGAACCAGATCAAAGGCGAAGAGGCCAAGCCGGTCTTGCTGGGCGAACCCAATACCGAAGCCGCTTTCGTGCTGGATCATTGGAAGCTGGACAAGCCCGAGATCATCTCGGACGTGGCCGAAGACCAAGCGGTGGTTATCGTCGACACCAACAATCCGGCCGAACTGCCTGCCGGCATCAACAGTGCCGATATCCAGGGCATCATTGACCATCACAAACTGGTTGGCGGTCTGGAAACCAAAGGTCCCATCGACATCCGCATCGAACCGGTCGCCTGCACAGCCACCATCATGTGGAAGATGATCGGCGATGACCTCGCCCAGGCGCCCACAAACATCAAGGGCGCGATGCTGTCCTGCATTCTGAGCGACACGCTCGAATTCCGGTCACCGACCACAACACAGGAAGACAAGGCCATCGCTCATGCCCTGGCCGAAGATCTGGGTGTGTCGATCCCCGATTACGCGGCTGACATGTTTGCGGCCAAGTCGGATGTCTCTGCTTTCTCTGACGCCGAACTGCTGCGCATGGACAGCAAGGAATATGCCATCGAGGGCACGAAATTCCGGGTCTCCGTTCTGGAAACCACAAGCCCGGCCACCGTTCTGGATCGCAAGGACAGCCTGATGGCGTCCATGACGGATGTCGCGAAAGAGGACGGCGTCGATCAGGTGCTGCTGTTCGTCGTCGACATTCTGAACGAGGAATCAACGCTGCTGGTTCCGAACGACCTCGTGAAATCCGTTGCCGAGAAAAGCTTTGACGCGAGCGTCGCAGGCGACACCGTGGTTCTGCCCGGCGTGGTCAGCCGCAAAAAGCAGATCATTCCGAACCTGAAACTCTGACGCTCTGACACCTCTTTCAGCTGGCCAGCCGCACCCGTCCCGTTGAGTGCGGCTGGCCGTTTTTCGTTTGACCAGACGGTCCTTCTGTCTGGCATAAAACCCAAAATGTGCGGCGGTCAGCCAGCATCCTTGGCTCAGTCTCTGGGGAGTCTGGCAAAGAGCGGTCACGATCAGGGGTTAAGGGCGCTCTGTAACTGGGTTATGCCAAGCACATCGCAGGAGGACATATGACGCAGATCATCACTTCGCTCGCCGACATCGCAAACCGCTACGATGTTCTATTGGTCGACCTATGGGGCTGTGTGCACAACGGCATCACGGCCTACGATGAGGCGGTTGCCGCTCTCAAGGGGTTTCGCAAGGGCGGCGGCACAGTGGTGCTTTTGACCAATGCCCCACGGTCCCGCCATGAGGTGGCAAAACAGCTTGAGCGGTTCAAGGTGCCGCAAGAGGCCTATGACAGCATTGCGACCAGTGGCGACAGCGCCCGTGCCGCAATGTTTCAAGGGGCCGTAGGCGAAAAGGTCTGGTTCATGGGGCAGCCCTTTGACGAAACCTTTTTCGAGCCGATGGACCTGATCGAGAATCCGGTCAATATCCAAAGGGTCGACCTGGAGGACGCAGATGGCATCGTTTGCTGCGGGCCGTTCGATCCGCATGCCGACCCGGCAGTGAACCGTCCGCAATTCCTTTATGCCAAGCAGAAAGGTCTGAAGCTGCTCTGTGCCAATCCCGACATCGTCGTGGATCGCGGCGAAACGCGCGAATGGTGCGCCGGGGCCTTGGCACAGCTTTATACCGAAATGGGTGGTGAAAGCCTGTATTTCGGTAAACCGCACCCCCCGATCTATGATCTTGCCCGGCGGCGGCTTGCCGCCCTCGACAAGGACATCGATCCCTCCCGCGTTCTGGCCATTGGCGATGGCATTCTGACCGATATCGCGGGCGCGATGGGGGAAGACATCGACGCCCTGTTCATCACCGGTGGGCTTGCAGCACAGGAAACGGGCACGCAAACGCAACCTGACCCCGAACAGCTGGAACAGTACCTGGCCAAGGCAGGGGCTGCACCGCAGTTCAGCATCGGCTTCCTGCGATAAGGCATCAGATCAGGCGGCCCAGAGCACCCAACACTGCCGACATGCGCCTCGGCCCTGTCCGTGCGCAGTGATCCGTTCCACTGGTTCGGGCAGCGAAGACACGCGGATACCTGTGCATCCCGCATCCCGGCCCAGACACGGCCGCCCGGACACTCATGCAAGCCATTCATCTATGTGTTTGCAGCCTTCCCACAGATTTTGTGATTCTTGGAAAGTGGCGCGGTCTGCGCAGTGGACATTGTCATTTCCCGGCGAATCCACGGTGATCGGCAGGGTCGCCGCTCAGGTTGTGACAAAAAGCGTGACAAATTCATCAGAAAACGCCGGGGCGCGGCAATCCAGCACTTGATTTTCTGCATCCGCAAAGTAATAAAGTTGCGAACCGGGGCGCTTGACTTACATTTTATTACTTGATGCCCGAAAGTGGAGTGAAAAATGTTGGATAACCTGCCGCGCGGAACGATCTGCATAGAAGACATCGAAATGGGGATGTCCCGCTACCTCCGCAAAGAGGTGACGGACATGGATATCGAGATGTTTGCCCAGATCTCCACCGACCGAAACCCGGTTCACCTGGACGACGAGTACGCCCAGGACACGATCTTCGAGGGCCGTATCGCGCATGGCATGCTGACCGCGGGTCTGATCTCGGCCGTCATTGGCGAACAGCTTCCCGGGCATGGTGCCGTCTACCTTGGACAATCGCTCAAGTTCCTTGCGCCTGTCCGCCCCGGCGACATGGTTTATGCCGAGGTCAAGGTGATCGATATCGATATAGCCAAACGCCGCGTGACGCTTGACTGTCACTGTTCGGTCGACGGCAAGAAGGTCTTGATTGGCGAAGCCAAGGTGCTCGCTCCATCACGGAAATTCGACTAGGCCCGATCCGGCCGCGAAAATCCATGGCTTAGTGCAAACCGACATTGCACTGCCTTCACGGCGTCGCTAGTCCTGCCCGCATGAAAATCGTGCGGGATTATCAGTTCGTTTCAGACGACGACAAGGGCGCAACAGTTGCCATTGGCAACTTCGACGGAGTGCACCTGGGCCATCAGGCTGTCATAAGGCGTGCGCACGATGCAGCACCCAACGCACCTTTGGGCGTTCTGACGTTCGAACCTCATCCCCGGGAGTATTTTGCGCCCGACGCCCCACCATTCCGCTTGATGAATGAGAAAGCGCGCGCAACTCGTCTGCAGAAACTGGGCGTAGACGTTCTTTACCAAATCCCGTTCAATCAGCAGCTTGCCGAACTGACGCCAGAAGCCTTTGCGACCAAAGTGATCTCAGAAGGATTGGGCCTTTGCCACGTGGTGGTCGGTTCGGATTTCTGCTTTGGCAAAGGCCGCATCGGAACGGTGGACGACCTCAAGGCATTCGGGCGGAAGCTGGGGTTCGACGTGACGGTTGCCGAGCTGGTTGCGTCGCCTGCCGGGACCGTGTCATCGACCGCGATTCGTCAGGCGCTGTCCGACGGGAAACCACGGATCGCTGCCGACATGCTGGGCCATTGGCATCGGATCGAAGGCCCGGTCATTTCCGGCGAACAACGGGGGCGCGAACTGGGTTTTCCCACGGCCAACATGTCCATCGACGGTTTGCACCCGCCGAAATTCGGCGTCTATGCCGTGCTGGTCGATGTCCTCGACGGGGCGCATGAGGGCTCGTATCACGGTGCCGCTTCGATTGGCGTCCGTCCCATGTTTGGCCAGAACACGGCCAATCTTGAGACGTTCATCTTCGATTTCTCGGGCGACCTGTACGGAAGCACGGTATCCATCGGTTTGGTGGAGTTTCTGCGCCCCGAAATGAAATTTGCCAATCTGGACGCGATGATTGCGCAGATGGATGCCGACTGCGCCCAGGCCCGCAAGCTGCTGTCAGAGCTATGACCCGGGATCCGATAGACCGGAACGGGCTTGCACCGCGTTTCTGGGAACGCAAGTCGCTCAAGGATATGTCGCCCAAGGAATGGGAGGCCCTGTGCGACGGATGCGGGAAATGCTGTCTGAACAAGCTGGAAGATGAAGAGACCGGGCAGGTCGAGCTGACCCGTGTGGCGTGCCGCCTGTTCGATGACAGCACATGCCGCTGTGCACAGTACGACATTCGCCACCAGTTCGTGCCGGAATGCATCGTTCTGAACCCTTCGAACATCGATCGTCACGCCTACTGGATGCCGCAGACCTGCGCCTATCGTCTGCTTTGGGAAGGCAAGGCGCTGTATGACTGGCATCCGCTGATTTCAGGGACGGCCCAGTCGGTGCATGACGCCGGCGTGTCGGTGAAAGACCGGACAGTCCCCGAATTCGAGGTGCACGAAGACGATTGGGAAGACCATATCATCGAGGAACCGATCTGATGTTTTTTGCCTCCGACAACAGCGGCCCCGTGCCGGACGCCATTATGAAGACGCTTGCCGAGGCCAACCAGGGTCATAGCCTGGGCTACGGTGCGGACAGCTTGATGGACGAGGTCCGACAGCGCATCCGCGACCTGTTCGAAGCACCCGAAGCCGCCGTCTACCTTGTCGCAACGGGAACAGCCGCCAACGCGCTTGCCTTGGCCACGCTCAGCAAGCCCTTTGATACGATCTTCTGTTCGCCCGTGGCGCATATCGAAGAAGACGAATGCAACGCGCCCGAATTCTACACGGGCGGTGCCAAGCTGACGTTGACAGGCGACAGTGATCGCATGAGTCCAGAGGCTTTGACCAAAGCCATCGGTTTCTTTGACAATGCTGACGTGCATGGCCCCCAACGCGGCGCGGTGTCGATCACGCAAGTGACCGAAATGGGCAATGTCTACAGTCTGGATGCCCTGACAGCCCTTTGCGATGTTGCGAAATCACATGGTCTGCCCGTCCATCTGGACGGGGCGCGGTTCGCAAACGCAATTGCAGCGCTTGGGTGTAGCCCGGCTGAAATGACATGGAAGATCGGCGTCGATGTGGCGGTCTTTGGCGGTACGAAGAATGGTCTCATGGGCGTCGAGGCGGTGATCTTCTTCGATCCGGCCAAAGCCTGGGAATTCGAGTTGCGCCGAAAGCGTGGTGGGCATCTGTTTTCCAAACACCGCTACCTGTCCGCACAGATGGCGGGATATCTGCGCGATGACCTCTGGCTGGACCTGGCGCGGAGCGCAAATGCCAAGGGTGCGCGGCTTTACGAAGGAATGAAAGACGCCCCCGATGTGGATATCGTGAACGAGGTCACGGCGAACATGATCTTTTTCAATGCGCCGCGTGCGGTGCACGACCGGCTGAAGACGGCCGGCGCAGTTTACGGAACCAAGGGCCCCGACAGCGGAGGCCCCGATGACATTCTGCGCGGCAGACTGGTATGCGACTGGTCCATCCCGGAGGACGAGATTGATCGATTTCTCTCGGTCTTGCGCTCTGCATGAAAAAAGGGCTCCCGAGGAGGAGCCCTTACTGGTTACGCAACGTGGCAAACAAGAGAGACGTCAATTGTACTGGAACTGCAACTCGTAGCTTCCATCCTCGAACGCACCGAACAGATCGGGCACGTCCGGATGTTCGACCGGTTCGCCGGAATAGTCGGCGACCAGGTTCTGCTCTGAGACGTAAGCAACGTAGAAGCTTTGTTCGTTCTCGGCGAGCAGGTGATAAAATGGCTGGCGTTTCGCTGGGCGGATTTCTTCCGGAATTGCTTCATACCACTCTTCGGTATTGTTGAATTCCGGATCGACGTCGAACACGACACCCCGGAATGGGTGCCTGCGATGCCGTACCACTTGGCCAATGTTGTATTTTGCGCGTTGTCTGATCATGAGTCCTATCCGTTGCCACAGATGTGCCCCATTTTTGACGAATTGTCCATTTCACAAGGGAAAAATTCAGGAAACAGTCTGTGCAGAACTGAGATACGGGCAGAATTGTGGCATGGCCAAAGACGGCCGAACGGCAGAATTGTGATTTCCCCTTTCGGCGCGATGGGGTACACTGCGCCCAACAGAGAGGCAGATAACTGCCCTTGAGACATGTTGGCGAGAGGCAGATGAGCAGATTCTTTCGCGCCTTGGTGATCGTTCTTTTGGCTGCCTCCTGCGGGGGTGGCGGCGGAACCTCTGCGCCCAGAAATCTTGATAACGCGTGTTCGATCCTGCAACAGCGGCCGGGCTACATTCGCGCTTTCCGTGCAGCGGAACGCAAATGGGGCGTCCCCGTGCATGTCCAGATGGCGTCGATGTATCAAGAGAGCAAGTTCAAATCAGACGCCAGAACACCCTTCCGTTACGCCCTTGGGGTGATCCCGATGGGGCGGCAAAGCTCTGCTTTCGGGTATTCGCAGGCACTGGACGGAACGTGGCAGGAATACCTTGATGATCAAGGACGCCGCGCAAGACGCAACAATATCCGCGACGCGGCAGATTTCATGGGCTGGTACATGGCGGAATCGAACCGGCGGCTGGGCATCCCGCTGGACGACGCGCGCAATCAGTATCTTGCCTACCACGAGGGGCGCACCGGATTTGCGCGTGGCAGCTATAACCAAAAAGCGTGGTTGCTGCGTGTCGCGGACGAGGTTGCCGCACGCTCTGTCCTCTATCGTGGGCAATTGGCCACGTGTCGGCGTCTGAGATAGGCATCGCCCAACGGCCATTCCGTATCCAAGCCGCGTGAAGCCGGGCGTTTTGGCAGCATGGCGCTGGTCCTTGCCAAACATGTTGTGAAACGGTTCGGCAATCCCGATTGCCTCTGGTCAGTCAGGTGCCACCGACGACGCCGTCCCACCACGCGTCGATTTCCTGCACGGTGACACGCTGTGACACCCCTATCCCGACGATGACCGGCTCAACATCTCCGCCCGCTTTCACCAATTCGATTTGCTGACCGACAACCTGTATGGTCCAAGCGTCCCCTGCATCATCAACAACGCTGCCTTTCAGGCGATAAAGACCGCTTGGACGCCGCGAAAGGCCATTCCGCAGCCTGTTGATTTCAATCCCCTCAACCGGCTTGCGGAACCACGATATGTAGCCGGGGTGCGGCGGTCCGCTACCAGCGGGTTGCGGGATCATGGGGTCCTTGATGACATAAGCCAACAGGTCATCCCCTTCCGCATCCGTCAGGATCGGAACCTTCACAAGGTCTTGCAAACCGGGAACCAGGGCACCGTCGGGCTGTTTCGTGACAAGGACAAGATCCGCCTTGGCGACCTGATCGCGCACCTGCGGACCGATCAGGGAGTCGGTGCTCAATGCCTCGAACGTGGGTCCGTCAACCAGCGTCACGATCCCGGCATAGCGCATCTCGGGTTCAGCCAGTGCGGCATTCGCAATGCGCGTGGGGTCTGCAACGCCGCTGGCCTCGACAATCAGGTGATCCGGCCGCGGTCGGCGGTCCAGCGCATCTCCGAGCGCGAGGAAAAGATCGGCCCCCATCGTACAGCACACACAGCCGTTGGTCAGCGCGATGGTATCTTCGCTCTTGGAGGCGAGCAGCCTTTCATCGATGTTGATTGCGCCGAAGTCATTGACAAGGACCATCAGCTTCATTCCGTGGTCCGCCGCCAGCAACCGATTGATCAATGTCGTTTTTCCAGCCCCCAGATAGCCGGAAATCACCGTCATCGGCAGGCCTGTCACAACAGTGTCGCCTTGCCGCCAAAGACGGTCCCAAGGACAGGAATATCCTTCAGCGCTGTTGGATCTGTCTCAAGCGGATTGGCCCCGAGGATTGCGAAATCGGCGCGCTTTCCAACGGTGATCGACCCGATCTCGGCATCCAGCTTTAGCGTACGCGCCGCACCGAGCGTGATCGCGAACAGCGCATCCGGCACTGAAATGCGTTGCGTTTGGCCCAGAATCCTACCGGTCATGGTCTGGCGGTTGACCGCACACCATGCCGTAAAAAGCGGCCCCATCGGCGTGACCGGCGCATCCGAATGAATGGCCACGGTCAGCCCGGCATCCAGTGCGGACCGGACCGCATCCATGCGGTTTGCCCGGTCTTCTCCGATGGTCAGAGCGGCATGCTGATCTCCAAAGTACCAAAGGTGATTGGCAAACAGGTTCACGCGAATCCCGAGTTCGGCGCATCTTTGGAACTGTGCCTCATCCATCATCTGCCCATGCTGCAGAACATGGCCATGGTCAGGCCAGGACGCGGTGCGCATGGCGTTGGCCAGGGCATCGATCACGACTTCGGAGGCTTCGTCGCCATTGACGTGTATGTGCATTTGCACACCCGCTGCATGCAACGCGGCACAAGTGGCCTGGATCTGGTCAGGGGCCATGTTCCAGATCCCGTTGGGCTGCCCACCGACATAACCCGGCCATTTGACCCGCGCCGTCCATCCCTGGATCGATCCATCGGTCATCAGCTTGACCGCGCCAAGGCGCAGCTTTTCGGTGGACTGTGCCTTCAGGGCCAAGGCACGCTTCGCAAGCGCTGCCGGGTCGCCGGACGCTGCCAGGGCAGGCACGATGCGCAGCGGAAAACCGTCTTCCCCTGTCACCGAAAACATGACGTCAAGATCATCGTCTTCGAGTTGGGAAAAGAGGTCTGTGACCGTTGTCACGCCAGCGCGTGTAGCGACCCGGGCATATGACCGGATTGCACTGTCACGCTGCGACAAGGCGCGAAAATCGATCCCAAGTCGCCGCATGATCGGAAACATCGCGGCCATTTCCTGCAACTCGCCTGTCGGCTCTGCATCCGACCCTTTCACCACACCTTCGACATTGGTATGCGCGCCATAACCCGCCATCTTGAGCGCGGCGGAATTCACGCACATCAGGTGGAAATTCGAGAACAGCACGGCGATGGGGCGCGTCGTCGACACCCTGTCCAGATGCACGCGGCTCAGACGGTCATCCGGCAGGAAGATCGGGTCGAATCCCCATCCGATCAGCGGCGCATCCGGGGGCAGGGTTTTCTCGATGTCGGCCAGCCGTGTGACCACATCGTCGAGCGATGACAAACCCGACCACAGGTGTCCATCGGGATCGATCCGATCGTGATAGCCGGTATAGGCGTACTCCCAGATCGCGCCGGCCATCATGTGCGCGTGCCCCTCCACAAGGCCCGGCATCAGGACCGCATCCGCCAAGGTCGCATCATGAGTGACGTCACCCCAGCCGTCGGCACAGGTCGCATCACCGACCGCCAATATGCGCCCATCCCGCACCGCGACATGGGTGGCCTGTGGCACCGTGCGATCCATCGTAATGATTGTTTTTGCTTGAAAAACTGTAATGTCTGACATGGAACCCCCGGTAATCCCGTCCCCAAGCCCTACAGCAGAATCAAGGAATGGCAACGCGTTTTGACAGTCAGGCCAGGGGCATTCCGTGTCAGGATGCGACAGACGACACCGGCACGCCTTGCAGATACTCCACAAAGTGGCGTGTGGGCCCAATGACGTGATCGCGCCGCCAAACAGCCGTGGTGATCAACCGCTCCGTCACATCCTCGATGGGCAAAGCGACAAGGCCCGGAGCCAAGGCCGCGCAGACTTTTTCCGTCAGGACCGTCACCCCCATACCGCAGGAAACAAGGCCAAGAATACCGGCCGTATTGAACGCTTCTTGCACGATACGCGGCGTGAATCCGGCGCGACGGCACAGCGGAATGAGATAGTCGTAAAAGTGCTGCCAATCGGCGGAACTGCCATGCACAAAATCCTCGGTCGCCAGATCAGTGAGCCGAACCGCCTTGCGCGATGCAAATGGATGGCTGTCGGCGCACACACAGACGAAGGCTTCGGATAACACGGGATGCTGATCATACCCGTCCTTGTTGACGGGGCCCGTGACGAAACCGATGTCCAATTGCCCTTCTGCAAGCCTGTTGAGTTGGGTCAGGGTGACGCCATGCTGCGGCTTGAGGGTGATTTGGGCATGGCGTTCCTGAAAATCCTTGAGCAGCGTCGGCAACGGGCCGGCAATGGCAAAATCCGTGTAGCCGATCCGCAATGTGCCAACCCGACCGTCATGGGCACTGCGCACGTCTTCTGTGGCGCGGCTCATCAGGCTGAGGATCTCGTGCGCCCGGTCCAGAAAAACCTGCCCCGCCGGAGTGATCTGCACATTGCGATTGGAGCGGATGAACAGGTCCACGCCAAGTTCCGCCTCCAATGTCTGGATGGCGCGGCTCAGCGCGGGCTGTGCGACGCCAAGACGATCTGCAGCGCGGCGGAAATGCAACTCCTCCGCGACGGCAACAAAGTAGCGAACAAGGCGCAGGTCAGAGCGCATGATGCCGAACGGGTATCAAAATTGTCATAATTGATATTATGCCAATGCCATTTCCCATGCAAAGCTGAAAGAAAAAACCAGTTGGACAACAAGGAGACACACCATGGGATTCCATACCAGAACACTTGGCGCGGTGATGGCACTGACGATATCGGCATCGGCAGTCTCGGCTCAGGACATCACGATGAACCTCGGCTTTGGCGCGCCGGAGGATTCGCTCTACGGGCGCTTTGGCGCAATTTTTGAAGAACTGGCCGAAGAGTATACCGGGGGCAGCGTGGATGTGCGCCTGCGGTGCTGCAATCAGATTGCGACCGAGGACGAAGGTTTTCGCGCGATGCAGCTGGGCACGGTCGATGGTTTCTTCATCACCGCCAACAACGTATCCCCGCATTGGCCGCTGATGGATGTGACGGTGCTGCCGTATATCTTCCAGAACACCGATCACCTGGCCCGGGTTGTCGAAGGTGAAGTCGGCGATTTCATCCGCTCGCAGCTCCTTGCCGACACCGGCGTCCATCTGCTCAGCTTTGGTCCGGCGCTGTATCGTGACTTCTACAACTCTGTCCGCCCCGTAAACACGATGGCGGATATGGAGGGCCTGAAGATTCGCACGCCGAACAACAAGGTCATGCTCCAGACGTTCGAGGCCTTCGGTGCCAATCCCGTTCCCCTCGCATGGTCGGAAACACCCACTGCGCTGCAAACCGGTACCGTGGATGGCGGTGACAACGGCACGTCGTTCATCCGCGACATGAGCTTTTACGAGTTCATGCCGAACCTCGTCATCCTCGAGCATTTCGTGTCGATGGCACCGCTTTTCGCATCGTCCAGCTTTATGGACCGTCTGAGCGACGAGCAACGCGAACAGGTGATGCGCGCAGCCGTGGATGCGGGCAACCGGTTCAGCGATGAGGTGCGCACCGAGACCGAAGAGATCCGCGAATGGCTGGCAACCGAGGGCGGAATGACCCGCACGGACCCGGACCGCGCCGACTTTATCGCGGCCGCGCAGAAGGTTCAGCAAGCCGTAGCTGCCGAACGCGGGCAAGAGTTCGTCGATCTGGTGAACATGATCAACGCCGCCGCGCGTTGAACCGCACGATGATCTGGGCAAGGACCGGCTGACCGGTCTTTGCCAAGGTTCTGCTTCCAAAACTGCGCCCAAGGGGAACACAGATGGCCGTGTTGAGATGGCTTGAAAGACATTTTGAAGAGGCCTTGTGTTGCGCCGCCTTGTCGATCATCGCGGTCGCGGTCATTTCGCAGGTGCTGGCACGCTACGTTTTCGAAGTGGCATTGCATTGGACCGAAGAAACCGCAGCGATCTGCATGGTCTGGGCGGTGTACATGGGCGCATCGCTTTGCGTCAGAGAACGGTTCCACATCCGTATCCTGGTCGCGGTGCAGTCGCTGCCCACACGTGTCGGACGATACACGATCTTCCTTGCCGATATCGCCTGGGCCGCGTTCAGCATCCTGATGATACGGGTCAGCTGGGATTACCTCGCGGTGCTGTGGAAGTTCCCGTCGCGCAGCCCAAGCCTCGGCATCAACGAATTCTATCCGCAGACCATTCTTGTCATCGGCTACAGCCTGATGCTGGCGCGGCTGATCCAGACCTACGTCGTCTGGTATCGTGACGGGGCGCACGGATTGCCGGGGATGCTGGTGGAAGACGGCGACGCTCCGGATGAGGAGCATCTGTTTTGAACGAACTCTGGCTGTTGACGATTGCCTTTGTCGTCCTGACCCTGATCGGTGTGCCGCTTTTCGCGGCGGTCGGTCTGACCACGGCTTTTGCGCTGTTCCTCATCGATATCCCGTACACCCTACTGGCCCAGACTGGCTACAACAGCCTGACCCCGTTTCCATTGCTCACGATCCCGCTGTTCGTTCTGGCCGGACGGCTGATGGAAACAGGCGGCATGGCGAACCGCATGATCGGCATCGCAACCAAACTTGTCGGGGCCTATCGCGGCTCGATGGGTTTGGTGACCGTATTCGCCTGCATGCTGTTCGGTGCGCTGTCCGGGTCTGGCCCGGCGACCACCGCCGCCATCGGATCGGCCACCGTGCCGGCCATGAAGAAAGAAGGCTACGACGTTCCGTTTGCTGCGGCCATCACGGCAAGTGCAGGCGCGCTTGGCAGCTTGATCCCCCCCTCGAACCTGATGATCATTTACGGGCTGGTATCGGAAACCTCGATCCCACGGCTGTTCCTTGCAGGGATCATCCCGGGGTTCATCGTAACCACACTGCTGATGATGACCACTTACATCATTGCCCGGCGTCGCGGTTATGGCGGGGGCGGCGATCCTTTCACATGGGGGCCTTTCCTGAATGCCGCGTGGGAAGGCAAGTGGTCCATCGGCGCACCTGTCTTGATCCTTGGCGGGATCTATGGCGGGATCTTCACCCCGACGGAGGCCGCAGGCGTCGCCGTGTTCTATGCCTTGTTCGTGGGTCTTTTCATCTACCGCGAACTGACCCTGAAAAAGGTTTTGGAAGCCCTGCGCTTTACCGCACTTCTGACCGGCATCCTGATCCTGCTGACACCAACCCTGGCCTTCGGTCAATTGACTGCTTTCTACGATGTTCCGGCTGCGGTGCAGGCCGGGATCACCTCGATCACAACCAGCCCGTTCCTTGTGCTGCTGCTGATCGGGCTCTTCTACATCTTCATCGGCACTTTCATGGAAAGCCTTGCGCAGATTGTGCTGTTCACGGCGGTCTTTCTGCCGCTGGTGACATCGCTGGGCATTGATCCGGTGCTCTTTGGCATCTTCACCGTCATCACCTGCGAAATCGGTTTCCTGACGCCGCCACTCGGAGCCAACCTGACGATTGCATCGCGGATCTCGAAAATCTCGCTCGAACGGATCTCGGTCGCGGTGCTGCCGTTTATCGGTGCCTATATCCTGGGAATGATCATCCTGATCCTGTTCCCGGAACTCACCCTGTTCCTGCCCAATTGGGTCTATGGCCCCGCATCCGTGAGGTAATCCGATGTTCGATCTGGTTCTGAAAGGTGGAGAAGTCCACGACGGGTGCGGAACGGCCCCAAGGATCACCGATGTCGGGATCAAGGACGGCATGATCACCGAGGTCGGAGAGATCAACGATGACACCGCTGCCGAGGTCATCGACGTGTCAGGCCTTGTCGTGTCACCCGGTTTCATCGACATGCACACGCATTCCGATTTCACCCTCATCGCCGACGGCCGCGCCGAAAGCCAGGTCCATCAGGGTGTGACGACCGAAGTCATCGGTCAGTGCGGGATCTCCTGTGCGCCGGTGTGCTCTCATTCAGCGATCCGTCAAGTGTCGCCGTGGTTCACCGAAAAGGCCAAGCACCGCAAATGGCTGGGCTTTGGCGAATACCTGGACGTTCTGGATGACACCGACCTTGGCGTGAACGTGGTGGCTTTTGTCGGGCATGGCACGATCCACCGCGCGATCCTCGGGGACGAATTGCACGCGGGGGAACCCGATGACGTCGCCAAGATGGCCAAGCTGGTCGATCAGTGCATGGAGGAAGGCGCAGGCGGGTTTTCATCCGGTCTTGAATACTTCCCCGGCAGCCTTGCGGCCCCCGATCACCTTGTACCAATGGTCGAGGTCGCGGCGAAATACGGGCGGCTTTACGCAACCCATGTGCGCAACCGCGATACCGAATATGACCTGGGCTTCACCGAAGCGATGAGCACGGCGCGGCAAGCCGGGGCGCGACTTCAGATCAGCCACATCCAGCCCAAGTTCGGCGCGCCCGGACACGCGATGGAACATACGCTTGAAATGATCGATATTGCACGGACGCATGATGGCGATATCGCCTTTGACGTCATTCCGCATGACTGGAACCACACGCTGATGGCCGCGATCCTGCCGAAATGGGCCCAGGCCGGAAGCATTGACGACGTATTGAAACGGTTGGCCGACCCGGAGATGCGAGAGCGCATCAAGGCAAACCCCAAGCCCATGTGGCTGATCGTGAAGGCGCGGCGTTGGAAGGACATCATCCTGCTCAACGCGACCGAGAACAAAGACCTTGTTGGCGCAAGCTTTGAGGAAATCGGCAAAATGCGCGGCGTCGATCCCTATGACGCGGTCCTCGATATCCTGCTCGAGGAAGGCGAGAACATGATGGCCACGATGTGGTCTTCGAAAAGCTTTCTCAATTCGGATATCGACCTGTGCCTTTCACAACCCGAATGCGCCGTCATCTCGGATACCGTGGCCATCGCAAATGACGGTGTGCTCAGCGATCACATCGGTTCCCTCAGCGGCTATGGCTGGGCTGCGCGGTTCTTGCAGCATTACGTCCGCGACCGTGGCGTTCTGAGCCTGTCAGACGCGCTTGCCAAGATCACGTCGATCCCTGCGGCGCGGCTTGGGTTGAAGAAAAGGGGGCAGCTGCGAAAAGGCTACCATGCCGATATCTGCGTTTTCGACGCGGCCGCCATTGCCAGCAACGCGACCGCCCGCCACCCAAGGCGCTATGCCACCGGCATTGCACATGTTCTGGTCAATGGCGCACTTTCCATGCGCAACGGTCAACGCACGCCGACAAACAACGGGACCGTTCTGCGCGATTTTGTGTCTGTCGGCTA